>CBDUZO010000087.1:0-17329 GCA_965371725.1 uncultured Phycisphaerales bacterium
GCAACGATCCTGCCATTCTAACCGCCTACCGCCCCGCCGAAACTGTCACGCACCCTCAACACCCGGGTGCAGGCGTCTTTCGGCACCTCGGACCGCGTGCTTCAGCGGCGTGATCCCGTCCCGGAGGGACGATGCGAGCGTTGTCGGCTGTTCTGCCCGGTGCCGGCGGGTGCTACCGCGGGCACGCCCGACAGGCGATCTGGAGGTGGGAGGCCCTTCCCATGGCCGCCTCATCTCGGCAGAGCGTCCTCTCGATCCCTGCCCAGACACGTCGTGCCTGCGATGCCTCCAGCACGCTTCGGTTGCGGCGCATGGGCAGGACGGTCTTGCCGACCATGTCCAGCATCTCAAAACCCGTGCTCTCGACGAGCTTGTGAACGTCGGATGGCGAGAACGTCAAGATAGGGAAACGTTCATCGGCGTCCTTTGTAAGCCAATGCGTTCGGCCGTCACGAAGGAATTGCTTGAGCTTTCGTGGGTCGCCCAGTTCGGCGTAGTGGTCGATTGCGGCGAGGCGGTTGTCAAACGTCGCCACGAGAATGCCGTCGGGCGTGAGGATGCGTCGGATTTGCTTCATCGTTACCGCGGCTGAGTCCGTGCAGCCAATCGAGTCGCCAAGCGCCACGGCAAAGGCGAATCGCTTGGCCGGTATGACCGTTAGGTCTGCCAAGTCCGCCTGCACGAAGGCGACGCGAGCCGAGCCCGCGCTACGTTCTGCCTTTGCACGAGCCTGATCGAGCATCTTGGGTGAGATATCGACGCAGGTTACGTCGTATCCGCTCTTGATGAGCCTAGCCGCCCACTTGCCCGTGCCGCATCCCAGATCGACGCACTTCGCCGTCGCATCGCGCGGGAGGAAAGGCTTGAGATAGTCCCAGGTCAGCGCATCGTGCCATTTCCAGTAGGGGTCGTCATAGCTGTGGTCGTAGCGTGCGGCCACGCGGTCGTGGTATTTCTGAACAGAAGACCTTCGTGACTTGCTCATTGGGGCGACATTCTAAGGCCGTCCGCCGTGCCCGCAATCCGGCGCTTGTGGCGGAAGCGGCCAGTCTTGCCCCTCGATAGGTCCGGTAACTGATCGACCGTCCGGCGTAACTCGCCCGGATCACGCTACGGCGTGCCCCGTGGCGCTGTCCGAGGTGGTTCTGGGCGTGGCTCTCGCGGAAACCCTTGACCGCCAAGGCGTCATTTGCGACGATGGCGGTTGTGAGATTTTGACGTGAGACACTCCGGGAGCGGATAGATATGTTCAAAGCGATTGAGCTTCGTAAGGGTAGGACCATCCTCCACGACGGTGAGTTGGCCGTCGTCCACGACGTCAACCACGTGGCCAAAGGCAACAAGCGGAGCTACATGCAGGCGAAGATCAAGAATTTCAAAACCGGTTCCATCGTCGAGGTGAGGTTTAATGTTGACGACCGGATCGAGACGCCGTTTGTCGAATCCAAGGTGTACGAGTTCCTATACCGGGAAGGCGAAAACCTCGTGGTAATGGATCTGGAATCGTATGATCAGTTCCCCGTCGGCCCGGACATCGTTGGTGACACCGCGAAGTGGCTCAAACCGAACGAGAAAATCTCTTGCGAAGTGTACAACGGTCAGATCGTGTCGTTCGAACCGCCGATGGTTGTCGAGCTCAAAGTGACGGACACGCCGCCCTCCATAAAGGGGGCGACCGCCACGAATCAGAATAAAGAAGCGATACTGGAAACCGGTGTCAAGGTTCGCGTGCCGCCGTTCATCGAATGCGGCGAGAGGGTCCGAGTGGACACACGCACGGGTCAGTACATCGAACGAGCGAAGTAGGCGTTCTGTGGCGCGGTTACGCTGGGATGATCCGCGTCCGGCTGGATGTTCGTGGGGTCTGTTCTTTATGGACGCCTCCATGAACGCGCCGTGAGATTGTCGGTGTTTCCCCCTGCCCCCTTTTCCTCCTACGAATCGGTACCGGTGGTTTGTCGGGTGTGACGCGCGACGTTTGTTCTTCGGGTCTTCCGGTGCCGGTGTGCATCCAAGCTCGCGATGTTTCCAAGGACCGCACGGTTGGTATCGAAGGTGACAAGCGATGATTCGGCGCGTTGAATAACGCGCCTGACCTGTGACGTCGAGCGAACAACGCTTGTCGAGCGACGCGTGTTTTGAGTGGCTGTTGTCGCGTCGGATTCGTTCAAACCGCGCCCTCCGCGGACCTCTGGCAAGAAAAAAATCAAAAAAAATCATTTTTTTTCTGCAACTCGTAAGTCGCTGTCACGGCTGCTTTTGCGTCTGATGGCCGTTGCGTGAAGCGAGACTTGTTTCGCGTTGCCTTCTTCGGTCGACCCATCGTGGAGGCGGTGCATACCGCGCGAACCGCCATGTCGTTGGCACTCGCGTCGCCCGCCTTTCCGGTGACGGTACGCTTCGTGTGCCGGTGAGTCGGCGCGGGTCGTTGAGGATGAACGGACGCGACGGTCGTCGCGCGGCTGGAATCCTTTAAACCTACGTTTCTTCGGGGGTTTTCTGCAAACTTCCGTACCGCGAGACCACCGGTGGCCCGTCGCTTTCGCGCGTCACAGAGGGCCTGATGGGCGTGTTGTGAGTGTGTTGTACGCTTCGGTGAGACGGTTGTGCACTCGCCGCTTGATTACGGTCGTGGAAGTGTGATGAGATCATGATGTCGTGGTCGTGGCATTGATTCTTGTGTGTTGATGCCCGTGTGCGCTCGTGAGATCGGTCGCGCAGCGTTGTCAATGTGCGTGCGTGTTTGCGTTGGGTGAACCGCCGAATCGTAGTGAGTCAGGCCGGATTTTTTTTGACAGAGCGAAGTCATGGTGTACCATTTCGTCCAGAAGGGAGGTGATGTTTATGGCCAAGAAGAGACGTAAGGTAGCGAAGAAGAAAGTCGTCAAGAAGGCGAAGCGCAAAGTTGCCAAGAAGGCGAAGAAGAAAGTCGTCAAGAAGGCGAAGCGCAAAGTCGCCAAGAAGGGAAAGAAGAAAGCTACCAAGAAGAAAGCCGCAAAGAAGACGGTAAAGAAGAAGCGGAGAAAGAAGACAAAGTAGTGTTGATGTCCTGAAGGCGTCCCGGTTGGTTGAAATCTGAGCCGGCTCTCGCCACGGCAGTCGGCTTTGCTGCCTGGGCGTCGATCAGGTACGGCACGACACGATTGGATGGGGGGTGTCTCTCGCCACGGCGGCACCTCCCATCTTCTTGTTTGCGCGTGACGGTTGTCTGGTGCGGCTGCAACCACCCGCGTCGTGCCGTGCGGTTACGGCGAACTGGGGTTGCAAGTCTTGCAGGGGATGCGTCCCGCCCGCGTAGCTGCTTCCGCCGAGTCGAAATGCACCACGTTCTCCGGTTTGATCCGGCGAGCGTGTGGACAGGTGGCCCGGTGGAAAATCTTCGAGTGGCGGCTGCCTACAAACGGGCTCGTTGTTGCCTTGGTGTCGGCGCGGCGTTCGTTGTTGGGGGTGGCCTGGCCGGACAGATGGGGCCGGAGTGCGATGGGGTTCGGGCTCCCTCCGTGAGTCCATGCCGTCGTGATCAGTCGCGCTCCGAGCAGCGCGCCCGCCTCGAGCCGGCTTTCCATTACGCCCGCCGTGCGGTTCGCCATTTCTCGGTAGTACGCCTTCGCCGAGGCCTCAAAGGCCGTCGTGTCAGTGATGCGCAGCTCCTCGAAAACGGCGGCGTCCGCCGAGATCAGGTCGCTCAGTTCCCCGTGTGAATCGATCAGTGTTTTGAAGACGGCCTGCTTGGGATCAATCAGGTCCTCGACGCGACCGGGAAAGACCCTCACCTCATACTCGAGTCGATGGGAAAGGTGGTTGAGCAGGCCGACCTGCACGCGCCACCGAACCGTGGGGCATGATCCCGATTCGGGCTCAGTTTCTTCCGGCGCGCGCCGGGCCACCACGCTCTGGCTGAGCCGGTCGAGTGTCGTGCTGAACGGCATGGACGCGTCCGTGACCAGGTGCAAAAGCACGCCGGTCTCGTGAATGATCAAATCGTCATCGCGTGATGTGAACGCGCGCACAAGAGCCTGGTGATGATCGAGAACCGCCCACGGCAGTTGACCGCCGTGCTCGATACCTCGCCGTTTGAATACCCGGGCCGTTTCGGTGCGATCCTGCTGCAATGACCGCAGCTCGTTCCCGACGATCCCGTCCAGGACGAAGAAGTGATCATGATCCGTGAGATTGCCGGCGTGGTCCCTCAGGCTGCTGACATCGGCGACACCCGCCTTGCGAAGCGTGTCGAGGTGCGGTTCGAAGAGGGCTCTAAGCGGCGGTGGCAGGGATGTTACGGCCGTTGTGCAGATGATGTCACAGGCTGCACTCGACCGCTCACATGCGGCGTGAGCAACGCCGGCCCGCAGGGCCAGCCCACTGGTGGGGATTAGCGCGAGCATCACCGCTACGCCGAAGGCCCGCATTGCGCTGCCACCTCTGTTGTGCACTTGAGATCCCCTCGGTAGCCTCAACCCCCGCATCCAAACCGCCGTCTCTCAGGATGGCGCGGAGCAGGTGGTCCTCCATGGCATAATCCCGCCCCTGGTCCAGCCACTGATTGTCCTCGGGCGTCACGCGGACCAGCCCCGTCGTCGAGGGCAGATTGTCGCCGAAGAACTGATAGGCGGCGCCGGTGTTGTTGAACTGCCGATCCGGTGAGGAAAGCCGCTCCTTGTGGACGGTCACGTATAAGGTCTTCCAGGCTTCGCCGGGCCCGCGCGCGACCGCGACCTCGACCCGGCGACGGATGGGGTTGAGCGTTGCCTCCCAGAGGTCCTCCTGCGTCTTGACGTCCCGGCGCCAGAACTCGAAGAACTGTTTCGACGTCAGCGGCATCGTCGTGATGACGCCGCCTCGGCGATTGATGCGATCAAGCTGAAACCCATGCCGGCGAAGCGTGTCCTTGATCGCCACCCATAGGGCATCCGCTCGCTCGGAGGGATCGGCGACGGACACGTCTCGCGAGGATAGGTAGTCGTCGCGTTTGCGCTCGAGACAACCGGTGGCAGGCGCGATTACGGAAAGAACGATGAGCAGAGCGACGTTCCGAATCCACATGGCCGACGATCATACGCCGGGCGCGGTGGGGGTCAAGCGGCCGCGGAACCCGCCGCGCGCGATCGTGTCGGTGGGGCGGCGACATCTTGCATTCCAGCCGGTCATTGCGACAATCCCGCCGTAGGATCGAAATCGCGGTTTTCGGCCGGGAGTGCGGCATGACGCATGAGCATTCGCTGGATGAGTTCGAGTCCATCTTCGAGCAGGCATCGATCCCGGTGCTTCACATCGAGGAGGTCCCGCTGAATCGTCTCGCGGTCGTGCTCAAGAACGATCCGCTGGACGGGGCGATTCTCGATCTCGCCTGTTATTTCCAGGAACGGTTTGGCTCGGCGGTCCGTGTGCACTGGCCGACAGTCATGGGTTCGGATCAGGCCGCTACGATGGCGCGCGATCGCGGGCTCGAACCGGCTGGGGAGCCCTTCGCGTCGACGGCGGAACTCGTGGGTCAGGTCAGCATCGGTCGAAACAGGCTTGTCTTGCTGCCCGAGCCCGAACGTGAGACCGCTCGCGTTGTGGCGCTGGATGCCCTCGTGGAGGGCACGGTCCCGCCGATTCTGGTCGTGCGCCGACCGCTGGCGGCCCCGGCCGACGTCTTTGGGCGCATTCTGCACGCGCTGACGGGGAACTTCCAGCAGACGCAGAACTTCTCCTATTCGTTCACGCTGGCGGAGGAGCCCGGCGCGATCCTGTTGCTGCACGCCGTGAACGATACCGAGCTCGAGGACGTCCGCGACACGCTTCGGGTCTCGCCGCGCATCCACGACGAAGCGGGCGAGGATCTTCTCGGAGCGATGGCCCGCCACGGTGAGCAGTTTCTCAAGGGCGTCGTCGCAGCCAGCCGTAAGGCACCCTATGACGTGAGCTACCGGATTGTCGTCGGTCAGGTGACCGACGTGGTGCGGCGCGAGCTGAGTGAGCGTGATTACGGGCTTGTCGTGGTCGGTCGCCATGCAGAAGGGTACAGCCACGTTTCGGCTGACGACTATCAGTTGATGCACGCGGTGCGCGACATCCCGGTCCTGGCGTTGTGATCAGGCGGTCGCGCCGGGATTGAGATTCCGTGGGCCCTTCGAAGTAGCGGGCGCATCCTGCGGATTTGCGAGGACGGAATGGGTTTGGATCCGACATCGTGGTTGCTCGCATCCGGCGGCGCCGACGCTGCATCGGTGCCGACGTACCAGACGGTCGTTTTCTCGGTGATCCTGGTCATCACGCTCGTGCTCATGGCGACCGAGAAGGTTCAAAAGACCGTGCTGGTGCTTCTCTCGGCGCTGTTCTGCCTTTTCCTGGCCGACGCGTGGGGTTACTTCGCCTTGGGTGACGGCCATCTCCCCGTCTACATCGAGATGATCGAGTGGGAGGTGATCGGGATCGTCATCGGGGCGACGGTCTTCGTCGAGATCGCCGCTCGTAGCGGCTTGTTCACGTGGATCAGCGTCAAGATGCTCAAAGCCAGCGGCGGCGATCCGTTTCGCCTGTTGGTGCTTCTGAGTGTGCTGACGGCGGTGTTTAGCGCGTTTCTCGACAACATCACAGCCATGATCATCATCGGTTCGCTAACGGTGGTGGCGTGTCGCAAGCTCGGGCTCGATGCCCTACCGTTTCTCGTTACCGAGGGGATCATGACGAACGTCGGCGGGCTGTTGACGCTGATCAGCTCGATTCCCAACATCATCGTGGGCAAGGCGGCTGATATAAGCTATCTGACGTTCCTGGTCGTGGCCGGGCCCTACACGATTGTCGCGATCGCCGTAAGTCTGTGGATTGCCCGGTGGCTGTTCGGCAAGAGTGTTCAGCCGGCCGTGGATCCAACCGTCAGGCAGCACAATCTCGAACTGGTGATGGCGTTTGATGAATGGGAGACGGTGAAGGACCGGCGGTTCTTCTTCACGTCGATCATCGGTGTGATCGTTGTGATCCTCGCCTTCGCGCTCAAGCCGCAGATCCCGATCCTGTGTGACTTCGGGATCGAGATTGTCGCGATCGGGGCGGCGGTGCTGATGATGCTCCTGCACGCCAAGGACGTCGAGCAGGATTTGGATAACGTCGAGTGGTCGCTGGTCTTCTTCTTCGCGGGGCTCTTCGTTGTGATCGGGGTGATGGAGCGGGCGGCGGTGCTGATGTGGATCGGGCAGCTTCTGGATGGGTTCACGGACCGGACCGGGCCGGTCGGGCTGATGTGGCTCACGGCTTTCTTCTCATCCCTGACCGACAACATCCCACTTGCCGCGATGCTGGCGAAGATTTTCGGTCCGACGCCGGAGGCGGCAGCGGCCGTGCAGCCCGTTCAGTGGTGGGCTGTCGTGTTCGGCGCGAACCTGGGTGGGAACATCACGCCGATCGGCTCAGCCAGTACGGTCGTCGCTTGCATGATCCTCAGAAAGAACAACCTCAAGGTCACTTTCTTCGGCTTCGTCAAGATCGGCGGCATCTTCGCGCTGGCGCAGCTCATCCTCGCGAGCGGGTACCTGATGATCCTGCAGCGGATTCTGTAGAGCGTCGGTTGGGCTGGGTGGCCCACGTTTTCGAACGTGGGGGAGCGATGATGAGACGGAGCGTAGTTCGGGCTTTGCCCGACGAAACTTCATCCAAACCGACGTCGGGCCGAGCCCGACCTACTGGCCGTAGAGGCGACGGCAGAGGGAATCGCTCACACCGCTGTCGCGGCAGATCTGCTCGAGGTAAGAAATGCTGTCACGCGGGGCGATAGGGCCAGCTTCCGTGAATGGATCACCGTAGTCGTCGCCGAGCAGGCCGAGCGTCAGACCGTCAAGATACAAGGACAACAGATCGGGCAGGTAAGCCGTGTCGAACGTCAACGGCGGTTGGGCGGTGGCGGCGGCTGGGTCCGAATGACCGTAGTCCATCCCACCTTCACCTGCGGCGAAAAACGTGCCAGTCTCCCGTGTACGCTCGGAAAAGGGATCGTCAAACGGCTCGTAGTCCGGATCGTCGAAGAGGTCGCCGTAAAGGTCGCCCCACTCCGGCGGCAACGCATAGGGATCGGGAACGTACGGGTTCGGCAATGTGCCCTCCGGCTGATCGGGCGTGATCGTCGGGGGATCGTCGTAGGGCGGTGGGAACGGACCCTCATCCTGCCCCGGCGCATCATCCTCGACGAGGTCGTCCGCACTCTGGTCCTGCTCC
The DNA here is from genome assembly GCA_965371725.1 of uncultured Phycisphaerales bacterium. Classification (GTDB taxonomy): domain Bacteria; phylum Planctomycetota; class Phycisphaerae; order UBA1845; family UBA1845; genus CBDUZO01. Next base: position 8,194 of record CBDUZO010000087.1, read on the forward strand.
TCGTCGGTGAGTGCGTCCGTATCCGCCGGATCGACGGGCAAGGCATCGTCGGCGACTTCGCCGCCGGGATTCTCATCGGAGACGCCATCCGTTTGGGAATCGGATTCCGCGGTCAGGGTTGCGGAAGAACCGTCGAGATCGCAGTCGAGACCGTCCGAGCAGCCCACGAGTTGCGGTGTTGTCGGAACGGCCCCGCATCCGCCGATGAGCAAGAGCAAACTGGTTACGAGTCGTCGCATCGTTTCGCGTTTCCTATCCGTCGCCGTGGCCGGGTGCCCAATCCTCCACAGGATTCTTTGGTGGGTGCCACGTCCTTTTCGTCAGAAAAGGGTGGGGGACGGATTGAGCGAGTAGGGTGGGCACCGCCCACCAAGAACATCGCCGCCGATGGTGGGCCATGCCCACCCTACAATCCTCGAACAACCGTCCATTCCCCACCCTTCACCTGCGGTGAAGAATGGGGCACCCTCTCGTGTTTGTCGTTGGTGGGCAGTGCCCACCCTACCGCCTATCCGCCGACAGCCGGGCGTACGCATTACCCCGAGCACCCATTATACACAAAAAAAGTAGTGATTAGAGCGTTTTCTATATCTTGTGTAACGAGCCGCGGGTTTTTGCCCGCGGATTCCCCGAGGAAGACAGGCCATCCGTGAGGCGCAGCGTAGGGTCAGCCGTACGGACCCATTGCTTGTTCGAAGTGAAGACAGAGCAGGTCCGCACGGCCGACCCTACCGGATGACACAACGCCGCGTGGTTGCGGTATGGAAGGCGGAGTGGACAGTTTCGGCCACGCCCCCAAATAGGGCCACACCACACAAGAACCGACAGGAGCGACCTGGAAATCTCACTTGACGGCGGAGCGACTCGTTTTACACTCGCGTCGCCGTGCTGCTGTATGCTCGCGTTCACCGGATACGCTATGCAGCACAAACAAAGCGGAGGTAACGATATGCGCATCACGCACAAAGCGTTCACGCTCATCGAGCTTCTGGTCGTCATTGCGATCATCGGATTACTGATATCCATCCTTCTGCCTGCGTTTGCGCGGGCCCGAGGCCAGGCCAAGCAGCTCGCGTGCAAGTCCAACCTCAGGCAGCTCGGCATAGCCATGGCGCTGTACGCGGATAACTCGGTATCAACGTACCCGAGTTGGTCCTGCTGGCATGTGTGGGGCTTCTACAAGACGCCTTCGGACGGCACGGGCGGTGACGACGTGGGCCCGGCCTGGACGGAACTCCTTCAAAACGCCGGGCTCACAGACGTCGACATCTTCGCCTGCCCGGAATTCAAAGCCGACGTCACCATCACGTACTTCGAAGCCGCCTACGCCGGGTTGGAGCGACACGGGCGACACGCCACCAAGCAGGATTTCATCCGATATCCCAGCGAGTTCGTATTGGCCGGCGACTGCACAAACCCGATGTTCTACACTCCACCGTTCGGCACGAATGCTGAGATTAACATCAACGATGCCGACATGGATAACGCAACACAACCTTGCCTCGACTGGCAACGCCCGGCACACCTCAAACAGAACAATAACGTCCTCTTTGCCGATGGGCATACCTCGTCGTACTCGGGCTTCGATCCCGACGAGATGACGCACGACACCGCGCAGCACGGCGTCGATTGGGGTGACCTTGATCCGTAATGCCTTCGGGGAACACCGCATGCTTGGCTCGCCGGTGTGACGACTTCACGGATCATCCGTATCCGAGCGGTCAGGTGCCCCGTCCTTTTCGTCAGGAAAGGGTGGGGGACGGATTGAGCGAGTAGGGTGGGCACCGCCCACCAAGAACATCGCCGCCGATGGTGGGCCATGCCCACCCTACAATCCTCGAACAACCGTCCATTCCTCACCCTTCGCTCCGCGAAGAATGGGGCACCTTCAGTTTCGCGTCCGCGCGGGCGCGGCAAAGCCGCCTTGCGGCAGCCCGCGGCTCGGTGGTGGGGAATCGGCATTCTTGAACTAGATTTGGTATTAGACGCTTTTTGTGAGCTCGATCGTGACCTCTTGTCCATCGATTTTGACGGCCGTGCGTGCAGCGTCCGCGCCGAGCGGGGCGGATTGAAGCTCGACAGCCAGCGTCTCCTCGCGGATGTAGTCCCCGCACTGTTCGATGGCCTCTTTCACGCCGGTCGCCTCGGTCACAAGGCTGAGCTTGATGCGGTCGGCGATGTCGAGCCCGGCGTCCTTGCGGAGGTTCTGGACGTTTCGGACGATGTCGCGGGCGATGCCCTCCCGTTTGAGGTCGGGCGTGATCCGCTTGTCGATCATGGTGACGGTCTTGCCATCGTCGGCTCCGGCCCAGTCGTTGCCGTAGGACTTGCACACTATCAGGTCGGTCCGATCCAGCTCGAAGTTCATTCCCTCGACGGCGAGGTTGACGGGCAGTCCCCGCTCGAAGGTCTCGGCGATCTGGTTCGGGTCGAGCTGGGCGATCGCCTTGCGTCCGGCGTCGGTGGATCGGCCTAGTTTCGGTCCGAGCGTCTTCATGTTGGGCGAGACCTCCACCGTGTAGAGGTCCTCGCTGGAATCGCGGATCGTCACCTTCTTGACGTTCAACTCCTCGAGGAAGTGGTCCTCGAACATCTCGACGGCTTTGCGCTCGGTTTCGTCGGCGGGCACGACCACAAGCTCCGCCACCGGTTGGCGAATCTTCAGCTTGGAGCTCTTCCGGGCGGATCGCGCGAGCGAGATCAACCTGAGCGATGCCGCCATGTGGGCAGACAGTGACTCATCGATCAGCGATTCGTCCGCCTGCGGGAACGGCGTGTGATGCACACTCTCCGCCGCATCGGGGACCTGCTCGGCGACGAGGCTCTGGTAGATCGTCTCGGCCATGAACGGCACGATCGGGGCGATGAGGCGGTTGAACGTGGTCAGCACCTCGTAGAGCGTCGCATACGCAGCCCGTTTGTCGTCCGGCCAACCTTGGCCGTAGAACCGCCGCCGCGATCTTCGAACGTACCACGTGCTGAGTACGTCGATGAACCGCTCGGACTCGGTGCAGAACCGCGCCACGTCAAAACCGGCGTAGGACTTGTGGGCGGTACGAATGAGCTTGTTGAGATCGGAGATGATCCAGCGATCGAGCAGTGACCGCTGGTCGGGGGCGGCTGTGTGCTCGCGTGGGTTGAAGTCGTCGATTCGGGCGAGGTTGCAAAAGAACGAGTAGACGTTCCACCAGGGGAGAATGACCGCCCGCCGGACTTCATCACAGTGTTTCGGGCCGAACAGGACGTTGTGTTCGGGCGGCGTGTGAGCGTAAAGCCAGCGCATCACGTCAACGCCGATTTCCTCGGCGGCGTCGTTGAAGTCGATAGCGTTCCCTGACGACTTGTGCATCGGCTTGCCCACGTCGTCCGTGACCAGCCCGTGGCCTTTGAGGATCTTGAACGGTGAGCATCCCTCCATCATCGTGCTGATCGCCAGCAGGGCGTAGAACCAGTTGCGGAACTGGCCGGGCAAAGCCTCGACGATGAAGTCCGCCGGGAACCACTGTTTCCAATACTCGCGGTCGGAGAAATAGCCCGTTGTCGAGAAGGGGACGATGCTCGCGTCAAGCCACGGCGTGCCGACATCCTTGACCCTCGAGACATTATCATCGCCGCACTGCGCGCAGCGAATCTTGACGGCGTCGACCCAGGGGCGGTGGGGCGAATGTCCCTCGAAACCGTCCCATCCGCTGGTCGCACGGGCCTTGAGTTCCTCCTTGGCGCCGATGACCTCGAAGTGGCCGCACTCGTGGCATTCCCAAATGGGCAGCGCCAGGCCCCAGTAGCGCTTCTTCGAGATCATCCAGTCGCCCATGTTGCGCAACCAGTCGAGCTCCCGCTCGATACCCCATTGGGGAATCCATTGGGCCTGCTTGGCGGATTCCATGATCTCGTCACGCCATTTCATGTTGATGAGCCATTCGTCGACCAGGCGGTAGACCAGCTCATCCTTGCACCGCCAGCAGTGCGGGTAGCGGTGATAGTATTGCTCGTGGGAGAACAGGCGGCCGCGCTTCTTCAGTTCGGCTACGACCTCATCAGCCACTTCGTTGGAACGCTTGCCCGCCAGAAAACCGAACTCGGGGCGGAACCGGCCGTCCTCGAAGAGCGGGGCGATCTGCGGCAACCCCATCTCCCTGGCGAGTTGGTAGTCCTCGCTGCCGCAACCCGGGGCGATGTGGACGATGCCTGTGCCCTCGGACTCCGTCACCTCGTCCCATGCGATTACGCGATGACCGGGGATGGATTCGGCTGCGCCGTCCAGGTTGTCGAACAGACCTTCATAGGTCAAGCCGACAAGCTGCTGGCCGTCCAGTTCCTCGACGATCTCGAAAGGTCCACGGTTCTTGAACTGGACGTTGATCGGAAGCAGCGGTGGGAGCTTCGATGCGTCCAGCTCCTGGAGCGGGTGGCTCCGAGCATTCTCGAAATTGGCCTTGCCGACGTAGTAGAACTGATCGCCCTGTTTGACCTTGACATAGGTCATTTCGGGACCGACGGCCGCGGCGACGTTGGAGCTGAGCGTCCAAGGCGTCGTGGTCCAGACAAGCAGGTTTTCGCCGGGGCGCTTTCGCAACGGCAACGTGAAGAACACCGACGTATGAGGTACCTCGCGGTAGCCCTCATTCATCTCCATCTGGCTGATTCCGGTACCGCATCGCGGGCACCAGGGCATGACATCGAAGCCCTTGTAGATCAGTCCCTTCTCATGGCATTTCTTGAGGAAGGCCCAGATGGCGTAGTTGTTCTCGTCCGTCATCGTGTAGTACGAGTCGGACCAGTCCATCCAGTATCCAAGGCGGATGGATTGCTGGGTCTGGATGCCCGCGAACTTCCTCGCACGGGCTTTGCACTCCTCGACGAACCGGTCGATCCCGAATGTCTCGATGTCCTTTTTGCTCTTGAAGTTGTGCTCCTTCTCGACCTCGACCTCGACCCACAACCCCTGGCAGTCGAAACCGTTCTGGTAGCGGAGCTTCCGTCCGAGGGAGGCCTGGTAGCGCTGGTAGATGTCCTTGTACGTTCTGCCCCAGGCGTGGTGGACGCCCATGGGGTTGTTGGCGGTGATCGGCCCGTCGAGGAAGGACCAGATCGGCTTGTCCGCGTTGAGCGAGCGGAGCTTTTCAAAAGCCTGGGTCTTGTCCCAGAGCTCGAGGATCCCCCGCTCCTGGGCCGGGAAATCAACCTTGGGATTAACCTTCTCGAACGCCATCAAACTCTCCTCCGATCCAAAGAGCAGACTCCGTTACCGGGCGTCGCATCCCATCCCTGCGTCTTCCCTTCACGAGGGGGGAGCAGGGGGATCGTCGCTACACCTCTTCGGAAAACGGTGTAACCGGGACGGCCAGGGCAGCCGGCCCGGTTCGACCCTGTCCTATGTCAAGTCAAGCACTATAACCCGCTTTCGGGTTGAGGTGAATCGTGTGCGGGGCGGTTCCCACGTCCCGTCATAGCCGGGCGGTCGGTGGCAGGAGGCCGGCGGGCAATGGCGTCACGGGTGGTCCGAAAACCACGCCGGCACGCGTCGCTACCTCAAGCAGTCCATCGGGGGCGACGATAGGCAAATATGGCTGTGGGTCTCCACCCGTAATGGGTGTGCAGCCTCAGGGAGTTCGAGTATCGGCGAGCTCGAATTCCCTGCTTTTTTTATGCGCCAAGAGTGATCAACCGGCGGACCACGTTGCGGCGACCCGTTCCTACTCCTCCAAGGGCGGGATCTTACCGGCCTTCTCGAGCACGTCGCAGAGGATGACCGCCGCTTCCTGCGGAGAGACCTTGGACGAATCAATTACCAACTCGGGGTTCTCGGGCGCCTCGTAGGGGTCGTCGATACCGGTGAAACCCTTCAGCTCTCCGGCCCGAGCCTTTTTGTAGAGGCCCTTCGGGTCCCGTTCCTCACAGATATCGAAAGGCGTGTCGCAGTAGACCTCGAAGAAGCTGTCACGCCCGACCGTCTCACGCGCCTGTTCCCGGTCAGCCCGGTAGGGGCTGATGAACGCGGTGATCGTGATGATGCCGGTGTCGACGTAGAGCGCGCCGACCTCGCCGATGCGGCGGATGTTCTCCTCGCGGTCCTCGGCGCTGAAGCCCAGATTTTTGTTGAGCCCGTGGCGGATGTTGTCGCCGTCGAGCACGTAGGAGAGATGGCCTCGCTGGACCAGGGCATGCTCGAGCGTGTAGGCGATCGTGCTCTTGCCCGATCCGCTCAGGCCCGTCATCCAGATCAAAGCGCCCTTCTGATTGAGAAACTTCTCCCGCTCCTCACGGCTGACGTGACCCTCGTGCCAGGTGATGTTCGTGGCTCTGATCTTGGACACCCGATTCTCCTCTCGTAGCTGGACTCTGTAATCTACCAGGTGGCACTATAGGGACTCGGCCAGCCGGGCTCAAGCGGTGACGGATCGCCCGAATCCCTCAACGTGCGCCGGTTCGAGCGCTGCGGGGCGGATGCCCCCTTCCGCCCCTCCGGGACGGAGGCCACGCGGCTGGACATGCAGGCAGAGGTGCCACCAGACGTCTGCACGCCTTCTGAAGGAGGGGAGTTCCTCCGCGGTTGACCGGTTCGTGCCCTGGACGTACCCTTTTGTGGTTCCGGGACGGGCGGGTGGCGGGGCCACTCTGCAGACGGCAAGGCCACCCTGTGGACGGCAAGGCTACCCCGTGGATTGAAAGGTACACAGCGTCATGCCCACTGAGATTCACGGTCAACTCGTTGCCGACGGACTGCGATTCGCGCTGGTCGTCAGTCGGTTCAATGAATTCATCACGTCCAGGCTGCTCTCCGGAGCGATCGACGCCCTGGCCCGCCACGGTTGTGACAAGGATAGTATCACCACGGTACACGTACCGGGCTCGTTTGAGCTTCCGTTCGTAGCGGGAAAGCTGGCCGCCTCCGGTGCGTACGACGCGGTGGTCTGTCTGGGGTGTGTGATCCGGGGTCACACGCCGCATTTCGAGTACATCGCCGCGGAGACGGCCAAGGGTATCGCCCAGGTCGGGCAGGACACGGGCGTCCCCACGACTTTCGGGGTCATCACGGCTGACACCCTCGAACAGGCGGTCGAGCGGGCCGGCTCGAAGGCGGGGAACAAGGGTGTGGACGCTGCCTTGAGTGCGATTGAACTTATCAACGTGCTTAAGCAGGTTCCAACCAGTGCCTGAGGACGCCGTGCCCTCCGATCGACGCCAAGCCCGAATCCTCGCCATGCAGGCGCTCTGCCAATTCGAAGCGCAGCAAGATGAGTCGCCGGAAGCGCTCGAGGATCTGTTCGTATCCAGGGATGCATCGAGATCGGCTTCCCGCTACGCGACGAAACTCGTTGAAGGCTACTGGGCCCGGCGCGATCGCGCCGATGAGATGATCGCGCAGGCGGCTGAGAGGTGGGAGTTGTCGCGGATTTCGATGGTCGACCGTAACATCATGCGGGTCGCAATCGTCGAACTGCTGGAGCGGAAAGTCCCGCCCAAGGTGGCGGTCAACGAGGCCGTCGAGATCGGGCGCGAGTATGGCGGTGAGGACTCGCCGCGGTTCATCAACGGGGTGCTGGATAAGGTGTTGAAGACCATGAGCGGGGGTGATCCTTGATGGGGCTTCTCGATCGATTTAAAAAGGGCCTTACACGGACGCGGGAGAAGCTGAGCACGAGTTTCCGGTCCGTTCTGCGGATCGGGAAGAAGATCGATCAGACCACGCTCGATCGCCTCGAGGACTCGATGCTGACCGCCGACTTCGGGCCGGTTACGACCGAGAAGCTGATTGACATCGTTCGCGGCGGGTGGAAGAACGGCGAGATCGCGGAGGAGCAGGAGATCAGGGACTTCCTGAAGCGGCACATCGTCGAGATGTGGCCGGAATCGGATCGGCGGATCCATTTCGCCGAATCGGGTCCGACGGTCATTCTGGTCACCGGGATCAACGGCTCGGGCAAGACGACGAGCGTCGCCAAGCTCGCCCATTATTTCAACAAGCGGGGTAAGCGGGTGATCCTCGGGGCGTGTGACACGTTCCGGGCGGCCGCGGTCGAGCAGCTCACGATCTGGTCGGACCGGATCGGCGTGCAGATTGTCAAGCACGATCAGGGCGCCGATCCCGGCGCCGTGGCGTACGACGCCTGCGAGGCGGCGACCGCGCGAGACGCGGACGTGTTGTTGATCGACACAGCCGGTCGGTTGCACACCCAGGACCACCTGATGCGCGAGCTCGGCAAGATCAACAAGGTCGTCGAGCGGAAGATCGACGGCGCGCCGCACGAGGTGTTGCTGGTGCTCGATGCGACGATCGGCCAGAACGCCGTCAACCAGGCGAAGCTGTTCTCCGAGCACGCGCGGGTGACGGGTATCGTCCTGGCCAAGCTCGACGGGAGCGCCAAGGGCGGCGTCGTGGTGGGAATTCGTAATCAGCTCAACGTGCCGGTGAAATTCGTGGGCCTGGGGGAGACGCCGGCGGACATCGAGCCGTTCGATCCGGCAACTTTCATGGAGGCCATGTTCGCCGATTAGAGCAAGAAAGGGCGGGAGAACCGTTGCATGGGTCTCAACACGGACGATCTGGAACGTCTTGCCGACGAGATGTACATGCAACGCCTCATCACCACGTCGACCTACTGCGAGAAGTGTGGTTATAACCTTCGCACGTTGCCCTACATGTACATCTGTCCTGAGTGCGGGCAGAAGTACAACGCACGTCCGTTGAAGATGCAAGGCATCTTTCAGCCGTACAAGCACGAGCCGCCGACGGGTGACGCGGCGATGAGTCTGCTCAGCGCGCTGGCTGCGCTGTTGCTGATCGCTCAGGCGGTCGCGAACGCCGACATGAGCCTGTTGGTCGTGGGCCTGGTCTTCGTCGTCATGCTGCTGCTCTATCTCATCAGGTTCGTGCAGCGATTGCTAAGGTACATTCACGCACGTTCCATCGCACGCCACATCGAGAGGGAAGAGGCGGAGGCTGAGATGTAGCCCATCTTTCGCCCGCAGATGGGTGCCCCATTCTTCGCGGAGCGAAGGCTGGGTGCCCCATTCTTCGCGGAGCGAAGGGTGGGGGACGGATGGGTGGTCGAGGATTGTAGGGTGGGCATGGCCCACCATCGGCGGCGATGTTCTTGGTGGGCGGTGCCCACCCTACTCGCTCAATCCATTC
>CBDUZO010000088.1:0-17293 GCA_965371725.1 uncultured Phycisphaerales bacterium
CGATGTCCTTGTCTTTCAAGGGGTTACGTCAGTAACTTTTTGGGAGGAGAACCCTTATTAAGGAGGGGAGAGAGGAACACCATTATCTTTCTGGAAACTGCGCTAGATTTCGCCGAGGAACTCCAACCGGGCTTTCAGTTCGTCCGCCGCCAACGACCAGTCCATCTCCGTCAGACCTTGGATCTTGGTGCGAAGACGCTGCGCGACGCGTATGGCGAACTCGATCCGGTCTTTGTCGGTCCCGGTGTGGAAGGCTGGGTCGGGCAGTGGCCAGTGCACCTTCAGCGGCGCGCCGGGGAAATCCGGACACGTTTCCAACGCGACGGCATCGCAGAGAGTGATCACGAGGTCGACCGGCGTTTGTGTGAAACCGTCCCAGCTTTTCGATTCCTGGTTTTCCATCGGGACGTTGAGGGCTCGCATGGCCTCTTCGGCAAGCGGATAGATGAAACCGGCCGGGTGCGAGCCGGCGCTGAACACCTCGAACCGGTCGCCGCCTATCTGGCGAAGCAATGCCTCCGCCATCTGCGAGCGGCAGGAGTTGCCAGTGCACAGGAACAGGATTCGCTTCTTCTCTTGCATAAGGCCTCAGTGCCCTTCTCTACTCGTGAGCCGCGGGGCGTATAACAGTCCGTTGAAAAACGCGGGCTCCGCTACAATCGCGTAGCGTCACTCCTCGTGGGTGACGCCTAAATGGTGCTTCGCCGCCCACGAGGGGCGGCGCTACACTTTTTCAACGGGCTGCTAACCCGTGCGGATGACCGGTTGACCTCAAGCCAACCGTTCCTCTCGCCGTTGCGGCTCCAGCGGCCGTGAACGACACGTCAGTTATTGCACAGACAGCCGTCGGTTTCAACTGCGATGGCGACGGCCAAGAAGGCACAGTCCACGTCCCACTCGACCGTGCAGCAGTACGGGTCAAACGAGCAGATGTAGTTGCAGCAGGGCTCGTCGTTGCATCCGGGTGTGCCGTTCGCGGATCGGCAGTCTCCCGTGCCGCCGGCGCACGGCCCGCTGACGCACACGAGCGAGGCGTACGCCGCGCACACCTCATCCCACTCGACCGTGCAGCAAGAGGGGATGGCGCAGCAGATGACATCACAGCAGGCTTGGTCGTCACAGCCGGGTGTTCCGTTGGCGACCAGACAACTTCCGGTTCCACAACCAGTGCCCACGATCCACCGGCAGTTGGCGTCACATGTGACACCGTTTGGCGGATCGCACTCCTCATCCTCCTCGACGACACCATCACCGCAGACGGCTGTCGGGATGTGTTGGCAGTCGCTGTCGCACGTCTCACCATCCGGCGGATCACACTCCTCGCCCGCTTGAACGATCCCGTTGCCGCAGACTGGGATGATTGTGTTGCACAGGTCGTCACAATCGATTCCGTCCGGCGGATCGCAATCCTCGCCGAACTCGACGAGCTCATTGCCGCAGACCGGCGGACAGCCCCGATCGTTCACCTGCGTGCCGAACGGTGTGTCGGGACAGTCGTCGTTGGAATCCTTGACGCCGTCGACATCCGTATCGCGCTGCGCCGGTCCGCAACCCTCCTCGTTGGCGGCGCCTTCGTCCACGCGCGTGTCCGGACAAAGATCATGGCAGTTGGACACACCGTCTCCGTCGTCGTCGTACTGGCTGCACGAGCAACCGAGCTCATCCACGTATTCGCCCGCCGGTGTGTTTGGACATTCGTCATCGCAGTTGTTGCGCCCGTCCTCGTCGTCATCAAGCTGGTCGCACGCGCATCCGGTTCTCGGGTCGGTCTGACGTCCGAACACGGTGTTCGGGCACTCATCATGTTCATCGCGCACGCCGTCGTGATCTTGATCGAGTATCTGCTCGCCGAAGTGAGCGACGAGCGTCGTGGTGCTCAGGCTGTACAGCGTCAGCGGATTCCGGTCCGACGCCGTGCTGCCCGACCAGCCAAGGAATGCAAACCTCGGATTGGGCGTGGCCGTGAGCACGACGGTGGCCCCGACGGTATCGAGGCTGACCGTGCCGGGTCCGTCAATGGTCACGTTCGGCAGGACCGCTTCCGGCGCGGGTTGCCCCGCAGTGGGGTTCCCCTGCTGGTTGTCGACCTCTTCCGCGGGGTCGGGATCTGTCAGAGTGAGATCGGTCTCGCACCCTCCTGCGGCGATGCCCAGTGCGAGGAGAACGCCGCACACGCCAAACGATCGTGTCCATGTCCACGTGCCTGTGCCCATCGTACTGTCTCCGGCGAGGTGATCAGGCGAACGCCGTCAGCCAGGAGGTGCGGAAAGGCATTCGCGCCGCGCTCGCTATTATGGCGCATATGGAAGGAAAAGACAAGCGCAACGAAACCGTGTCGGTGTCGGTCTCCGGCAAAAGAGGGGTGGGACAGGCTCGTACGCCCGTCCGACCCGCGGCCGATGCGTTTTTTTTAGGTCCGCCGTCAGCGACAGACGTCCGGCGCGGCGTTGGCCGCGTCTACGCACTCGGACGTCCACTCGACCAGGCAGCAATCCGGAATCTGTGAGCAGACCTCCTGGCAGCAGTCCTCATCGCTACAGCCGGGATCGCGATGGGCGGCGAGGCAACTTTCGGTGGACAACCCGCAGATCAGGAAATCGCCACACCGTTCGTTCGCCTCGGACACACACGTGTCGTCCCACTCCATCAGGCAGCAGTAGGGATCGAAGAGGCAGACACTCTGGCAGCAGGTCTCATCATCACAGCCGGCGGTACCGTGGGCCGTGAAGCAGTCGCCGGTCCCATCGACGCACGCAGCAAACGTGCCGCCGCAGAGACCCTCCGCCTCGCCGGCGCACCAGTCGTCCCACGTCACGTCGCAGCAGTATTGATCGACGGCACAGACCGCATCACAACATTCCTCGTCGTCGCACGTCGGAGATCCGTTATTCGCCATGCAATCCCCTTCGCCGCTGGTGCAGGAAGGCGGCGTCCCGCAGATGATGGTCAACAGTCCGTCGCCCTGGGCCCCCTGGAACCCGCCGACGCGAATCAGATACTCATCGCCCGTTACGGCTACGAGTTGAACGCGCGAATCGGAACCCACGCCGCAGTTGTCGTCGCTGCATGAGATGGCGGCCGCCTCCGTCGGACATTCGCACTCGTGGTAGACGGCGACCTTCGTGTCGTAGCTGCTACCGCACAGACTGATGGTTACCATGCCGGTGCAAGTAGCCGTATAGCAATACCAGATGTCGGCCTCGACGTGCGTGTACTCGAAGAAGTCGCACGTCGTGGGCTCATCCGGCCCGTCCGTCGTGGCGTCCTGGTTGCTGAAGCTGATCGTCGAGCTGTCCGAAACGGTGGTCGGACTGCCGCACGAGTCATTCACAACGCCGCTTCCACTGATCGTTTGGCAGTTCGCGTCGCACGTGTCGGTGTTCGGCGGTTCGCACTGCTCGCCGGTCTCGACGATGTTGTTGCCACATTCAGGCTCCGTGCCTCCGTTTCCTCCGTTTCCTCCGTTTCCTCCGTTTCCTCCGTTTCCATTGTGAATGGGCGTAACACAACCGGTCTCATCCACATGCTCGCCCGCCGTTGTGCCGGGACATTCGTCGATGTCATCGGTCACACCGTCACCATCACTGTCGAGCTGACTGTCGCTGCAGCCGTTCTCGTCCACCTCCTCGCCCGTTGGCGTGTCGGCGCACGTGTCGGCGGGGTCGACCACGCCGTCGCCGTCGCTGTCATCGTCTTGTTGTTCGAGGGAGCATCCGAACTCGTCGACGTCTTCACCTTCGGGTGTGTCGCCGCACCGGTCGTCGGCATCCGAGACATCATCGCTGTCCGTGTCCCGTTGGCTCGGCCCGCAACCGTTGGCGTCCGCTTCCTCCCCGGCCGGTGTGTCGGCGCACTGATCCTCGTCATCGATCACGCCGTCGTCGTCCTCGTCCTGCTGGCTCGGGCCGCACCCGTTGTCATCCACGTCCTCGCCGGTGGGCGTGTCGGGGCAGGTGTCGTCCGCATCGACCACACCGTCACTGTCTGTGTCCCGCTGGCTGGCTGAGCAGCCATCCTCGTCCACGTCCTCGCCGTCAGGCGTGTCGGGACAATCGTCGTCATCGTCAGGCACACCATCGTCGTCCTCGTCCGGCGTGCCCGGCTGGGTAACGGGACATCCCGTTTCGTCCACTTCCGTTCCCGGCGCGGTGCCGGGGCATTGGTCGTCGTCGTTGGGCACACCGTCGTCGTCGTCATCCGTCGAAGGTTCCGTAACCGGGCATCCGGTGGCGTCCACCTCCTCGCCGGCGGGCGTGTTGGGGCACTGGTCGACGTTGTCCAGCACGCCGTCGTTATCCTGGTCCGCCGGGCCCGGCTCGGGAGAGCAGGTAGCCAACGCCAGCATCAGCCCGACGGCGGTGAGCGATAGGGTAAGCCCGCGCAGCCGGCGAAGTGCGTTCGAGATCATCGTTTTCAAGCCTCCGAAGAAAGAATCGTAGCCAATCCACCCGCCGGGCCAGGCGCACCCGTGCCCGCCGGTGGTTGGTTAGTGTACGCATATGCCAAGAGGCAAGGCAACCGGCGTCGCACGAGAATGTTATCGGATGTTCGCCCGCGGGACTGTGGAACTTGAAACACGCCCGCGATGGCTGTACCGTGCTCTGTTCCCGCTTCCGCGGCGGCGGGACCGGGACGATAGCCATGGGTGAGAGGAATACCGGCGTGCGTGCCAGCGATCCATTCCGTGTCGGCATCGGTTACGACATCCATAGGCTCGTCGAAGGCCGTCGTCTGCTCGTCGGCGGTGTCGAGATCGAGCACCCCAAGGGCCTTTTGGGGCATAGTGACGCCGATGTCGTGCTGCACGCCGTGATTGACGCCCTACTTGGGGCGGCCGGGCTGCCCGATATTGGTGATCTCTACCCCGACACGGACGCGGTCTACAAAGACGCCGACAGCCGGAAGCTGCTTGCGGACGCGATGGGGCGGGTCCGCGAGAAGGGCTATGTGGCCGGCAATATCGATCTGGTCATCCATGCGGAGGCGCCAAGGATGTCGCCGTACAAGCGGAAGATCGGTGCCTCGATCGCCGGGTTGACCGGTCTGACGCCCGAGCAGGTGAGCGTCAAGGCCAAGACAAACGAAGGGATGGGCCCGCTCGGATATTCCGATGCGATCGCCTGTACGGCTGTCGCGTTGGTCAGGCGGGCTGACTCGTGAATCAGAAGGGAAGGACGGTGCTCAGCGCTTCGCCTGCGCTGGCACGTCCGCGCGGGCTCCCGACAAAAATGGGACAGGTTTCGCCCGCGGATCGTTTCATGTGACGGCATTGACCGTCATCGAGGATGTACCGTCATGGGCATGGTCGTTTACAACACACTCAGTCGCAAGAAGGAACCCTTTGAACCCCTCGAGCCCGGTCGGGTGGGCGTCTACGTCTGTGGGCCGACCGCCTACAAGCCGAGCCACATCGGCCATGCCGTCGGGCCGATCATCTTCGACGCCATCAAACGCTATCTGATGTTCAGGGGTTTTGACGTCACGTGGGTGGTGAACATCACGGACGTCGACGACAAGCTTATCGTCGAAGCCGAGAAGCAGGGCATGACAACGCGGGCGCTGGCCGAGAGGATCACGCAGGATTATCTCGACGCGATGGTCACGCTGCACGTCGACACCATCGACATCATGCCCAAGGCGTCGGAGCACATCGGCGACATCATCGCGATGATTGAGAGGCTGTTCGAGAAGGGCTTCGCCTATGAGTCCAACGGGGACGTCTACTTTGACGTGACCAAGGACGATGACTACGGCAAGCTTTCCAACCGCCGCCTCGACGATCAGGCGGGCCAGCGCGAGCTGCAGAGTGGTGATAAGCGTAGCCCGGCTGACTTCGCTCTCTGGAAGGCGGCCAAGCCCGAAGAGCCCGACGAGGTCAAGTTTGATTCGCCGTGGGGTATGGGGCGGCCGGGTTGGCACATCGAGTGTTCCGCCATGTCCATAAAGTACCTCGGCGAGACGTTCGACATCCACGGCGGCGGGATGGACCTGGTCTTCCCGCACCATGAAAACGAGATCGCCCAGTCGGAGAGCGCCACGGGTAAGCCCTTCGCCAAGTACTGGATGCACAACGGTCTGACGCGGTTCAATACGAAGAAGGTGGCCAAGTCGGATGCGTCGCCCGAGATGCAGGCGGCGCTGGTCAAGATGACGCTGCACAACCTGCTCGATGAGTATCCGGGCGAGCTGATCCGGTTCTTTGTTCTTTCGACGCAGTATCGCCGTCCGATCGAGTACTCGGAGGAGGAGATCGAGTCGAAGCGCAAGGGCCTCGACACTTTCTACCGCCTGTTCGAGCGCGTCGAGCGCGTCTGTGGGGTGTTGCCCTATGATGACGTGCCCCCAATCGAGCCGCGGGCTTCAGCCCGCGCGGACGCACCATCTGCTTCTACTGCCGAGCCGCGGGCTTCAGCCCGCGCGGACATTCAATCCGAGTCGCTCGCCAAGGAATGTGACGAGCATTTCGCGGCGTTCACCCAGGCGATGGACGACGACTTCAACACGGGCGGCGGGATCGCCGCGCTGTTCGCCTTCGCCGCTTCGGTCAACCGGTTCATCGAGCAGGAGAAGCTCGAGACCACCGGTAGCGATCAGGCCAAAGCTGACGCACTGGCAGCCGCGCGGAGGCTGATCGGTGTCGCGCGATTGATCGGCATCTTCATCGACCCGCAGGAGAAGAAGAAGGTGGGTGGCGATGATCTGACCGATCAGGTGATGCAGGTGCTCATCGAGGTCCGCAAACACCTTCGCGGCAAGAAGGACTTTGAGACTGCCGACCTGATCCGCAATCGTCTTGCCGATGCCAAGATCACCCTCGAAGACCGCCCCGACGGCACGCTCTGGCGTAAGGAGTGATTGGATTGGCGATTGCCACTCTCCGGTGTCGAACACCGTAACCTCCCCCAATCCCTCCTTGGTAAGGAGGGGAGGTCAGAACAAGTTCTGTTTTGATGTAGCGTCCGAATCCCGAAGCCTCCCGGAGATACTTGGCCGTTGGACGCTACGAGACCACTGAAAGCGCTATGAAGCGAAACTCGCCATTGTGTGCCGGCGTTTCATTCGCCGGATACCCTTCTGGCGCAGGCGAATCCGCGCGGGTCCGTGCAGGTTTCGAAACCGCGTACCGCGACACGCCTTTCATCCCCCCTTGCAAGATGGGGACGAGGGGGCGTGATGCGATACAGACTGACGGAGACTGCCCAGCGCCACCGTGGTGGGTGGCCTGTGTTGCTACTCTTCCCCCGCGACGGTGCCCGGTTCACCCTCCGTGCCTGGCTTCGGCATCGTCTTGGTCAGGTCGTTGATCACGGCGCCATCAGGAACAAAGAAATCGAAGTTCTGCGGGTGGAAAGTGGGAGTGAGATCAAAAGCGACGTTCTCGATCGTCGCCACCCTGTCCACCTTCGTGTACCTGGTGACGAGTTTCACCATGACGCCCAGGTCCTTGTCAATGTGGCACGTTCGTATCCACAGGCCGGAATCAGCTTCGCTCTTGATGACGTAAGCCGAACGCTCGCCGAGCATCTCGTCAGGTAGTACCGTGGCGGTGGCGCCCTTTCGCAGTCCCGCGATCAACTGTGGACCGCCGATGTAGAGCAGCGAACTCGGGTCGAACCAGGTTCTGGTCACACGCTTGGGGGCACCTTGCCCTCTGGGAACCCGGTGGATCATCTTGCCGTCGGTGAAAATGAGGAACATGACTTCGGAAGTCGTCACCTTGGCGCCGTCCATCGGGATGGTCTTCTTGTTTGTCTCCATGCGTACGCGCATGACGTCCTCGTCTCGGAGCAGATCGTACGTACCGTCGCCTTCACTTTTCTGCGCCATCCCTCGCCACGACGCTTCCTCCGCCAGGAGGATCTGGCACTTCAGACTTTCAAGCTTGTTCCACTTGTCCGTGAGAATTCCTTCGATCTCTTCGAGGGTCTTGGGGCTATCTTCTTTCGGCGCGGGTGCGACCGTGGGCGTGGGTGCGGGCGTGGGTGCGGGCGTGGGTGCGGGCGTAGGGGGTTCCGATGGTGTCTTCGGTACTTCGGGCTTCGCACTGTCCTGCGTCTCGGTTGTTCCTGGCGAAGGCGCGGGAGCTTGGGCCGGCGTCTTTGGGGCTTCGGGCTTATCGGCCACTTCCGCCTTGTCCGTCTTATCCGCCTTGTCGGTGTCGGCCGACTTTCGGCAAGCAGGAACGGTCAACATGAGAAGGATCACTACCGTGAGGGTTACATACTTAGGCATGGTCTTGCTCCACTTGACTGCATTCAGTTTCGGATTTCCGTCCTCGAAGCACCCGTGAACGACTCCAGCGTATTGCGCGGAGAATCATCACATCGCTCGGGCCGAGACCGTCTACGCCCATTCCGGATCACGCTGACCGCGCAGGCGAGCATTGGATCGAACCGCCCGAAGCACCGGTAGGCTAGCACGAACATCTTCTCCTGTCTCCTGAGGGTGGCCAAGTTTCGTCCGGGGCCTACCGGGCTTGTTGGCCCGTCCGACGCTTCCGTCGGACGTCTCTTGATCGGTTTCACGCCCGCCCGCGCCACGGCGATGCCACACGAACTCGCGGATTATGGGACAGCCTCCCCGACCCCGCACAGCCGATTCATGGGAAACTCCCGGACGCCATGCTCCGATAGATGGATGGGGTCAGGCGCCCACGGACGGAGCGTTCTGCAGCGGAGCTGTCATGAGCAACCTACTGAGAGTATGCCTCTACAATACTGAACCTGAGGCGTCCCATGAGCTTCTGGGGCACATCACCGCCCTGAACTTCGTCCGCCTTATCAGGGAGGTGGGCACGCCCGAAGTCCTGGCCGACCTGCTGCACGAAGGGTCCGTAAACCTGGTTTTCTTCCACCTTGATCCGGATCCGGAAAACGTGGTGGAGGTCATCGACCAGGTTTCCACACGCTACCCGGAGCTGGCTTTGATCGCCATCAGCCACGAGTCCGGGCCCGAGGCCATTCTCGCTCCGATGCGCGCCGGATGTGACCAGTTCGTATGCGAGCCGATCGAGTACTCCGACCTCGCCACGGCGGTGAGTCGGGTGGCCAGCCGGCGTTTGCTCAGCACCGCCAAGAGCCGCTGCATTTGTGTGACCGGTTCGGTCGGCGGGGTGGGTGCGACGTCGATTGCCGCGAACCTGGCCATGGAGATCGGCGAGCTGAGTGAGCGTACGTGCGCCCTTGTCGATTTGGACCTTCAGTTTGGCGATGTTGCAGCCAACTTCGACTGCGAGCCGAAGTACACCTTCTACGACCTGGGTGTGGCCGGTACGGACCTGGACCGGTCCATCGTGACCGACACGCTGGTTACACTACCGTGCAACGTGGCCTTGCTGGCCCGTCCCGAGCAGATCGAGCAGCACGAGGCCCTTACGCCCGAAATCGTACGACATGTGATCGAGCTGCTGGGCGGTGCGTACGAGAACGTCGTTGTCGACGTGCCGCGTCACTTCGATCATCGTACGCTGTCCGTCATCACGCAGGCGGACCTTATCCTGGTCGTCTGCCAGCTTCTTGTGCCGTCGATTCGCAACGCGAAGCGTTACCTGGAAGCGCTGATGCAGCTCGGTGTGCCCGAGGAGCGCGTCGAGATCGTAGTCAACCGTGGTGACAGCACGGGTGGACGGATCACCGTTGCGGATTTGGAGGAGAACCTCAAGAAGCGCGTTTTTGTCTGCGTTCCGAACGACTACGCCTTCGTTGCGAGGTCGATCGACTTCGGCAAACCCATTGCTTCCCTCGGGCGGAAGAACGCGGTCCGGACGGCGATCCAGAAAATCGCGAGGCAGATTCTCGGCGAGGTCGAGCCTGACAAAAGGCGGGACCGGGGGCAACGAAGCTTCCTGGGACGCCTGCTCTCCTAGCAGCGCACGCCGGTGCACCGGAGTCTCCGCCGCGCGGCGGTCGGGTGACACGGTTTTCGGACACGCCCACTACGGATATTCGCACCCATAATGCGCGGTCCGCTTTACGCCTGATGTGGTGTTCCGGTTGCCCCGCGGCGACGGAGCTGTCCGCAGGCAGCCTCGATATCCAGCCCGCGACCGCGCCGTACGTGCACGTTCACGCCGCGCTCCTGCAGTACGTCGACGAACCGGGCCGCCGCATCGGTCGTCGACCGTTCATACGGCAATCCCCGCACCGGGTTGTAGGGTATCAGGTTCACGTTGGCCCGCATCCGCCCGACAACATCTGCGAGCTGTCCGGCGCAGGTTGCGGAGTCGTTCAGCCCGCCGAGCAGGACGTACTCGAGGGTGACCTCTCGTCCCGTTCGGTCGAAGTAGTAGCGGGCCGCCTCGATCAGCGAAGCGATGTTGCCCCGTTGGGTCCAGGGGATGATCCTCTCCCGGAGTTTGTCCGTCGGCGCGTGCAGTGAAAGTGCCAGGGTGACCTGCAACTGCTCGTCGGCGAGTTTGCGAATCTGCTTCGGGAGCCCCACGGAACTGACCGTGATCTTGCGGGCCCCGATGCCCATGCCCCAATCCGCATTGATTGTGCGAAGGGCCCGGAGGACGGCGTCGTAATTCGCCAGCGGTTCACCCAGCCCCATGAAGACCACGTTGGAGAGTCGGGTTCCGTCATCGCACAGACTGCGAATACGCATCGCCTGCTCGACGATCTGACCACACGACAGGTTCCGCTCGAGCCCGCCCAGACCGCTCGCACAGAACACGCACCCGACGGGACAGCCGACCTGTGATGAGATGCAGGCTGTCTGACGCGCGCCATCGGGGATCAGCACGCATTCGCTGGTCGCTCCGTCACACCAGCGAAGCAGCAGCTTGACCACACCGTCCCCGGCATTACGGCGACGTGTGATCGTGGACTCATGGAGCGATAGCGCATCCGACAGCCTGCCCCGAAGCGTCTTTGGAAGATTCGTCAACTCATCGAACGATGTGGCGTTGCGCTGGTAGACCCATTCGACAAGCTGCCCGGCCCGATAGGTGGGTTCACCCCAGGACCCAAGAAGCTCGACCAACTCTTCGGGTGTCATGTCGAAGACGCTACGCCGGGATGCCTGCGTGGGCCTCAATGACGCGTGATCGGTGGTCATGAGCGGATTGTAGGCTGGCGGAGCGATCCACGTCGACCCCCACGCCGTGCGGGCAAGCCGACCGAGAGCCCGTCGATCAGCCAGGATCACCCGGGCGGGTCATCTTCATCCGGTCGACACTCGGTCACATGTTCCTCACGCCGCCGCCAGACGATCCACTCCAACGATGCGGCCACCACCAGCCAGGACGATAGACCAAGACACAGGTCGGATTTGCCGAACAACGCGACCCAGGCCAACAGCACGATCGGCAGCGTCAGCGTGAGCACCAACGCCCAGATCAGTCCGTAGACGAAGGACCGGTCAGCCGGGGTGGCGTTCTCGTCGCTGGGCTTGATCGCCGGGCTGGCGAACGCCTCCGGCCCGTACATGTTCCACAACAGCTTGCGCCGCACGAACGATCCGGCGCATTGGGGGCATCGCCCCCGATCGCCCAGACCACTCAACTCGTAACCGCAGTGGTCACAGCGGATCGGGAAGTCAATCTCCGAGATTGTCGAGATGTCAAACTCGGTCCAGTCGCACATTGGCACGCGCTTGCGAGTCGCAGGCTTGAGCCCGCGGGGTTTTCCCGATTGCAGTGGGGGATGCGCACGCGGTTCCGCACTCAGGGCAGATGCCCGATTCGTTGCCCTCGAGGTTGTACCCGCAGACGAGGCACTGATTCCGCTTACGCCGTTCCCACCGTCGCATGGGCCCGAGGTAGTACGCGATACCAGGGCAGACGAAGAAAACCGTTACGAAAAGCCAGAGCGGGCTTGTCAAGGACACCCACCGCCAACCGGCCGGCGTGCGGCCCGACCCGTAGCGAAACATACCGAAGTTGCCCAGTGGAATGCGTCGGCCGCGTTCGAAGACGCTTCCTCCGGTAAGATGGGCATATGTCAGGTGAACGTTCCCTTCCGCAATGACGGTTTGGCCCCAGTGTTTCTGAGTGACAAGGCCCTGCCAACCCACGTCGGTCCACAAGGTGGCCACGCCGACACCCGACAACGCCGTGCCGGTGGTGAACAGTGTCAGGATGATGAGCCTATGAATCATGGTACCCCATCGGATGTACGGCGCCGGTGCGCGCCTTCGCCATGGGGACATTGTACGACGTTGCCTGGCCTTCGCAAAGCCGGACCGCTCGTCTTCGAGGGAATCCGAGGCAAAGTCGCCGTTCCCCGGAGCCGATGAGTTCCCGGGGTCCCGTCGCGCGCGAGCGGTGTCCGTTCGCCCCGACCTTGACGCTTGTGGGCGGTTCAGCCGCAGCTTTGAGAGGATTATCGGATGAGTGTCTTTGTTTGCATTCCCACCGCCAACGACATTCACAGCATGACCGCGGCGGCGGTGTTCCGTATCTGTGCCAACCACGCCGGGGGCGCGGAGTTTCAGACGATCGCCGCGCAACCGGCTGACTTCTCCCGAAACCTGTGCGTCCGGAAGTTCCTCGATTCGCAACACTCACACATGTTCTTCGTCGACAGCGATGTTGTTCCGCCGGATGAGTGTCTCGATTTGATGCTGGCTTCCAGGCGGCCGATTGTGTGCGGTGTCTATCCGCTTCTGCTCGGACAAAAGAGCATCCACACATCGGTCGCGCGACGCAACGCGGAAGGGCAATACGAGTTCGTCGTCGAGCTGGGCGATCAGCCCTTCGATGTCGATGCGGGCGGGATGGGTTGCTGCTTGATCGAACGCTCCGTTCTCGAGCGCATGGAGCCTCCCTGGTTCCGGTTCGTCCAGAACTCCGATTGCAGCCTCATCGGCGAGGACATCTTCTTCTTCGAGCGTGCGGCCAGGCTGGGAATCAGGCCGCTCGTGATTCCGCAAGTTCAGTGCTCGCACTTCAAGACGGTTGATCTGCTCGAAGTGATCCGTACGGTTTGGAGGGCCCGTTCCCCGCAGCTTCAGCCCGCCGGTGTTTGATTAGCGGATGTAGCCGAGGCTCTTCAATGCTCTGATCCTGGCCGGGCTCATGTCCTTGACGACCGGGCGGGACATAGCACGGGCCTGGTCGGTCAGGTCATCACGGAATGCCGTCAACTCGGCACGGAATCGGGCTGCGACATCGGGGAGTTCGGCGAGCAGGTTCCTCGTCTCGCCCGGGTCGTTTCGCCAGTCGTAAAGCTCTTCGCGGACAGCGGCTTTGGCGTTCATGTCGAAGAGGTACTTGTATCGTTCGCCTCGCCAGGCAAGCTTGTCTGCGCCGTACAGCGTACTTTCGCTGAACGCGATCCGGTCCGTTTCCTTCTGCCCATTCATGAGCGGTACCAGGGACTCGCCGACAAACGATTCCGGCTGTTCGATTCCGAGCATGTCAAACACGGTCGGTGCCACGTCCACAAGCCGCACCTGCGTCTTGACGACCCGCTCGACCGGTGGGATGTCGGCGGGGGGCTTGATGATGAGGGGAACCCGAATCAACTCGTCGTAGAGCGAATGGCCGTGCTCGAACCCGCCGTGCTCCCAGAACTCCTCACCGTGATCGGCCGTGACGATCAGCAACGTTCGATCATAGATGCCCATTCTCTTGAGCTCGTCGACAAGGCGACCGATCTGCGTGTCGACGAAGTTGATCTCGCCCTCGTAGGCGTCCTTGACAAAGGCGATGTCCTGAGGATCGGGCGGCGCCTGCCCTCCGCTTGGGCAAAGAGCCGTGCAGTCCTGCAAGCTCAGGGGCAGGGGCGGGTCGGCCCGGAAAGTGGCGTGCTTGTCCATCCAGCCCGCCGGAGGATCATAATCGAGGTGCGGGTCGAACAGATGGATGAAGGCGAAGTTGGATTCGGTCACCCGCCCGTAGATCGCACCTAATGCAGCATCGATTGTCTCGTCCGCTCGCCGGACCTGCTGGTTAAAGGCGTGGCGATGGTCAAACACATCGAACCCGCGATCAAAACCGAGCATCGGGCTGACGAAGGCGGCGTTGGCGAATCCGAGCGTATTGAATCCGTATCCGCCGAGCACCGCGGCGATGGAAGGTAGCTCCTTGCGAAGCGGCGTAAGGTTGACGATCTTGCCAAGCCCGCCGTGGACGGTGGGCCACGCGCCCGTCACCAACGAGCCGATCGCGGGCAACGTCCAACCCGATGTGGAGATCGCCGTGTCGAATCGGACTCCCTCAGCCGCCAGGGCGTCCATCCGCGGCGTGGGGTTGTTGGGGTTCCCGTAACAGCCAAGCGCGTCGCTGCGCATCGTATCGACCACTACCAGTACCACGTTGTACTTGGCGGTGTCCGTGAATTGCCACGCGGCGTAGCAGGCTGCCGCGATGAGCGTTGCGACAAGCAGTACAACGAGGGCCACGGTCCTTCTTCGGGGGTTTGCCGGCCTGCTCCGCGCGCGCTTACGAACGGGATGGCTTGCAGCCTGCTTGCGTCGCTTCCTCGTTCCCATGGCTTGACGTCGCCGTAGCGGTCCCGCTCGGATTGCGCGGGATTCACCACGTATCACATCGGTGGATGCATCGGTGTCAGCGGACGGTCCCCAGATCACGGTATCACATGAGATACCCACAACTCTACACTACAGTTTAACCTGCTCGATTGTGCATCTCCACGGATGAGCGCGGGCAAGGTTGTATGTTCTTGTATGGTCGCGTCCGACAAGTTCTTACACGGGCAGATGTGGTGTCACGTGGACGCATCCTGTTTTGATCCAGATGAGGCTGGTGGCATGGCTGTGGCAGTGATTCTCTGTGACAGCCGTGTCTCTCGTCCCGTAGGGACGGAATGAGAATAGCCCCGGCATTGATGCCGGTGGTGGCGATGTTCTTCAACCCGTTTGAGTCCCGTAGGGACGATTGAAACCTGTAGAGTGGGCACTGCCCACCGCGTGACTCAAAGAGATTCAGTAGGGTGGGCACTGCCCACCGCGTGACTCAGTCGTCCCTCCGGGACTTGGAATCACGCGTCACCGATTCACCCCGCCTACCGCAGTGTGGGATCCCTGCGGTCAACCGCGGTTCACCTTGATGGGCTGCGGTTCCGACGTGAATTCGACCCCAAAGAACCTCCCAGCCGGGTCAACGTGCCTGACCTCGCAATCATAGGCAACCCTCTCATCGGTCGGGAATACGAAGATCAGACGGATTTGGTCACCGACACGCAGCCGGACGGCCGGGCCTTGGACTCTTGCACCGCCGAGGGAGACATCCGCGACGCATCCTTCCAGGACCGTCCCGTCTGGAAGTTCCGCAAGCGTTCGGACCTCGTTCGCGATCGTCCCCTCGCGTGGCGTCTGTCGTTGTTCGGCTGTCATGGGTTTCGGTATCACCCGCGGCCGCCGTGCAACCGCTCAGCACGGATGCCACGAACGCGGCATGTTGTGGGCCGTGTTGGAGGTCGATACGGTCTGCACGACGGTGAGCCGCGTTCTATTCCTCATCGCTGTCCGTAGGGCGTTTCTCCAACTCCCTCCCTCTTCTTCGCCGGGTCGCCTCGCGGAGAAGATACTCGATCTGAGCGTTCAGGCTGCGCAGCTCATCCTTGGCCCACCGGTTGAGCACGTCCATCAGGTCCGGCGGGAGGCGCAGGAGGAATGGCTTTCGTTGGGCCATGCGCTAGCTCGTATTCCTGCGACCGGGCGGTAGAGCGTGGCACGAACGCATTGCTCTACAGCGATTTCACTGGAAGCGCTCTAGTTCCGTTTCCAGAACGGTAACGGTGCTTCTTGCTCCCCCCCTTAATAAGGAGGGGCTGGGGGAGGTTCTTCTCAATTCGCACGAACCCCCCTCAATCCCCCCTTCGTAAGGGGGGAAGAAAACACGGAACGACCTTTGTCGAAACGCTCTAGCAATAGAGCGTACCGGTGTTGACGACCGGATGAACGGCCTTGTCCCCGCAGAGCACCACGAGCAGGTTGCTGACCATTGCAGCTTTGCGCTCCTCGTCGAGGTTGATCGTCTTGTGCTGCTCGAGCTTCTCAAGGGCCATCTCCACCATGCCGACGGCACCGTCGACGATGCGAGTGCGGGCGGCCACGATGGCTTCCGCTTGCTGGCGCTGAAGCATGGCCCCGGCGATCTCCGGTGCGTATGCGAGGTGGCTGATGCGCGCCTCCTCGACCAGGATCCCGGACCGCGTGACGCGCTCCTGTACCTCCTCCTCCAATCTGGATGATACCTCGTCGACACTTCCGCGAAGCGAGAGTTCCTCTTCCTCGAAGGTGTCGTACGAATACGCCATAGCCAGGTGTCTCAGGGCCGATTCGCTTTGTACCTTCATGTAGTCCTCGAAATCCTCGACGTCGAACACCGCCTGGGCTGTGTCCGTCACACGCCACACGACGACCACTGCGATCTCGATCGGATTGCCACGAAGGTCGTTGACCTTGAGCTTCTCGCCATTGAGGTTGTGCGCGCGCAAGGAAACCTTCTTCTTCTGGAGCAGGGGATTCGCCCAATGGAAACCGCTGGTCTTGACCGTGCCTTTGTACGTGCCGAACAGAATCAGCACCGCGCCAATGTTCGGCTGCAGAGTGAAGAAACCGAACATCAACACGAACCAGACCGGCACCGCCAACCCGCACCCCACGATCAACCAGACCATTCCGGCGTTGATTGCGTAGTTGTACCCGTCGTACTCCCTCACGTGCGCGATGGAGTAGTACCCGGCCCACGCGATCGCCCCCAGACAGAGGAGCAAGACTACGAGCGTGCCCCAGCCGCTCCACGCCGCCGTTTCCTTTTCATTGGTTTTCATTCTGCAGGTCTCCTATATCTTGGTAA
Source organism: uncultured Phycisphaerales bacterium (assembly GCA_965371725.1). Classification (GTDB taxonomy): domain Bacteria; phylum Planctomycetota; class Phycisphaerae; order UBA1845; family UBA1845; genus CBDUZO01. Next base: position 16,769 of record CBDUZO010000088.1, read on the forward strand.
TATCGAAAGTATATCATACAAATATCGCGCCGTCAAGGGGAATTCTGAGACAGCGTATATTATCGGACGTACTGGTCGTGCGCGGTACCGTCGGCCCTGACGCCAATAGGCCGGTTCGTGTTTTGCGAGGGCGCGCCGTACGCGTGGTGCGACGGACGCGTTGGCTTGTCCCGGTGAATCCGGTCCGTTCTCGGGGAGTGCTGTTCGAGGCGTAGGGTGACCTCAGCCGGTGAGACGGGCGGGGAAGCGGTCGGGGCCGTGAGCATTTTTGTGATGATTCGCACCGGACCGGGGCGACGTGTTACCACGCACAACGGAGCTAGTGCCGCTTCCAGGAAGGTAATGGCGTTTCTTCCTCCCCTCCTTGACAAGGAGGGGCTGGGGGAGGTTCTTCTATGCCTGCATGAACCCCCCTCTATCCCCCCTTGGTAAGGGGGGAAGAAAGCGGAACAACCTTTGTTGAAACGGAGCTAGACCCAGAATAAGCGAGCGCGGGTTCATTTTCGAGCGTTGGCGTGCCAGTTC
>CBDUZO010000089.1:0-17253 GCA_965371725.1 uncultured Phycisphaerales bacterium
CCCCCTTGGTAAGGGGGGAAGAAAGCGGAACAACCTTTGTTGAAACGGCGCTAGTGTACTGCGGACCGGGGTTGGCTGCCTGGCCACGAGATGACGACACCGCGCCGGTTCAAGTCCGATGGTACGCACCTTTCCGTGCGTTCTGATTGACACAAGGCGGACGTGCGATTATAATGCGCGGTTGTGCGTAAGGCCGAGTTGGCGGGCGATGGCGACGCGCAGGCTGTGAACGAGGTCGGGGCATATCTTCCGAGGTTCAGTTCATGGCTGCGAAACTGACGTTGCCGTCAGTGTCGTGTTCGTGCGTGGCTTCGAATAGCCGTCGGCGCGTTCCGGATGCCCAGTGCGTCTTGCCAGCTTGACAGCGAGGCCGGGGAGGACAATGGGCGCATCCTTTCTGCGAGTAGTGTTCAAAAAGTTACACACAGGAAGCTCCGCGCGCTCATCCCATTCGCGATCGCGCACACATGTGCTTCCTCCATGGGGTGAGCGGGACCGCTTAACGTGAGGTGTGAGATGGCGCGGCTAAGTCCCAGGTCGAAATTCGGCGTCCTCGCACTGGCGGGTGCGCTGGCTGTGGCGGCTTGGGTGGCCGATGCGCTGGTGGACTGCTACGTCTTCTACGAGGGGACGTTCTGGGACTTGTTGATTCTCGCCGTGCCCGGGCACGAGTTGTACATAAGATCCGTCCTCGTAGTCATACTCATGCTGTTCGGCCTGATGATGTTCCGCGTTGTGCAGAGTCGCGACCGGGTGGCGGAAGGGCTCCGAGAGGAGAGGGACTTTGCCGAGAGTCTGGTCCAGACCGCTCAGGCGATCGTGCTCGTCCTCGACGTGCAAGGGCGGATTGTGCGGTTCAACTTCTACATGGAGAGCCTATCCGGATACCGCCTGGCGGAGGTGGAAGGAAGGGATTGGGTTGATACGTTTCTTCCGGAACGTGAGCGCGATCGTACGCACGTTTTGGTCCCCGAATCCAAGGGTGACGTTCGCGCGGCAGGCAAGGTCGGTACGATCGTCACAAAGGACGGGAGTGAACGTCGGATCGAGTGGTATGACACGCCTCTTCGAGATTCTAAGGGCGAGGTTACCGGTCTGCTTGCCGTGGGACGTGACGTGACGGACAAGCTCCGCGCGGATGCCGACCACGCCCGTTTGGCGATCGCCGTCGAGCAGGCGGCTGAGACCCTCATCATCGTGGACACGGACGGGCTTATTCAGAACGTCAATCCTGCTTTCGAGCGGATCACTGGGTATGCTCCGTCGGAGGTCATAGGGCAATCCATCGAGCTTCTTCGGATTGGAGAGCACGACCGCGGTTTCTACCAGCGCCTGTGGGACACGCTGTTGCGGGGCGAGGTCTGGTCCGGTCGCCTGGTCAACAGGAGGAAGGACGGAAGCCACTACGAGGTCGAGGCGACCATCTCGCCGGTGCGCGACGGCACCGGTCTGATCACCAACTATGTGGCTGTCGGCCGCGATGTCACTCACGAGGTCGTGTTGGAGGAGCAGCTTCGTCACGCGCAGAAGCTGGAGGCGGTCGGTACGCTTGCCAGCGGTGTGGCGCACGATTTCAACAACCTGCTTACCGCCATCTTCGGATATACGGACCACGCCAAAAGCGTTTTGCAACCGGGGCACCCGGCGCTTCGGGCGCTGGACATGGTCGAGCAGGCGGCCCAGCAGGCCGCCGGTGTCACGAGATCCCTCTTGACATTCAGCCGAAAGGACGTGACCACGAAGGCTCCGGTGAACTTGCGGAGTGTCATGACCGAGTCCCTTCGGTTGCTGCGCCGCTTGCTGCCTGCTGCGATCGAGATCGCTGATGATATCCCGCCGGGACTGGATGTGTGGGTTAACGGCGACGCGACGCAACTTCAGCAGGTGCTCATGAACCTTGCGGTCAACGCCCGCGACGCCATGCCCGAAGGCGGTCGGCTCCGCGTGTCCTTACGCCTCGATCCGTCGGGACAGCCGGGGCCCGAACCATCGGATCAGACCGGCACGCAGCCGACCGCGGTTTTGGGGATTGAGGACACCGGCATCGGAATGTCGGAGGAGACGCAGTCGCGCATCTTCGATCCGTTCTTCACAACGAAACCGCGCGAGCAAGGCACGGGGCTTGGCATGTCGATCATCCACGGGATCGTCAGTGATCACGGCGGTTGGATCATGGTCGAGTCCGAGCTCGAGTCCGGAACGCGGATCACGATCAAGCTGCCATGTTGTGACGTGCCCCGAGGGGAGCCCGACGGGTCCGGAGCACCTCAGAGTAGGCGAGGCCGGGGCGAGGTCGTCCTGTTGGTCGAGGATGATCAACACACACGCTCGATCATGCTCTCGACGCTTCGAACGCAGGGCTACGACGTGGTGGACGCTTGCGATGGTGTGCAGGCCATGGCAATCCTTGCCGGCCGTCGGGACGCATTTCGTTTGATCATCCTCGATATGGATCTTGCCAAGAAGAGTGGGTCGGCCTGTCTGCGGGAGATCGAGCGGACGTGTGCCGATATTCCCGTCGTGGCCGTTATGGGTGGTGCCGAGTTGGATTTTCCGGAGGAGCTTCGCAAGAACCAGACCATCCTGACAAAGCCCTTCCGCATGTCCGAGCTGACATCACTGACGGCGTACATGTTGAACGAGTTCCCGCGCAAGGAGGAGGCAACGGTATGACCGGTGAGATTCGAATCCTTGTGGTTGACGATCACGCCCTCGTGCGAGGTGCTCTCTCCGAGCGTTTGCGCAGGGAGCCCGATCTGGCAGTCGTGGGGACGGCGGCCACCGCCGACGAAGCGATAGAGAAGACGGTCGAATGCAGCCCCGACATCGTTCTCATGGACATCGACATGCCGGGCCTGATCTGCTTCGACGCCGCTCGACGGATCACGTCCCTGAAGCCCGACGTGAGCATCCTTTTCCTCAGCGCGTTCACGTACGACCATTACATCGAGCAGGCGTTGAAGGTGAAGGCCGCCGGGTACCTGACAAAGAGTGAATCGCCCGAGACCGTCGTGGCGGCGATCCGGGAGGTGGCTTCCGGCGGCGCATTCTTCTCCGAGGAGATCCAGTCGCGGATCGTGGTCGAGGAACGGGGCGCGGTGCTGGCTCAGGCGGCCAAGTCGCTACGGTCGGTTTTGACCGTTCGAGAGACCGAGATTCTGCGATACATCGCTCGCGGTTTGGCCAAGAAGGAAATCGCCACCACCATGGGCATCAGTGTCAAAACCGTGGACCGCCACGCAGCCAACCTGATGACCAAGCTTGACATCCATGACCGCGTCGGTTTGACCCGCTTTGCCATCCGCGAAGGCCTCGTTGACGCGTAGGCCGTTCGGCGAGGTCCTTCGGCGCGAGACGTGCCGCTCCGGACTCCAGGCTACGTGTGGTTTACGCTGTTTGACGGGCCGGTGGTGGGCGGATTATACTCACATCTTCAACACGGTCGGCTAGCACGACCACCGGCTGCCCTCGGCGCGGTTGCAGGGGCGGTGCTCGACTTGGATAAGCTCCCGAAGGAGAACGGTTCCCGATGCCTTTAGCCCCCCCCGGTGCCGACTTGTCGGACGACCATAGAATGCTCATCGAGGCCGCCGCCGAGTTCGCCCAGGGTGAGTTACTGCCGCTTGATCGCAAGTGCGACCGTGATGAGTCGTCGGTGGCTGACATCCTGCCCATGCTCGGTGAGATGGGCTTCATGAACATCTGCCTGCCTGAGGAGCTGAACGGGCTGGGCTGTGGGTTTCGGGTCTACGCCTCGATCCTTCACGAGATCGCCATGGCCTCGCCGTCGACGTCGGTCACAATCAGCGTTCACAGCATGGTAGGGCACATCATCGGGGCGTGTGCGACCGGGCCGTTGCGGGATGAGTGGTTAAGAGGATGGGGTGATCCGGCCAATTTCGCCGCGTTCGCTCTCTCGGAAGCCGGTGCGGGCAGCGATGCGAGAGCCGTGACAACCGCGGCAGTCGAGGTCGACGACGGGTATCGGATAAGCGGCGAGAAGATGTGGATCACCAACGGCATGAACTGCCGCTGGTTGCTGACCCTTGTCAGGCTTCAGGGCGTGCCGGAGGAGGAAAGCTTCTGCGCCCTGCTAATCGACGGCAACGAGAATGGCATCGAGCGGGCGAAGATCCACGGGAAAATGGGCATCCGCGGGAGCGAGACAGCCGTCGTCAGTTTCGCCGACGTGTTCGTGCCGAAGGAGTATCTGATCGGCGAGCGCGGTCAGGGCTTGAAGGTCTTCCTGTCCTGTCTGAACGAGGGGCGGATCGGCATCGCGGCACAGGCGTCCGGCATCGCGGAGGCGTGTGTGAATGAAATGGTGAGCTACGCCCGCCAGCGTGAACAGTTTGGTCGACCGATCGGCAAGTTCCAGGCCGTTGGCAACATGATTGCCCAAAGCGCGGTCGAGCTTGAAGCGTCGAAGTCCTTGATCTGGCGGGCGGCGTCGCGCATGGACGCCGGGCATTGCGAGCCGGCGACCAGCTCGATGGCCAAGCTCTACGCCAGCGAGTCGGCGAACCGGATCGCCTATCGAGCGGTCCAGGTCCACGGCGGTGCGGGTTACGTGAACGAGTGCCGCGTGGAGCAGCTTTACCGTGATGCTCGTGTCACGACGATCTACGAGGGCACCAGCGAGGTCCAGCGGATCGTGATCGCGCGCGACCTGGCTGCACGCGCCTAGCAGGGCAACGCTGGATGACCCGGAACGAACCGAGACGCGGACTTCGGCCCGCGCTGGCTCGCCGGTTTCGGCCTCGTGTGGCACATGGATTGTTAGTCTAAGTGGCGGGCCGCGGCTGATCCGCTATGATACGCGGCTCGTTGGTGGCATCTGAACATAAGTTCTTTCGATGAGTGACGTTACGAGAATAGGACACATGCCGTATGGATTTTGAACTTCCCGAAGACCTCGTGGCCCTTCAGGACATGGCCAGAAAATTCGCGGCGGAGGAGATCGCCCCGAACGCTCGGACGTGGGACCGCGAGGCCGACATCCCGCGTGAGCTTGTGGCCAAACTGGCCGAGCTCGGGTTCATGGGCATCTTTGTTCCGCCGGAGTACGGCGGCGTGGGGCTCGGTGATCTGGGAGCGGCTGTCATCATGGAGGAGATCGCCCGGCATTGCGGCGCCACAGCACTGATGCTCGATGCGCACAATGCCCTTTGCTGCGCCGCCCTGCTAATCGGAGCCAACGAGGAGCAGAAGAAGAAGTACCTGCCCAAGCTCGCCAGCGGGGAGTGTGTCGGTGCATGGGCGCTGTCCGAGCCGGGCTGCGGGAGTGACGTGGCTGCCATGACCGCCGAGGCCGTCCTCGATGGGGATGAGTGGGTGCTCAATGGGGCGAAGGCGTGGATCACGAACGGTCACCACGCCGGTATCCACGTCATCACGGCCAAGACCAAGCCCGAGGGTGGGCCGAACGGTATTAGCGCCTTCATCGTCGAACGCGATACGCCCGGTCTGATCATCGACCCGAAGGAGGACAAGATGGGCATGCGCGGGTCGGACACGGTCGGGTTGACGCTCGACAACCTGCGCATCCCCAAGGAAAACCTCTGCGGTAAGCTGCACGGCGGGTTTGTCGACTCGATGAAGGTCCTCGAGCGTGGTCGAATCACGATCGCCGCTATGGCCGTGGGGTTGGCGCGGGGCTCGCTCGAGGAATCCCTGGCCTACGCGAAGGAGCGGGTTGCTTTCGGCAAGCCGATCTTCGAGCACCAGTCCATTCAGTTCTTGCTGGCGGACATGGCCATGGAGATCGACGCGTCGCGCCTGTTGACCTACAAGTCGGCCTTGCTGTCCGACGCGGGTCAGCCGCATAACATCGCGGCGTCGATGGCCAAGCTCATGTCCAGCGAAGTAGCTACCCGAGCCGGGATCAGTGCGATTCAGATTTTCGGCGCGATGGGCTTTACGAAAGAGGTCCCGGTCGAGCGCTATCTGCGGGACGCGAAGCTCTGTGAGATTGGCGAGGGATCGAGCCAGATTCAACGCATCATCATCGCTCGGCATCTGCTCGAGCAGTAAGGAATCCGTTCATGGACTTTGAATTCGACGAGGATCATAGCCTGCTTCAGCAGGAAATCCGCGAGTTCGCCACCAAGGAAGTCGCCAAGGGTGCGGCGGATCGTGATGAAGCCGCCGAGGCGGATGAGGGACTCATCAAACAACTCGCGGAGTTGGGCCTGTTCGGTATTACCATCCCTGAGCAGTATGGCGGTGCCGGGATGGGCGTGGTCGCCTCTTCGATGGTTGTCGAAGAGATATCGAGGGCGTGCGCCGGAACGGGCGTGCTCCTCAGCGCGCACAGCTCCCTGTGTGTGGACCCGATCATGGCGTTCGGAACCGAGGAGCAGAAGCAGAAGTATCTGCCCGGGTTGGCCAGCGGTGAGACAATCGGTTGTCTTTCGCTGACCGAGGCGGGCGCCGGCAGCGACGCCGGTGCGGTCGAGTGTCGGGCTGAGCTGAAGGACGACGGTTGGCACATCGACGGTTCGAAGATATTCGTCACCAACGGCAAAGAGGCGGGCGTCATGGTATTGATCGCCCTGACCGATCCCGACGAGCCGAAGCGACGTCTCAGCGCCTTCATCGTGGAGAAACCGTGGGACGGCCTCCGCCTCGGCAAGCTCGAGAAGAAGCTCGGTATCCGTTGCTCGTCGACGGCTGAGCTTGTCTTCGAGGATTGCGTCGTACCGAAGGACGCACTGCTTGGTGAGCGTGGGCGAGGTCTGAAGATATCGCTGATGACGTTGGACGGCGGGCGGATCGGAATCGCCGCTCAAGCATTGGGTATCGCGGAGGCGTGTCTTCAGGAAGCCACTCAGTACGCCAACACGCGCGTTCAGTTCGGCCGCCCGATCGGGAAGTTCCAGGCCATCCAGATGAAGCTTGCGGACATGGCCGTCGGGATCGAGGCCGCCAGGGCGTTAACCTATCGGTCCGCTTGGCTCAAGGACATGGGCAAGCCCTATGGAAAAGAGTCCGCGATGGCGAAGCTGCTTGCGTCGGAAGTGTCCTCCCAATGCGCCAACCACGCCATTCAGGTATTCGGCGGCTCGGGATACTGTAAGGACTACCCCGTCGAACGCTTCCTTCGCGATGCGAAGATCACCGAGATCTATGAGGGGACCAGCGAGATTCAGCGGATCGTCATCGCGCGATCGCTGACGTAATCACCCAAGGTGCCGCCGTGCGGCGCAGTGTTCACTACACAAACCGCAGGAGCGGTCAAAAGGACATGGAGTTGACAGCATGAGCAACAGCGCAAACAAGAACGTCGCCGTCATCGGCGCCGGAGCGATGGGACGGGGTATTGCCCAGGTCTTTGCCCAAGCGGGATACGCGGTGACCCTGAACGATGTCGTTCCCGCGGCGATTGAGTCGGCGATGGCGCAGATCGGCAAGATGCTCGATCGCGCCGTCCAGAAGGAGAAGATCACCGCCGAGGACGCAGCCGCGGCCAAACAACGCATCACCCCGGTCGGCAAACTCTCCGACATCGGGACCGCTTCGCTGATTGTCGAGGCCGCCACCGAGAAGCCCGACCTCAAGGTTGAAATTCTCAAGTCCGTCGAGGGATCGCTCGCGGACGGTGGTATCCTCGCCAGCAACACCAGCAGCATCAGCATCACGCAGCTCGCGGCGGCGACGAAGCACCCCGATCGCTTCATCGGGATGCACTTCTTCAACCCGGTGCCTCTGATGAAGCTGGTCGAGGTTGTCAGCGGTCTTCAGACCAGCGAGGAGACGGCCAACCGGACGGTCGAGTTGGCGAAAGAGGTCGGCAAGACCCCGGTGCGGTGCAACGATCACCCGGGGTTCGTGTCGAACCGAATCCTGATGCCGATGATCAACGAGGCGGTCTTTACGCTCCAGGACGGCGTCGCTGAGCCAGAGGCGATCGATAACATCATGAAGCTCGGGATGAACCACCCGATGGGCCCGCTCGCGCTGGCCGACCTGATCGGGTTGGACGTCTGCCTGGACATTCTCGAGGTCCTCTTCCGCGACCTTGGCGAGGATCGCTATCGCCCGTGCCCGTTCCTGCGCAAGCTGGTGCTGGCGGGGCGGCTGGGCCGGAAGACCAAGCACGGGTTCTATCGCTATGACTAAAACAAAGGTACGCGCGGAAATCGAAGGCCCTCACGCCACCATCACCCTGTACACGGAAGAGGGCATTAACGTGATGTCGTCTGATACGCTTGGCTTCCTGCGCGAGGCGGTGGCCAAGGTGGCAGCCGACAAGAACGTTCGCACGACCGCGATCACGGGTGAGGGGAAGGTCTTCGCTGCCGGGGCGGACATCAAGGGGATGGCCAAGTTCGGTCCCGAAGAGGGGGCGGCATACGCTGAGCAAGGCCAGGCGGTACTGAACGAGCTGGAAGCCCTGCCGTCGATCACCGTGGCGGCGCTTAACGGCGCGGCTTTGGGCGGTGGTTTTGAGTTGGCGCTGGCCTGCGATTTCCGGATCGCGGTCAAATCGGCCAAGGTCGGCCTTCCGGAAACGTCGCTCGGCTTGATCCCCGGCTGGGCGGGTATCTTCCGCCTGACCGAGCTGGTCGGTCCGTCCCACGCCAAGCGGTTGTTCCTCTCGGCCTTGCCCGCGACAGCCGAGGATGGTGTGGCGTACGGTCTGGTGGATGAGGTGGTCAGCGGGGTCGAGGACCTGAAACCGAGGGTGGAGGCTTTCTGCAAGATGTTCCGTCGCGGTGCCCCGGCTGCGGTTGCCCTGGCCAAGCGGGCGTTGCGCGAGGGCGATGACGTCGCCCCGTTTGCCGACTGTTTCACGACCGAGGACGCGCGGGAGGGGATTGCGGCGTTCCTGGAGAAGCGTCCGGCCTCCTGGATGGAGTAGCGAGCATCATGACCGTCAAGCCGCGCACCGGACCCTCAGAGGCTTGCTCCTGCGGCGATGAGAAGCCCTTTGTCGGGCCGGAGGACTTGGCTGACTTCGACCCGGCGACGGCGCTGGGCGAGCCGGGCTCTTTCCCGTTCACGCGCGGCCCGCATCGCACGATGTACCGTGACCGCTTGTGGACCATGCGGCAGTTCGCCGGGTTCGGTTCAGCCGATGACACCAACAAGCGATTCAAATACCTGCTGGAAAAGGGCATCACCGGACTTAGCACCGCGTTCGACCTGCCGACGCTGATGGGGCGGGATAGTGACGAGCCACTGGCACTCGGCGAGGTGGGGCGGTGCGGCGTGGCGATAGCCTCGCTGGCTGACATGCGGCGGTTGTTCGACGGGATTGACCTCGGCGTCGTCAGCACGAGCATGACGATCAACGCCCCGGCGGCCATTCTCTTGGCGTTCTACATCTGCGTGGCGAAGGAGCAGGGTATCCCGTTGGACAAGCTCCGCGGTACGCTGCAAAACGACATTCTCAAGGAGTTTCACGCCCAGAACGAGTACGTCTTTCCACCCGTCCCGAGCGTCAAGCTCGTGATTGATACGATCGAGTACGGCACGCAGCACATGCCGCAGTGGAACACGGTCAGCATCAGCGGCTATCACATCCGCGAGGCGGGTGCATCCGCCGCCGAGGAACTGGCGTTCACGCTGGCTGACGGCATGGCCTATGTCGAGGAGTCGATCAAGCGCGGAATGGATGTGGATGATTTCGCGACGAGATTGAGCTTCTTCTTTGATCTCCATAACGATTTCTTCGAGGAGATCGCCAAGTTGCGAGCCTCGCGGCGTATCTGGTCGCGTACCATGCGCGATCGGTTCGGTGCCAAGATGGAGCGCAATTGGCTGTTGCGCATGCACTGTCAGACCGCCGGCGTGACGCTGACCGAGCAGCAACCTTACAACAACCTGATCCGCGTGGCGCTTCAGGCCCTGGCGGGCGTGCTGGGCGGTACGCAGTCCCTGCACACCAACAGCATGGACGAGACGCTGGCGCTGCCGAGCGAGGAGGCCGCCAAGCTCGCGCTTCGTACGCAGCAGATCATCGCCCACGAGTCGAACGTGACGCAGACGGTCGATCCGCTTGCGGGCAGCTACTTCATCGAGAACCTGACCAACAGGATCGAGGCCGACGCCGTGTCGATCATCGATCAGATTGACGACATGGGCGGCGTGCTCAAGGCGATCGACCGTGGATTCTTCCGCAGGCGCATTGCCGAATCCGCCCATGCCCAGCAGCGGGCTGTGGATTCCGGGGAATCGAAGGTCGTCGGCGTGACCGACTTCGTCGAGGAGGGTTCGCACGGCGTCGACCTCCTGCAGATTTCGCAGGAGACGGAGAACGAGCAGGTGGCCGGGCTCAAGAAGCTCAAGGCCAACCGCGACAAGACACGCCACACCAAAGCACTCGAACGCTTGCGCGGGGACGCCAAGAACGACGTAAACCTCATGCCGTCGCTGATTGAAGCGGCTGAGGCCGACGCCACCGTTGGCGAAATGATGGAGACGATGAAATCCGTCTTCGGCGCCTACGACGGCGGCCCGGAGTGGTAGATCTCTGCGAATAGGAACAAGCCCTATGCTAACGTCGTCGCCAACCTACATTCACTTTCGGGTTCATTGGCAGATTCTCGGCCCCGAGTCGCCGCGCCAGCGGTTCGAACGTGAGACGTTCCAGCGTTTCTTTGAGGAGCTGAATTCCAACCAGGAACTCGGTGGGTATGATGACTTCTCGTATAGGCCCGACCGGTGCGAACTCGTAAAAAGTCGGGGCGTGGCTCCGCAGGGCGGACAGGCGTTCAGCAAAGTGGTCTACTCGGACGACGCCTTGACGCTTGTTGAAGAGTTTACGGAGGACTCCGTGGGTGAGTTTTCGAAGAAGATCAAGGCGGTTCTCGGTTCCTGGTTCCGATGCTTTCCCCAGACTCTTGCAGTTGTTCAGACGTGCTTCCTTCGGGCGTTGGTTGACCCCGGAGGTTTCGATGACTCGCGCAGGTTCTTGAGCGATGGTGTGCTGAAGCTCAGCCAAGTGTTCGCGGACAAGCTGGACGCCAAGCCACACAGCATTGGGTTCAACTTTGCCTGTCAGAGCAAGTTTGGCTCTGTTCCGATGAATCTCGACGCCACGATCCGTTCTTGGCGAGAAACGCGGTCAGTCTGGGTCGAGGTGAAAGGTTCGGCACCGATGGACGAGCCGTTGAATGCCGCTAAGCATGACAAGGCCGAGGCAGTTTTCGGACGTTGTAGGAACTTCCTCGAAAAGGAGGTCATTCCGTTACTGGACGAGTATGATAGAGGAGGGACGGAGCAGCGAGACGGAGAATCACCATGACCCCAACCGTGCTGGACAGCAGGGCCGGGCTCGGTTCCGATGTAAACCGTGATGTGCCACGACGGAATCGTTATGTCGAGAGTTCTGCGTGCGCCACAGAGTTCTTCGCGGTCAAGACCGTTCGCGTGGTGCTCGGCAGGCTTGGCCCGGTCTTTCGTTTCAGCGCGCACGATCTCGGGATCGTTGTCGATGGTCAGACGATAGCACAAGCTTGGGACTCGTTCCTCTCGGCCGCTCGAGATCGCGATGATACTGCATGGCTGATGTTCGACGTGGGCCCCACGCGCCCGGAGGAAGTCGAACAAGGCCTGGACGCTCCCGAATTCGAGGACTGGGCTGAGCCCGCGCCGGACGAGGAAGCGGATTGATGACGCGCGAGGAGTGGGCCCCATCACCGGGTGACGTTGTGCGCGCTGCGGTGCAATACTCGGACTCGGAACAGACCAAGACGCGTTTCCCTGTCATCGTATCATCGACCGTGTTCAACCGGTGCCACCCCGATGTCGTGGTTGCCTTCGCGACGAAGAGCATAAACATCCGAAAGCCTCGTGACTACGATGTGGAGATCTCCGAGCGGCATCCTGCGTTTCCAGCGACAGGACTGGCCGTTTCGACGACTGTCCGCTGTGGTAGATTGTGGTCCATCGACAAGCGAAGCATCCAGGATGTCATAGGAGTTCTCCCTTCGGGAATCCTCACAGATGTGCACAGACTCGTGCTCGCTTGCTTTGTTGACAAGTAGGGTTTGGGACGCTACAAGCAACGAAAGACTGCGGGTATCAGAGTATCAGGCGCAGAGAAATGGCTGCTGTTGCATTGAATCCTCCTCGAATACTCCTGGCCAAGATCGGGCTTGACGGCCATGATCGCGGCGTCAAGGTCTTATCACGATCATTCCGCGATGCCGGGATCGAGGTGATCTACACCGGTCTGTGGCAGACCTGCGAATCGACGATGTACGCCGCGCTTCAGGAGGACGTCGACGTCGTCGGCGTCAGCCTGCTCTCCGCCGCCCACATGACGGTCATGCCCGAGATCCTGCGTATCCGCAAGGAACTCGGCATCGAGCGGATTCCCGTCGTGCTTGGCGGGATCGTTCCCGAGGACGATTATCCCAAGTTGTTCGAGCTGGGCGTGGCGGCTGTCTTCAACCCCGGCTCGCCGATCGACACGATTGTCGAGAAAATGCGAGAACTCGCACAAAAGCGAGATGCCGTGTGTCTCGACGAAGCCAAGGACGGTTACGGGAAGCGAGACGTTCGATCGTTGGCCAGGCTGATTTCCGCCATCCAGCGTGACGAGCCTATAGGGGGTTTCAAACCGCCTCCGGGTGATGCCGTTGTCATCGGCGTGACCGGCGCACCGGGTGTCGGCAAGAGTTCGTTCATTGCCAAACTGGGCAGCCGACTTCGCGATCGGGGGAAGAAGGTTGCTGTTGTGGCCGTCGACCCGAGCAGCCCGGTCACCGGCGGCGCATTGCTGGGTGATCGCTTGCGCATGATGGCCGGCTCGCCGGATGAGGGCTTCTTCGTGCGCAGCCTTTCGTCCGGACCGATCCAGGGCGGGTTGGGACCGCACTGCCGGGACATCGTCGATATCCTCAACGGGTTCGGTTTTGATTGCATCCTGGTTGAGACGGTCGGCGCCGGACAGGCGGACGTGACTATCCGTGATCTTACCGATCACATCCTGCTGCTCCTGATGCCCGACAGTGGTGACGCCATCCAGTTCTCCAAGGCGGGGATCATGGAGATTGCCACTTGCTTCGTGCTCAACAAGTGCGACCTTGCCGGCGCGGATGCGACCGAGGCACAGCTTACCGGCGCCGTGGGTGATCGCGGTCCGATCTGGAAGGTCAGCACGATCCGCAACGAGGGCATCGAAGTCGTGGCCGACTGGGCCGTGTCGTTGCGGTAACCGCTCGTCGAATGACCACGGTACTTCATGCCATCGTCGAGACACTTGTCAACGGGCTGAAGCCTCTCAGGTTCAACCCACCGGTTACGCACGTCTACAACCCGCTCGAATACGCGCGCGAGCCGTTCCTTCAATACCTCGATCGCTTCGGGCGCGGCCCGTGCGAGGTGATTCTGCTCGGTATGAACCCCGGACCGTGGGGGATGGCGCAGACGGGTGTGCCATTTGGTACGGTCGATCTGGTGCGTGATTGGCTGGGGATCGAGGCACCGGTCGGTAAGCCGAGGAAGGAGCATCCGAAACGCCCCGTGCTCGGGTTTGCCTGCCCGAGGCGCGAGGTCAGCGGAGCCCGACTTTGGGGTTGGGCACGCGAAACGTTTGCTACGCCGGAGCGGTTTTTCTCTCGCTTTTTCGTCTACAACTACTGTCCGCTACTGTTTCTGGAGGAATCCGGGCGGAATCGCACTCCGGACAAACTCCCCGCAGCCGAGCGTGAACCTCTCTTCGAGATCTGCGATCGGGCCCTTCGCCGTGTCGTTGAGTCCATGCACCCGCAAATCGTGCTCGGGGTCGGTGCGTTTGCCGAGGGGCGAGCGAGCGCGGCGCTTAACGGGCTGGGCGTGACGGTCGGCCGGGTTCTGCATCCCAGCCCCGCCAACCCGGCTGCCAACCGCGACTGGGCGGGGCACGTGGCGGTACAGCTCGCACACTACGGAATCGGTGTGTGACGCGCGATCGTGCGTTGTGGGTTATAGCACTTTCAGTGGTCTCGTAGCGTTCGACGGCCAAGAATCTCCGGGGAAACTTCGGGATTCGGACGCTACATTATAATAGAACTTGTTCTAATCCTCGTTCGCGCTGTTGTCCGGCGCGTCGCTTTGGCGGTTGCCTCCCAGGTAGCCCAGGGATCTCAGCCTTCGCACGGTTTCCTGGCGTTGGCTCGGCTGGAACCGCGTGGGAAGGGGGCGGGCGGAGTTCGTCCACGCGTCCAGTTTTCGGCGCAAGGCCTGCGCTTTGATCTGCATCTCAGGTGTTGGGTCCGCCAGCAGGTTGTCTCGCTCGAGCGGATCGGCGGACAGGTTGTAGAGTTCCTCGGTCTGCCGGTAGGGGGTTTGGATGTATTTGAAACGCCCTTCTCTTATGAATCGCCGGTGCCGTTTTGGCGTGAGAATGACGACCCCTCGATGGCCTTGACCACCGAGGGGCCGTTTGTGATTCAGCAACCCATCATGGCACGCACGTGGCGAGCCCGTCAGGAACGCTTACGGACAGCCTTGCGGGTTGATCTGCACCAAATGCCACCGGTCATATACGCCCGCACCGTTCAGCAGGTCGATCACGCGCAGGATGTCAGCCGGAGCGCACGTGCCGTCACGGTCCATGTCGCATCGCTCGACCGGCAATACCGTCACGCCGTTGACGTAATCGATTACGGCCAGGACGTCGGCGGGCGCGCTCGTCCAGTCGCGGTTCGCGTCACCCGGCAGGTACCAGAACCACCCGACGCTCGATGCGGGACCGGTTGGATCGCGGTACCTCAGCGTCGTCACCTCGCCGTGCGTGATGGGGCGGTTAAGGCGGATGAGGTAGGTGCCCCCGCCGTTGTCGATGATGTTCGCAATCCCGTTGGGCAGCAGGCCCACATGCATGTGCGGGTTGTGATTGGTCTCACACAGATCCCAACAGACAGGCTTGCCCGACGGCGCCGCCACCAGGAACGAATCGACGCCCTGCAGGGGAGTCGCGCTAAGGACCGGCGTCGGCTGACGCGCGTCGTAGAAACCGTTCGGCGGGTCCAGGAAGTGGACCGGTCCCTCGGGGCAGTGGCAGAGCTCGTAGGCCATTTCCACACAGCCCACATCCCAAGCCGCGTCGCAGCAGTGCGGCAACACCTCACAGACCGCACGACAGCATGCCTCGATGTCACAGTACGGCGTGCCGTTGGGCTCGAAGCAGTCACCCGTTGTCGGATCGCCGCAGTCGGGATAGGTCGAGTGATCAGCCGTGACGAGTCGAGCAATCTCCACGCCACCCGGGTGGAGTGAGTCGTACAGCGGGATGCACCCGATCGGATGAATGTAGGTCGTATCCGGCGGAACACAATCAATCACCGAAGCGACCAGCATCGGGTCGCGGTTATACGCATACACACCGCCGCCAAGGTCGACCTCGAAGTAAACATTGAAGAAGCTTTCGGCGAGTGTGTCATCGCCCGTGTGCTCCGCGATCGCGCCGAACGTGGGCCACAGGACTCCACCCTGCCCAAAGCCGTAGCCCGCCGTCAATGTGATTCCGCCGCCGCTCAGGCTCATCGAGAGCATCTCCGTGTCGATGACGTCGAGGTGACCGTCGATGGACCTTAACCCCGGGAAGCGCAACGAGTCGTCCATCGGGTCCGAGCGGTACACGTAAACGGGCCCACTGAGCACCAGGCTGGTATCCGGCTGGCAGTCGAGGTCCATGTCAATCCCGACCAACGCGCCGGTGGACATGTGGTCCGTGCCCGCCGCGCACTCGTCGACCCAGTGATGCCCGGGTCCACAGTCGTCGCAGGCGTCATCAGGTTCGCAAAGGTCATCCATACCGTTGCCGTTAAGGTCACCGAGGCACCACATCCCCGGTCCCTGCGGCACGCCGCCCATATGGCGGCACTGGGCCGGAGGTACGTCAACGCACCGGTGGTTCTCCGGATTGCAGCACGCCTGCGGAACGCAGTATTCAAGCGCTTCCTCGACGCAGATGCCGTCCCAACCAACGTCGCAACAATAAGGATCAATGTCGCACACGGTCTCGCAGCACTCGCGGTCGTCGCAGTAGGGCGTGTTGTTCGGCTCGAGGCAGCTACCCGTCGTCGAATCACCGCACCCGGGATAGGTCGAGTGATCGGCTGTCACGAGGTACGCCAACACCTGACCGCCGGTCGGGTCGTCATACAGCGGGAGGCAGGCGTCCGGGTGGACGTACGTCGCAACCGGTGGGACGCAGTTGATCACCGACTCGACCCGCAGAGGCTCGTGGTTGTAGAGGTATCCCTCGTCACCTATTTCGATCTCGAAAAAGACGTCAAAGAAGCTTCCAGCCAGGGCGGGGTCCGTGGTCAGCTCGGCGATCGCGCCGACGGAGCGCGACAACGGAGCCCCCATACCCTGTCCCAAACCGGCCCGCAGCACAACGCCGCCGCCGGCGAGGTTCATCGAGATGATTTCCGTATCAATCACGTCCAAGTGCCCGTCGACCGGTCTGAGACCCGGGTAGTACATGGAGTCGTCCAGCGGGTCCGAGCGGAGCACGTGGACGGGACCGTTCATCACGATGCTCGCGTCCGGCTCGCAATCTCCGGTGATGTCGATTCCGATCAGCGCACCGGTTGACATGTTGTCCATCCCCGCCGCGCATTGATCGACCCAGTGCGGTCCGGGGCCGCACTCGCACGGTTCGTCCACGTGCGCACAGGCTTCGTCGACACCGTCGCCGTCCCAGTCACCGAGACAATGCGGGTCCCCGAGCGGCGATGGTGTTCCGCCATGCACGCCGCAACAGAACGCGTCCGTGTTCCTGCACGGCTGATCGTCAAGGCAACATGCCACCTGTGGCGCACCGGGACAGGCTGTATTGTCGCCCAAGTAGACGCCGCCGTAGACGTTCTCACACGTTTCCGGGCCGGTCACGGCGCAGCCGAGGGACCCGGTGCAGCATGCCCCGGCAATGCACGACTCGCACCGGAGTGTCGCCACGTATTCCGCGCCGCAAGCGACCAGATCGTTAAACGTGGGCGCGACGAAGAACCAGTACGTTCCCGGTCCGAGACAGAGGGAGATGCTTGTTTCCTCGCAGGGCTGCGCGATCGCGTACGGGTTGACAGTTCCCGTGTGGTATTCGCAATCGCCCGCGCCGAGCGGATTGGTCTCCGCCAGGCCGATGACGGCCTCGAATTCGGCCTCGACGGTCCACGTGAACTCGGTCGGCGCGTTGACGGTGATCTCGTACCAATCCGTATCGCGGGTGGACTCATCGTTCCCGGCCGTTCCACAATGGTTCTCCTCCCAAAAAGTTACTGACGTAACCCCTTGAAAGACAAGGACATC
>CBDUZO010000090.1:0-16936 GCA_965371725.1 uncultured Phycisphaerales bacterium
AACATCGCCGCCGATGGTGGGCCATGCCCACCCTACAATCCTCGAGCAACCGTCCATCCCCCACCCTTCGCTCCGCGAAGAATGGGGCACCCGGCGCCGGCGCAACGCTTCGTCGTTTCCTCAACCGGCCTTCTTGCTCTTGTCCTCGTAGAACATCGCCGCCGATGGTGGGCCATGCCCACCCTACAATCCTCGAGCAACCGTCCATCCCCCACCCTTCGCTCCGCGAAGAATGGGGCACCCGGCGCCGGCGCAACGCTTCGTCGTTTCCTCAACCGGCCTTCTTGCTCTTGTCCTCGTAGAACATCGCCGCCGATGGTGGGCCATGCCCACCCTACAATCCTCGAGCAACCGTCCATCCCCCACCCTTCGCTCCGCGAAGAATGGGGCACCCGGCGCCGGCGCAACGCTTCGTCGTTTCCTCAACCGGCCTTCTTGCTCTTGTCCTCGTAGGGCGGTGGCGGCGGAAGCTCCATCGGATCGGTCTCGAGCTTGTCCAGGAGATACTCGATTCCGGCTTCGAGCTGAGCGTCCCGGCCGCGAAGGACGTCGGCGGGCATGTTCTGCACCTCGATGTCGGGATCGACTCCATGGCCCTCGATGCACCACTGGCGATGCACGTTGTAAGGGCCGAACTGCGGTGGCGTGGTCGCGCCGCCATCCATCAGACGCTGATGCAGTTCAATCCCGACAGCCCCGCCCCAGGTACGCATGCCCAGGATCGGCGCGAGCCGGCGAAGCTGGACCGAGTCGGCGAACCACTCCGCCGCTGACCCGCTGTCCTCGTTGACCAGCACGATCCAGTGGCCGTGGAAGCACCGCTCCGGCTCGTGAAGGAACTTGCCCTCGCGTGGCTGAGTCAGGGCGTAGATCTGCCGCTCCAGACGGTCCACGAGCATCTGGGCGGTGAACCCGCCACCGTTGTAGCGCACGTCGATGATGAGCGCTTTCTTGTAGTATTGCGGGAAGAAGGTCTTGGAGAACTCGACCAGGCCCCCGCGCCCCATGTCGGGTATGTGGACGTATCCGAGCTTGCCTTCCGAGGCTTTATCCACGAAAGCAAAGTTTGCGTCAACCCACTCCCGATATCGAATCGGTCCCTCGCGTCCGAGCGTCTCAGCGCGATGCGTCTTGGCGCCCTCGGCGGTCGGCTTGTCGTTGTAGGTCAGCGTGACCACGACGCCGGACTTGTTCTCCAACAGCCTGAAGACGTTGTCCGTGGTTGTGATCGGTTCACCGTCGATTGCGATCAGGTAGTTGCCTTCTTCAATGGGGCAACCGGGCTCCGCCAGTGGCGATCGCTCGGACGGGTCCCACGGCGTACCTGGAATGATGTGGTCGATGCGGTAGTAGTCGGCGCCGGGCTCGATTGTGAAATCGACCCCAAGCCGACCGATCGGAACGGACTTGGCGTTGTCCTCGACATCGCCACCGCCGACATAGGTGTGCCCGGCGTTGAGCTCGCCGATCATCTCGCCAATCAGATAGTTCAAATCGCTCCTGTTGCCGCAGTAGGGGATGAGCTTGCGGTACTTATCACCGATGGCTTCCCAGTCGACGCCGTGCATGTTGGCGTCGTAGAAGAAGTCTCGCTGTACGCGCCAGGCCTCATTGAAGATCTGGAAGAACTCCTTGTTGCGATCGACCCTGATGTGTACCCGGTCGAGGTCCAGCTCGCCGTCGCCGACGGATGCCACACCACCGACATCGACAACGCCGTACCGGCTGCCCGCGCGATAGACGAGTTTCTTGCCGTCGGCGGACAGGTGATAGTTGGCGATCCCGCCGAGCACCTTTTTGGTTTCCTTGTCATCGATACCGTAATGGTACAGGTCCAGCTGACCGCCGGTCTGATCGGTGACGGTCTGATACTTCTCGAACTCGGGCTTGTCCTTCTTGAGATAAAGGAACCCCTTTTCGGTGGCTTCCAGGCGGAAGTAGTTGCCAGGTGGAACACCGTCTGCGACGAGGATTCGGCGATCGATCCCATTGAGGTCGATCGTGATCGTCTCGTCGGATTCCTCTTTCTCTCCCTTTTTCTCGTCTTCTGCGTCGCTGTCGTCCTCGTCGGCGTCGTCCGAGTCCTCATCCTTCTCAACGGGCTCTTCCTCGACGGTTTCGTCGGAGTCCTTGGGGGCGAAGGGCGACGGCTCATCGTCTGCGAGGATCACGATGTAGGGTCGGACCATGTCGAGGCAGACGTAGTTCTGATCGACGGAGCCCATGACGGGTGCGAAGCTCCGGTTCGACAGGAAGTAGAGATAGCGGCTCTTCGGATCAAACGACGGGCTCCAATCCTTGAACATCTCATCCGTAACGCGATGCACGCTGCGCGCGTCCATCGAGTAGAGGAAGATGGCTTCGTGGATGCTCTGCTCCAGCTTCGTGTAGGCGATCCACTTGCTGTCGGGCGACCACACGTAATCCTGGATGCCCCAGCGGTACCACCCGTCATCGTAGTCGCCCCGATCGACGACCGTGATCTCGCCGGACTCCGCGTCGACGAGGTTCAACCGCAGATACTTGTCCGAGAAGATCAGCCACTTGCTGTCGGGCGACCAGACCGGTTGCAGGCGAAAGCCCTGCCCGCCCGTGGTGAGCTGTCGCCAGGGTTTCTCGCCCTTTTGATCGACCAGGAAGACCTCCTCCTCACCGGTTCTATCGGAGATGAAGGCGACCCATCGGCCGTCCGGCGACCACGCAGCGTTCTTCTCGCGCGTGTCGGTTGTTTGGGTCAGGTTGATCGACTCACCGTCCTTGGCGGGTAGATTGAGGATTTCCCCGCGAGCCTCCAGCAAAACGCGTTGGCCGCTGGGTGAGAGGTTGAAGGAACCTTTGCTGGGCGCGACGTCGACGGACTCGGGTCTCATGCGAATCAGGTCACTGGGGATGTTGATCGGAACCGGTCGGGTCTTGCCGGTCTCGAGGTCCAGCAAGTGCAGCGATTCGGCGCATTGGTACACGACCTTGTCCGGGCCAATGGACGGGTACTTGACGTCGTAGTCCTTGTACGAGGTCATCGCCGTCACGTTGCCGGTCGCCGGATCGCGCTTGTAGATGTTGAGCGTGCCGTGCTCGCGGTCGGAGTTGAAGTAGATGGCCCGGTCGTGCCACATCGGGAAGTTGTCCGTGCCGATCCAGTCGGTGATCTTGTGGTAATCACGCTTGTCGAGGCTACCGAGCCAGATGTCCTGAGCGGTGCCACCCTTGTGACGCTTCCAGGTGCTCTCCTCGCGAGCGATGCGGTTGTAGGCGATCTGTGTGCCGTCGGGTGACAGAGCGGTCAGTCCCGCGCGGTCGACGGGGAGCTTGACGGGCATGCCGCCGTCGGGCGAGACCTTGTAGATCCTCTGGGCTCTGAAGGGCCACTCCCGCCTGCTGCGAAACAGCACGTGTTTGCCGTTCGGGAACCAGCCGAGGACGAGATCCCGACTCGGGTGGTAGGTCAGCCTGACGGGCACGCCGCCTCCGGCGTCCATGACGTAAACGTCCGTGTTGCCGTCGTACTCGGCGGTGAAGGCCACCTTCGAGCCGTCGGGCGAGAACTTGGCCCATTGCTCCAGACCGGGATCGTTGGTGATGCGGTGGGCGTCTCCGCCGTCGGTGGATGCGAGCCAGAGATCGCCCTCGTACGTGAAGACGATCTTGTCCTTGTGGACGTCGGCGTATCGCATAAGGTGGCTCTTGGCCTGGGCGGTACAGCCGGTTGCCAGGACTACGGTTAGAACGATTCCCTGTCGCAGGCAGTAGTTGATCACGGTCGTTTCCTCATTTGAAAGAAGTCGCGTTCATGGGTCCACGCGAAGCCGGAATCGGACCCGCCCCTCCGATACGGCCAACCCGCGACATGTCCGTGTCGATGGGCCGGGCCGCCGGCTTCGCACGCTTACTCACAGAGCGGTGAGGGTAACGAAGAACCGCTTCCGCGGCAAGGCTTCCGATACGTGACGTGCGTGCGTTCCGCCCTGAATAACCTTGATTGACGCCTTGATGGGTCGGAAAGTTGCGTCTCGGCGTTTGAGGCCGTACAAGGTATTACAACCGTGCGCGATCGTGCCGTTCGCGAGCCGCATGCTTTAGCTTGCGCGGCATTGCGAACCATCGAACGACCGTCGATTTCGGTGGCGCCGCGCGGACTTCAAGTCCGCGTCTCACGCCGTTTGCGGAATCGCGCACGGTGCTTTAGGCTTCGGCGCAGCGGGAGACGGCGAGGACAGGCTGAATCGTGGTATCGCCGCCCGCGTGGTTACGGGGTCGGTAGGGGGCTGCTCCGCGGCGGCTCCGGATGAGTTGGGAAACGGTTGCTTCCGAAGGGAGATGCATCGATGGAGACGTTGCTGGATCGGTTCTGTCGGTATGTGAAGGTCGAGACTACGGCCGTCGAGGAAACGAACAAATATCCAAGCTCGCAGGGGCAGATCGAGCTCGGCAAGCTGCTTGCCAAGGAGATGAGGGCGCTTGGACTGGAGGACGTCGGGGTCGACAAATATGGGATTGTCATGGGCACGATCCCCGGAAACATCCCCAAGGCCCCGACGGTTGCGTGGCTGGCCCACATGGACACGTCGCCCGACGCCTCCGGGAAGAACGTCAGACCGCAGATCGTCAGGAAATACAACGGGAAGGACATTGTCCTGCCCGGCGACAAGACCAAGATCATCCGGACGGCGGAGACCAAGGGGATGGCTGATCTCAAGGGCAAGACGCTGATCACCAGCGACGGCAAGACGCTGCTTGGTGCCGATGACAAGGCCGGCGTCGCCTGCATCATGACAGCCGCCGCTCAGTTGATGGCCAACCGGAGAATCAAGCACGGGCCGATCCGCGTCGTGTTCACGTGCGACGAGGAGGTCGGGCGCGGTTGTGACAAGGTGGACATCAAGAAGATCAACGCCACGTGCGCCTACACGCTCGACGGCGAAGGGGAAGCCGGTGTCGAGAACGAGACCTTCTCCGCCGACATGGCGACGGTGACCATCACGGGCAAGAACATCCATCCCGGGTTTGCCAAAGATGTGATGATTAACGCGATTCGCCTGGCGGGACTGTTCATCACGCGGTTGCCATGGCAGAGGTTGGCTCCCGAAAAAACCGCCGATCGCGATGGGTTTCTGCATCCATACGTCATCGAAGGCGGCGTGCCCGAAACGAAGATCAAGATTCTCCTGCGCAGCTTCGTGACGGCGGAGCTCAAGGATCAGGCGAAGATTCTGCGAAACGTGGCTTCCACCATTATGGCGGAGTTCCCCGGTGCCAAGGTCGACATCAAGGTGCAGAAGCAGTACCGCAACATGATCGAGCACCTGACCAGGGAGCCTCGGGCGGTCGATCTGGCGGCCAAGGCGATCAAGCAGGCCGGGCTCATACCGGTGCACGAGTCGATCCGCGGCGGAACCGACGGTTCGCGCCTTTCCGAGATGGGCCTGCCGACGCCGAACATGTCCGTCGGAATGCACAACTTCCACTCGCCCCTGGAGTTTGCCTGCCTCGAGCAGATGGAATCAGCCGTGAAGATTTTGATGGAGCTGGCGAAGCTGTGGGGAAAAGAGAAGGGGAAGGGAAAGAGGAAGTAAGGGAAATCCACGAGCCACGGACTGCTCCCCTTTACACGAAGTGTCAAGGGTCAGTCCGCGCGGCGTCGCGCCGAATCGAGCCGCGGACTTCGATCCGCGCGGTGTTGCGCCGAATCGAGCCGCGGACTTCAGTCCGCGCGGTGTTGCGCCGAATCGAGCCGCGGACTTCAGTCCGCGCGGACGCACGGATGACAGCGGCGTGGCATGGCGTTCGAACCTCCGCCTAAGCTTCAAGCTTGCGGCCCGTTTGGGATAGAGATGTCGGAGTAGATCCATAGCGAAAGGTCATCGGTAACCATGAGCGACGAACCGAAGAAGCACCCCCTGCGAGAAATCATCCAGCCGTTTATCGACCTGGTCCACGCGCCGCGCGCGCTGTGGGGGATCAACCTGGCGTACGTCATCGAGGGAATGTGCTACTTCGGTGTGCTTTCGTACTTGGCCATTCACTTCTCCGACTTCGTGTTTCAGGGTGTGGAACATGCAGATGAGTACTCTCACACCAACGTGATGATTCTGACGGCCGGCATCACGATCGCCATGTTCTTTCTGGGGGCCGTGGCGGATAAGTGGGGGGTCCGGTTCGCGTTGATTGGCGCGTTCATTTTCATGCTCTTCGGTCGCACGTTCCTGTCGGGGGCGCCGACCGTGCTAGGCCTTGACCCTCCCCGCCCCGGGGTCTTCGCCGGTGATATGGTGAGCCTGCACGTAACGGAAATCGACACCAAGGATGGGACCAGGGCGATCACGCGAGCAGCAATGCTGGCGAACGACGGTGGTACTGAGGGCGTTACAGCGGCCCTCGCTGTGGACCTGGCTGCGGGCGATGGGATGGCCCCCGACGCCTCCCTTGAGTCCAAGCTTGTTCGCGTGAGCAAGGCCCGTGTTGTGGAGGGCGAGGGGTACGATTGGCAAGTGCAATATGGAACTGCGCCCGTTACAGCTCGGTTGTTGCTGCACGCCGCGGAGGAGATCGGTGTCTGCGCAGGTGCGACCATCTCACTTAACGGTGCCTACGTGGCGAGGCGCGATGAAGGGGAGAGCGAATTCGTCATTCGGAGCCACTGGTTCGAAGACGTCGGCACCATTGACACCTCCGGCTGTGAAGAAGCCGTCGAGCCCGGCGATCCGGACAGCCGTGCTGCGACACTGAGGGCCGAATCCAGATGGCCCATTGCCGAACCGGGGGATTTGGCCGCCGATGCGCGTTCCGTCAACATCACCGAGCTTCGCGCGTTGGAGGACGGACAGGTCAACGTGATCCTGAGCGACGTTTACGTCTCCTACGTACGCAACGGTGGGTACTTCCTGCAGTCCAAAGGAGAGGGCCCGGGTATTTTTGCGTTCGTCAATCCGCTCTGGTCGCCGCTCCATTTGGTGACAGTACTTGGCATGCTTTTCATTGTCATCGGCTACGGGATGTATCAGCCTGCCGCCTACGCGGGCGTCCGCCTGTTCACGACGCCGAAGACTGCCGCGATGGGTTTCGCGATGCTGTACGCCCTGATGAATCTGGGCGGCTGGCTGCCCACGTTCGCGTTCCTGGCGCGAGACGAGGACTTCCTCGGTCTTGGTATCCCCGGCGTATTCTGGATCTATACTGGGTGTACCGTCTTCGCACTGCTGGTGACAATCTTCATTCTCTCCAGAAAGACCGTTGCCGCAGCCGTCGCGAGGGCGAAGGCCGAGACCGCCGCCATTGAGCAGGCAAAGGGTAAGCAGGTCAAGGACAAGGGGGAGAAGAAGGACACGTCGGCGAAGGCCGATGTGCAGAAGCCCTTGGAAGAGGGACCGCAACGCGTCCCGGCCCACATGTGGGTCATGGCGGCAGCACTCGTCGTCGCGATCTACTTCGGTGTGCCTGCCCCCTGGAATCTCTATGTGGGCGGCATTGTGGCGGCTGTTTGGATCGTGAGCGCTCTGGTGCCGGTTACAGCGCGCTGGGTTGCGGATCATCCTCTGGCCAACGTCAAGTTCTCCTTCTTCATCTTCGCCCTGATTCCCGTGCAGACGCTCTTCACCTACAACTGGCTGATTCTGCCGCAGTACATCTCGCGGGCGTTTGAGGGATGGATCGGCGAATACTTTGAGATCGCTGCCAACGCCAACCCAATCCTGATCTTCATTGCGGTGCCGCTCATTGCCGCAGCCACGATGAGGGCCAAGGTCTACAACATGATGATCTACGGCACGTTCATCATGGCCGCGCCGGCGTTCTTGCTGGTGATCGGGCCTTACCCCTGGACGCTGGCCTGCTATATCCTGGTCATGACTATCGGCGAGGCGATGTGGCAGCCGCGGTTCCTCCAGTACGCAGCCGAGATTGCGCCGGAAGGGCGGACCGGGCAATACATGGGTGTGGCACAGCTACCATGGTTTCTGACAAAGGTGCTTGTGCCCTGGTTGTACTCCGGACGGATGATGGATCGCTTCTGCCCGGCCGAGGGCCAGCAGGACACACAGTCCATGTGGCTGATCTTTGCATGTATCGCAATGTGCTCGACCGTGATGTTGATCGTCGCCAAGCCGTGGGTCGGCAAGGACTTCAAGACCAAGGCGGTTTGATCGGCGGCGCTCCCCATCGCGGATCGCGGGCGGGCCGTGATTCCGGTTCGCAGTAAGATGGGCAATCTGTTGCGATGATCCGGCTCTTCAGGCCGCTCGGTGCGTTCCCGGTGGTAGGAATCACGGGGCGGATATCCCACGGCTGCGCTTCCCCGCCTCTGCACCGTTTTCCGAAAACGTGTGGCGACAACCCCCCTCTTTCCCCCCTTGGTAAGGGGGGATGCAAAGAAACAACCCCCATCTGTTCTCTCGTTGGGAAGGGGGGATGCAAAGCGACGCCCCGCCTGAGGTTTCGTCCAGCTTGAACGCCCCCGGTCGGCGTGGTACCCTACTGATCTGACCTGTGGCCTGGTTGGCGGCGCGCAGCCGGGCTTTGGTGTTCCCTTGCGTACCCTTGAAGGAAGCAAGCATGGCAAACTCTCCGATGCCGACCAAGTTCCCGGAAAACGCCTATCGCGAACTGAAAGAGGGCGAGGAATACGTCCCGATGGTGCCTCCGGGCATGAAGGTTCCGGAGCTCACCCCCCGCGCGATGGTGTTCGGTCTGCTCATGAACATCATCTTCTCCGTGGCGGCGACCTTCCTTGCACTCAAGGCGGGGCAGGGGATCGAGACAGCCATTCCGATCTCGATTCTGGCGGTGGGGCTGTCGGGCTTCCTGCTCAAAGCGGGGATGCGGGGCAACTCGATCCTTGAGAACGTCTACATCCTGGCGATCAGTACGACCTCGGGATATGTGGCCGGTGGCACGTGCTTCACGATGCCGACCATTTACATCCTCAAGCTCAATGAAAGCCTGAACCTGAGCAACACCTCGTTGTTCCTCCAGATCTCGCTGATCCCGTTCCTCGGTTCGATTCTCGGTGTGATCTTCCTGATCCCGTTCAGGCGTTACTTCGTCAAGGAGATGCACGGCAAGCTTCCGTTCCCGGAGGCGACGGCGACGAACGAGATTCTTGTGACCGGCGCATCGGGCAGTACGTCTCAGGCGTGGATCTTGATCTACTCGTTCGTCCTATCGGCTGTGTACACCTTCGTGGCAACGGGATTGAAGCTCTTTAGCGACGTCTTCACAACGGGTAAGGCTGTGCTCCACCCAGTCGGAAAGGCGTCGGTGGAAACGCTGGCATTCGGTGACACGGGCCTGTTCGCGACCCTGACCGAGAAGATCAAGGCTGTGATCTCGATGGGAGCAGGTGCGTACTACCTCGGGCTGGGTTTCATCATCGGGCTTCGTTATGCGTCGATCATCTGCGCCGGGTCGTTTCTGTCGGTGCTGGTAATCACTCCACTGCTCGGCCCGTTGGGTATCGAGCAGCTTCATTCGATCAACCCGGCTATCGAATCAACGGATGCTCACGACATCTGGTACAACGGTCCGCGCGTGATCGGTATCGGTGCGATCTTCGCGGCCGGTTTGCTGTCCATCCTGAAGATGGGGAAGGTCATTGTCACGGCCTTGCGTCAGGCGTTGGGCGGGTTGCTCTCCGGCAAGGGTAGCAAGGCCGCACCGATCCGCACGGATGAGGATATCAGCTACCCCGCGATGATGCTGCTTGGATTGTTTGCGGTTGTCGTGATGATGGTGTTTTTCCGCTTCGTCGTCATGGCGGAAATGGCGAACCCGTGGTGGCTTACGATTGTCTCGGTCGTGCTGATTTTGGTCATCGCGTTCCTGTTTACGACAGTCTCCGCTTGGGCGATCGCGATGATCTCGGTGACGCCGATCTCGGGCATGACGGTGACGACGATTATCATCACGGCCGTGGTGCTGTTGGCCGCGGGATTGCCCAAGGGGGACAGTGGAATGCTGGCGACGTTGCTGGTCGGCGGCGTGGTCTGCACCTCCTTATCGATGGCCGGCGGACTGGTTACGAACTTCAAGCTTGGCTATTGGCTGGGCGCGAGCCCGAAGCGGATCGCGTGGAACGCCATCATTGGATCACTTGTCTCGGCGGTTTTTGTGTGCGGGACGATCATGGTGCTGAGTTACAACCCGGGGTACACGGCCGAAAGCGCCGATCCACTGCCCGCACCACAGGCCAACATGATGGCCGGTGCGCTCGAGAGCTTCCTCGGAGAGAGCGGGCAGGTTCCCTGGCTGCTGTACGGCATCGGCGTGGTCGTTGCATTGACGATGGAACTACTCGGCATCTCGGCGTTGGCCTTTGGGCTCGGCATGTATCTGCCCATTTACATCAACACGCCGATTCTGATTGGGGCGTTCGTTGCTTGGATGGTGAAGAGGAGCACGAAGAACGAACAGACCGCGAAGGCCCGGAGCAACAAGGGTATCCTGCTGGCCTCCGGGCTGATTGCCGGCGGGGCGATCATGGAAGTGCTCGTGAACTTCACGACGGCCATCGACGAGTTGGCCTTGGGCACCAAGATGCTCGTCGGTACGACGGAGCGGCTGGTCGGCAAAATCATGCCGTTCCTCGATTGCAGCGGGCGGATGCTCGATGGCGGCGTGAATCCGGAATCGCTGGCGCGCATTCAGAACTGGGCGGGCCTGATCTTGTTCTTGCTGCTCTGCGGGTTCGTCTACTGGGATTGCCTCCGGGCGAAGGTGGACGAGGACGCGCCCGAGATCCACATGTAGGCGCCTTGAGGTGCCATGAGTTCCCGGATGGGACGGAATGAGAATAGCCCCGGCATTCATGCCGGCGTTGGTGATGATCTTCAACTTGGCTGAGTCCTGTAGGGACGATTGAAACGTGTAGGGTGGGCATTGCCCACCGCGGTGGTGCCCCGTCCTTCGCGGAGCGAAGGGTGGGGAACGGACGGTTGTCTGAAACGTCTTCGGCTGCTCAATCCATTCCCCACCCTTTTCCAACGAAAAGGACGGAACACCGGTCCGTCCGGATTCGAGCGGACCTGCGTGGACCGTCGAGGCGTCACAATCACGTGGCGACGCCGGGAGTCGATACGTATGCCGTTTTCGTTCAAGCCTTTTGATGAGATGACGGCGGAGGATTATGCCGACATCGGGCTTCGTGTCGGGCTGGAGATCCACCAGCAGCTCGTCACCAGGACGAAGTTGTTCTGTCGCTGTCCGGCCGGTCGATACAGTAACGACTTCGACACTGAGATCCTGCGTCACATGCGTCCGACGCTCTCGGAGCTGGGCGAGTATGACGGCACGGCGCTCATGGAGAAGAAGACCCGCAAGAACATCTACTATCGCATTCATCATGATACCGTCTGCACCTACGAGTTCGACGACACGCCGCCGTTCTTCATCGCCGAGGATGCGTTGGAGGTGGGGCTTGAGCTGGCGCTGCTGTTTCAGTTGAACCTGGTGAACGAGTTCCACATTGCCCGGAAGCAGTACCTTGACGGATCGATTCCCACGGGTTTTCAACGCACGACGATTCTTGGTGTGGATGGTTGGATTCCGTACAAGGATCGCAGGATCGGTATCCGGCAGCTCGGGTTGGAGGAGGACGCCTGCCGTGAGGTTTCGGACATCGGTCATGATCGCGTTTATCTGACGGATCGGCTTGGGATGCCGTTGGTCGAGCCGGTGACCGAGCCCGACATGCAAACCCCGCAGGAGGCTGCCGAGGTCGCCCAGATCATCCGAAAGCTCTGTCGAAGTACGGGCAAGGTCCGTACGGGATACGGGGCCGCGCGCCAGGACGTGAACGTCAGCGTTGCTGGCGGGACCCGGGTCGAGATCAAGGGGGTCCCGCAGATCTGGCGCATACCGTGTCTGGTTTATAACGAGGCGAGGCGGCAGTGTGCGCTGCTGCACATTCGAGACGAGTTGAAACGCCGCGGTATCACGCCGGACACGCTGGAATGCGGTACCGACGACGTCACACGGCTCGTGTCCAAGACGTCCTATCAGCCGATGCGGTCGGCGATCGACGAAGGTCTTATGGTCAAGTGCGTTACGTTGAAAGGATTCGCCGGGATTCTGAACGAGGTGACGCAGGAGCACACGACGTTCGCCAGGGAGTTCTCCGATCGCATTCGCGTGATTGCATGTCTGACGCGTTTGCCGAACATGGTCCATTCCGACAGTCCGTCGGAATCGCTCGATGGTGCGCTTTGGCAGAAGGTCGGCAAGAAGATGAGCGCCACGCGGGACGATGTGTTCATCCTTGTCTGGGGTGATGAAGCGGATACGGAGACGGCGTGTCAGGAGATTGTCATCCGCGCTCGCGAGGCCGCGACCGGTGTGCCGAGCGACACCCGCCAGGCGTTCAAGGACGGGACCCACGGCTTCGAGCGTGTCCTGCCCGGAGCGGACCGCATGTATCCGGACACGGACCTCCCGCCGGTGGCGATTCCGAATGAACGGATCGAGCGGATTCGCCGACGACTACCGGAGTTCGTATGGGATTGTGAGGAGCGACTTCGCAAGATGGGGTTGCGGGATGATTTCGTCGAGATTCTGTGTATCTCTCCCCGCGTGGGTCTGTTTTCTCAACTGATTGACGAACTGAAGATCGCTCCGACCTTCGCGGCGACCGTGTTCTGTGAGCGGATGAAGGCGTTCCGTCGGCGGGGCATGCGTCCGGATCTGTTGCGTGACGAGGATCTTTACGAGGTCTTCAAGGTCTACGCCGACGGCCGGTTGGCCCGCGAAGGAGTTGTCCACGTGCTCCGTCGGATGCTCGATCGGCGACTTGAAAAGCCGGAGCGGGATAGCAGCGCTTCCACGATCCTTGACGAACTCGGCATGCACCCTTGCGGCGACGACGAACTGGCGGCGCGCGTCGGTGCGGTCGTCGATGGGCTGGACCACGGGCGGTTTCGCCGCTTCGAGGCGAAGCATCGCCACGTGATGGGTCTTCTGATGAAGGAACTGCGGGGCCGCGTCGATGGCGGGAAGCTTGCGCGGTCGGTTGCGGAGAAGCTGGATACGCCTCGCGACCGCGAAGCGTCTACGAAGGTTTGACTGGTGCCGTTTCAACAAAGGTTGTTACGCCTTCTTCCCCCCTTACGAAGGGGGGATAGAGGGGGGTTCATGCAGGCGGAGAAGAACCTCCCCCAACCCCTCCTTGTCAAGGAGGGGAGGAAGAGACACCATTACCTTTCTGGAAACGGCATTGGCCAATGAGTGACAAGAGGTTCCAGGGTTATCGTGGTTCCGGCAGAGCGGTGCTCGAACGCCACGGCGTCGGCGTCTGGAGCGAGGTCGAGGTCGAGACGGCCCGGGGACGCTTCATCGGGCTGATCCTTCCTCGTAGCGAGACCTCGGACGACAAGCATGTCGTATTGAAGCTTGACACGGGCTACAACATCGGCGTCGCGGCTGAGGTCATCACCGCGATCACGGAGCGGGGTCGGCGCGAAGCCCATTACAAGATCCCGGAGAAGGAGTACCCCACCGATCCTGCGAAGCCGAGGGTCGCCCTGTTTGGTACCGGTGGAACGATCGCCAGCCGGCTCGACTACCGGACCGGCGCTGTCATTCCCGCATTCTCGCCCGGCGAGTTGTACGGCTCCGTTCCAGAGCTCGCCGACATCTGCAACCTCAAAACCGAGAAGCTCTTCGGCGTGTTCAGTGAGAACATGGGTCCGGAGCAGTACGTCAAGATCGCGGAGTGCATCGGCGAAGAGGTGGCGAAGGGTGTGGACGGGGTTGTGATCGGGCACGGCACCGATACGATGCACCACACGGCTGCCATCCTCAGCTTCATGGTGCAGGATTCGCCCGTCCCCATCGTCATGGTGGGCTCGCAACGTTCGTCCGACCGCCCGTCGTCAGACGCGGCCATCAATCTGATCAATGCGGTCACGGCCGCCGCCGAGGGGGACATCGCCGGGGTCATCGTGTGCATGTTCGGACCGACGTCCGACCAGTATTGCCTGATTCATTGCGGTACGCGCGTTCGCAAGATGCACTCCAGCTACCGGTCGACCTTTCGGACAATCGGCGACGTTCCGATTGCGATGATCGATCCGGACAAGATCACGCATCTGCGGAAGGATTATAAGCGACGTCGAACGGACCGGAACGTCAAGATCAATGTTGCCTTCGAGGAGAAGGTGACCATCTTGTATTACTACCCCAACATGCTTCCGGATGTAGTGGACGCCATCGTGGAGAAGGGCTATCGCGGGATTGTGATTGCCGGTACCGGTCTCGGGCACGTCAACAAGCCCTTGTATCCGGCGATCAAGC
The DNA here is from genome assembly GCA_965371725.1 of uncultured Phycisphaerales bacterium. GTDB lineage: Bacteria > Planctomycetota > Phycisphaerae > UBA1845 > UBA1845 > CBDUZO01. The sequence goes on from CBDUZO010000090.1 coordinate 14,278, forward strand.
GCGCCATCGAGAAGGGCGTCCACATCTACATGACGGTGCAAACGCTCTGGGGCTACGTGCAGATGTACGTGTACGAAACCGGGCGGGAGATCATGGAACTCGGCGTCGTTCCCGCATCCAACATGCTGCCGGAGGTCGCGTACATGAAGCTCTGCTGGGTTCTTGGGCAAACCGACGATCGTGAAGAGGTGAAGCGGCTTATGCTCACTCCGATCGCCGGTGAGACTACGGAACGGGAGCCCTATAACGGTTATCTGATTTACCAGGGCGAGATCCCGGAAGTGCAGGAGTTCCTGCGGACCATCAAACGCTAGAGCAGTTTCCAGAAAGGTAATGGTGTTTCTTCCTCCCACTCCTTGACAAGGAGGGGTTGGTGGAGGTTCTTCTCCGCCTGCTACCGCAAGGCCAACTGATGAACAAGAGGAGGTGTAACGATGATCAGCATGCCCCTTAGTGCATGGGCGGCGACCCTGACGTGCCTGATGGTGACCCAGCAGCCTGCCAACCTGCTCCAACCCACACAGCCGCCGGCTCAGCGGGCGCAATCGACGAGCCTTCCCGCCCCCGAGCATCTGCGGGAGCTGCGGTTTCTGGATGTCAACGTCGATCGCAGGATCGATGCCAAGGAGCTGGCAGCCGGGCAGTATTATGCGTCAATGATTCTGATGCTCGATTTCGATGAGTGCGACCGCGATGGGGACGGGTGGATCGCCCCGGACGAGTTTCACATGGCCGCCGAGGTGGCGGAGAAGGAGATGCGCGAGACCAATCTGGAGGGCGCGGAACAGGCGCAGGACGCACTCGCCAAAGCCATCACCCTAAAGCTGCTTCTCGATCAGTTGGCCGAGGACGCGGCGTACGCGGCTGAGATCGCGGCGCTGAGGCAGGAGATCAAGGACTTGAGCGATGAGGACGTGGTGGTCTCGTACATCATCAAGTACCCGACACGGTTTCCGCGCTTGCGGCCGATCCTTTATACGTGGGGACACTACTACCCGGTGCGATCGAGCATCCACAAAGTCATCAGGCCGCGTCCGTTACGGTTCTATCGGCCGCCCGTCAAGTTGAGGACGCCTGGATCGGCGCAGAAGCGCCCCGGAGTGTATAAGTCCGGGCCGAAGACGCCCAAATCCGGCCCGAAGATGCGCAAATCCGGACCGAAGACGCCCGCACCGGGAGCGAAAGGGAAGACGCCCCATCCGGGACCGAAGAAAAAACCGGCGAAACCCGGCGCGAAGAAGAAGCGCCCGTAACAGTCCGTTGAAAAGCGAGGCCTCCGCCACAATGGTGTAGCGTCACCCCTCGTGGGTGACGCCCGAATGGCTTCTCGCCGCCCACGAGGGGCGGCGCTACATCGGAGCACGGGTGCCCCATTCTTCGCGGAGCGAAGGGTGGGGAATGGACAGTTGTTCGAGGATTGTAGGGTGGGGAATGGACAGTTGTTCGAGGATTGTAGGGTGGGCATGGCCCACCATCGGCGGCGATGTTTTTGGTGGGCGGTGCCCACCCTACTTGCTCAATCCGTTCCCCATCCTTTTCTAACGAAAAGGAAGGGGAACGCGCGCTGATCCTCGACCTGAGCAGCTCGGTCAGCGAGACCTGCGGACGCTGGGAATGCTACGAATCAAGGGATGGCGAACCGCTTTGCGGGTCGCCAGTACGCTGCATTCGCTTCTTGGGCTTCGTCAGTATACGGTGTCGGTTTCTGTACGTCCAATGAGTGCGCATGACCTGTGATGCTCTGTCGGCGCATATTCCCGTTTTCGTTAAGAGCAAGAAAGCGATGATCAGCTCCAGGGATTCTGCGGCATTGAACATCTCAGCAAAGTCCATCACCTCGCTCTTCTGACTCTCATCTCTGTGCGTGAGGTAGTTGCGCGTCGCAACTACCCTTTGAATGAACTCCGGATCGGCTTCCGTGATACTCGACAGCAAGTCGCGAGGCATAGGCTCGAGGAGCTGTTGCAGACGTTTCCTCAGCGAGTATTCGTTCCCGTACATCAGCCGTGCTTTCAGTGCTGCCCGATGGTCATGTTGCACGGTAGACGGAATGGCGAGTACCAGAGTTTCCCGGATAGGCCGGTAAGCACTCTCCGATACGTACTTGTCCTCGCCAGCCGCACGGTGGAAGGCTTCCAATGCTTGGATTAGGGCCAGAAACCTGAATACAACTGGAGTATCCCGGTTGACTGTAACGCCGAAGTATAGCTCGTAAGTCGTGCGCAAAACGTCCGCGTTGGCAAACCACGCGTCAAAGATGCGTTGAATGTCCCTTCGGATCGATGGGTAAGTGAAAGGGACTTCACCCGGCAAGAGGCTTCTGCCTTCCAGCGTGCCGACTTGCTTGCGACAGAGATCGAGATACTCACGATGTAGCTTATCTCCGAGATTCGGGAGCTTTCGCTTCTTGACGCAAAACTCCATGGAAGTGAAACGGACCGGTCTCCCGACAAGGAGGCTGAGAAGCATGCGGAACTTAGACGCAACATCGAGGAACCATTCCAAGGATTGCTTTCTCTTGGGTCTTATCCGAACGGATTCTGAGTGGCGTATTGTGCGCCTCTGGTACTCAAGGTTCCAGTTGACCGTCGATTCAAACCATATGCTAGCCCCAGAATAAGCGAGCGCGGGTTCATTTTCGAGCGTTGGCGTGCCAGTT
>CBDUZO010000091.1:0-16722 GCA_965371725.1 uncultured Phycisphaerales bacterium
AACAGGCATTACCGGGGCGATTCTCCAGTAACTAATTCGGAGGAGAACCTTCTTTAACGGACTGTTACGGACAGTCAAGCGGTCCGAGGCCCGGATACAGTTTGGACTGGAAGCCCTGGATGGTTGCCAGGATGTCGTCGATGTCGACCATCTGGTTCGGAACACCATCGCCCAGCGCAGGGGCAATGTCGAACCACGTCAGCGGGTCGTTGTTCAGCGACTGGAACGCCCCGATCACAGCCAGGATATCGTCAATGTTGACCTCACCCTGCGGCGGATCGCAGTTGTAGTACATGCACGTCGAGACAACATCACCCCAAACCTCCGGCGTGTGCAGCGCAATCGCAGTCGAGTAATTGGCCTCCTCCGTGATCTCCTGGCCCTCGGCGATCGCCTGCACGAGGTAGGTTTGGTTCGGCGCGATCTCGCAACCCATGACGTTGACAAGGTCCGGCCAGGTCTGAACGTATTCGGGGTCATCGACGACGTCCGCGACGGTGAACCCGGACGCCTGATAGGGCGTGCCAACCCACCACGGACCTGCACCATCGCCCTGGAGACTGATCCTGCGAGCCGTGTACTCGACCTGCTCCGAGTTCCGCGCGATCGAGATGTATCGATGCTTCGGCACGTAGCATGTTCCGTCGACACAGTTCGCTTTGTCCGCGCAATCCTCGTCGGTTGTGCAATCCGTGATACCGAGGCTGTTCTCGGGGAGCGGTGCCACGATCGGGGGAGCACACTCGTCAGGAACACCGTCTTGGTTCGCATCCATCGACGTACCCTCAGCGATGTCACATTCATCCGGCACCTCGTTCGGCTGGCAGTCCTGGCTTGTTCCTTCCGCGATGTCACACTCGTCCGGAATATCGTTAATGTTGCAATCCTCGGACGTGCCGTTCACCACATCGCATTCGTCAGGCACGCCGTTGTCGTTGCAGTCGGGATCACAGTTGTCCACGCAGAAGAACGGACCTCCCGGTGCGGTACTGTTCTCGTCAATCTCGCATTCGTCCGGTACACCATTCCCTTGGCAGTCCTGACTTGTACCGGAAGCGATGTCGTACTCGTCTACAACCCCGTTACCGTTGCAATCTGCGTCGCAGTTGACGCTAAACGGCGGATCGGTGGGTGGCCCGGTCCAGGCAAGCTTGAACGCCTCCCAGTCATCGCAGTCGATGTCGTCGTCATCGTCGAAGTCGCCAGGCCAACACCCAGGCCCAAACGGCCCGCCGTCGGGCCCGGTGAAACACTCCTCGAAGGAGTCATAGTCATCAAGGTCCACGTCGGTATCGAAATCGAAATCGCCCGGAACCGGTGGCACACACGTAGTGATTGTCAGTGTAAAGTCCTCCACGCAGGTCGGGCTGGGCCAGTTGTCGAACATCAGGTAGTAGGTCCCGGCGGTCAGGCTGACCTGCATGCTCGGATCACCATAGGGATCAGTAGCAGATTCGAGGCACGGATTGCCCGGAGGACAAACGGTGTCGAGGGCAATTCCGCCGCAAATCCACCCACAGCAGATACTGTCCGCGCTGATGTTCAGGCACATATCCATGGTGAGGGTCAGCTTGTACATGATATCCTCGCCACCATCGTAGTCATCGAGACACGTATCCTCGTAGTTGTTTCCGTGCCCGCAGGTCGTGTTGTGGAGGTCAACGTACGGTATGCCATCGGCGGGCAGCACGACGCTTAACGGAGTGTCGCAATCGTCTCCGGACGCCGGCTGCGGACAGGGATTCGGATCGCAGTCCGTGCCTTCCCCCCAATAGAAACCGCCGGCGATGGCACAGTCTCTGGCAACCATGACGCTGCATGATCCACCCTCGAAGCAGCACGCTCCATTGCCAGGACTCGAACACGTCATGTCGATCGTGGTAAGACCACCACCCTCGGCTCCGCCCGGATCACCGATCTGGAACCAGTAGGTGGTTCCGGTCACTGCAGCCCACTGGAAAACAAGCGGTTTGCCGAGCAACTCGAATACGCACCCGAGTTCGACGAGATTGTCACAGTCCGGGCCTTCCCAGGCAACCATGACCACTTCGTAGTCCTCCGCCGTGACGGTGATCTCACCGAAGCAGTCCGCGTCAGCCGTCCAGGAATACCATGCATCGTTGTGCATGGCGCCGCCGTGACCGTACGGATCGCAACTTGCAGCCGGACCGTCCGCCGTCGCGTCGCCATTGTCGATCGTCGTTGTGAACGGCACGTGCGTAACCACCAGGGCTTCGTCACAAGTCTCGGCGAACGGCTCCGGACATGGATCATCCGTGCAGTTCAGGCCCTCTCTAAACCAACCGTTGTAGATGAGTTCGCAGTCCAACTCGGCGATATCGTCCACGCAGTTCGGCCATGGATCGTAGCAACAGCGACCCAGCGGGTCCGGGTCGGAAGTAACGGCCAACTCCCCGGGACCGGTGTTGCTGCCGTGGCCGCCGACCTCGATCAGGTACTCCTGCCCGGCCCTGACCGGGATGTCATCAAGCTGGGACTGCAGGCTTCTGGCGGCGCAGTCGTAGTCGTCGTTGCATCCGAGTTCGGTCCCCAGGGGATTGCACGTACAACCTTCGTAGACTGCCAGCTTGGTATCGTACGTACTACCACACAGGCTGACGTCGATGCTGCCCGTGTAGTCGGCCGTATAACAGTACCAGATGTTGGGGCCGTACATGCACGTGCCCGCCCCGTCGAACGTGGCCCGTGTCGTGTCGAATGCCAGACCGGTCGTATCGCCGATCTCTTTCAAGGACGTGCAGTGGTCGTTCAGCGGAATCGGCGGGCAATCGTCGATCGTCATTGTGAAGGCCGTGCAGATCGGGCTGGGCCATGTGTCGAACATGATCCAATAGGTGCCCGCGGTAAGCTCCACCATCAGCCTCGGATCACCTTCCGGATCCGTGTCAAACGCGAGGCACGTTCCGCCAGGCGGACAAACCGTGTCAATGACTACCCCCGCGGTGATCCAACCTGGATCGGTGCTGTCCACCTGAATGTCCAGACACCTATCATCCGTGAGCGTCAATTCATAGATGATGTCTTCGCCGCCGTCGTAGTTGCCCAGACACGTCTCGTCGTAGTCGTTTCCATGCCCACAGGTTGTGTTGTCGTCGACGTACGGTAAGCCGTCACCCGGCAACGTGAGGAAAAGCGGGGTGTCGCAATCATCGCCGGGCTGCGGCTGCGGACACGGGTTTGGCGGACCGCAGTCCGTGCCCTCGCCCCAGTAGTAACCGCCGGCGTCGACGCAATCGACGGCCGCAGTCACATCGCTGCACGATCCGTCCTCAAAGCAACAGGCGCCGGCACCGGTATCCGAACACGTCAACTCGATCGTGGTAAGACCGCCTTCTTCGGCGGCGCCGGTGTCACCGATCTGGAACCAGTAGGTCGTCCCGGTAACCGCGGTGAATTGGTAGACAAGCGGCTCGGGAGTGTCGACACAATCGACTTCCACCAAGCTGCCGCAATTCGGACCTTCCCAGGCAACAAGGATCGCGTCGTACGCCTCGGGGGTGACCGTTATCTCACCGAAGCAGTCGTCGTCGGCCGTCCAGGCAAACCACGCGTCGTTCCGCATGTTGCCGGTGGCGGAATAAGGATCGCAGCTCGCGGCCGGTCCGTCCGCCGTCGCCTCATCGTTGTCGATCAGCACCTCATACGGTACGGAGTTGATCGTGAACGCTTCGGCGCAGGACTCGGGAACGGGCATCGGGCACGGGTGGGCCGTGCAGTTCAGATGCGGTGTGAACCTGCCGTCATAGCCCGTTTGGCATTCCCACTCGGTGAGACCGTCCACACAGATAGGCCACGGTTCGTAACAGCAGCGACCGGTCGGCGGAACACAGGTCTCGATGCTCAGGTCGAACTCCGGAATGCAATACGGTGCCGGCCAGGTATCGACCATGATGTAGTACGTACCCGGTTCGAGATGCTTGCAGCCAAGATCGTGCACAACGGCGTCATACCTGACACTCGTGGCAATGCAGTCAAGATCGGGCGGGCAGGAATCGTCCAGAAGAATGCCCGTGTACTCCGTGTCCTTCGGATCCAGCGTGATCAGAATGTTTACGGCAGTCGTGACGCTCAGCTCGTAGATAATCTCCTCGCCGCCGTCAAAGATACCCAGGCAGGTCTCGTCATAGTCGTTCAACCGTCCACAGTTGTCCTGATCCAGGTCGTCGTATGGTAGGTCGCCCGGCAGGTCAACCGGTAGCGGGATAGGACAGTAGTCGCCGGATTGCGGTTGCGGGCAGGAGACCATACCGCAGTTGGTTCCATCCCCCTGATACGTACCGCCCTGGATCATGCAATCATACGGCGTCGTGTCGTTCACACACGTGCCATCGCGCATGCAGCACGCAGCGATCGGAAGCGTGCAAGGCTCGCAAGTGAGCGTGGCCAGGTAGTCCGCACCACACGCAAACGTCGGGCCGTTAAAGTCCGGGGCGATGAACAAGTAGTACGTTCCAGGCCACAAGCAGCCCGTAACGATGCCGTCTTCCACGCATTCATCGAGAATCGCGTACGGGATTAGGTATCCCGTGAGATTACCGCAGCCGGGGACACCAAGCACTTCCTGCTCGAGCAAGCCAATCACAACGCCAAACTCGGCCTCGACCGTCAAGGTGAGAATCATCGGCTCACCGATCACGACCTCATACCAGTCAGTATCGCGTATCGATCCATTCCACTCGGCCGTGCCGCAGACCGTCTCATCACATGAGATTGACGAAAACAACGGAGGATCCAAGAGGCACCCGCCGTTGACCGTGTCGTACGGTTGACCGCAGTCGGGCTCACCCTCAGCCGTTCCGCCCGGCGGGCACTCGAGCTCGCACGGGCGCCAGTTGGAAGCGGCAACCGTGACATCAATGGATGGAGGGGGTGCGATATCAAAAGCCCCCGCATACACGCGGTCGCCATGGCGGTCCTTGGCCTCCGGGCTCCGCATGCGCGCCAACCGTCTCAGCATCACGTCCTTCGCCGACACGTCGTCGTGTGCAATTGCCGCCACGTCCGCCGGTGCGACGACAGCCTCGTTGCCGTCATATAGCGTCAGCCCTCTGTCACCTGCTCCCGACCCGGCCGACACGGCCGCTCCGGTGCAGAGAAATACCGCAAGTAACACGGATACGTTCAGTTTCAACGTCATGCCTATACCTCCTTATGGCCGCTGCCTGTTGATACGCCGACTGCCTATTCCACCACCGGTTTGGGTAACTCGGGTCCACTGCTGCAGAACTCAATTGCCCGCGGAATGACGAGTCGAGGCACGCACAGCCCGAGATGTGATTGCGTCCGATGACCAGCCAGTCCCCTTGCTCCGGACTGGGAGAGCAGCCTGTCTCTTGCTCCTCCGCTCCGACAGTCACCCCATTAGTAGTAGCTTACAGGAAGCGGCCCCGTGCGCCAACGGCTTTCTCGGTCCGTCGATCCAGCCTCCAAGCCGTAGGTGGACCAAAGTCCAGGCAGGGTTGAATCCGTAATCATGGCACGGACAGGCCATACGCGGCGCATCGGCCCTGTCAATCCGTAGGTCGTTTGCTGACTAAAGGAGTACAGGATATTCGAGAGCCCCGCCTACCTGGGGTTGACCGGCTCGAAGACCGCACGATCACGGCCAAGCCGAGCACCGCACGTGTACGCTCTGTCGACTTGCGAGATTTCGTAGACCGCCGGGGCTCGGACTTCTCGATACTGTGCCCCTGCCAGCCGAGCAGCTGCCTCGGCAGGGCTGTGGTCCGTGACAGAATCGGCGGGCGGGGTCGTAGGCTGAAGGCCCGCCTGAAAGTGGCACGCTGAAAGACCTGGGCGTTGCAGGCTGAAAGCCTGCTCTGCAATAGCCGGGTGGCGTTGCAGGCTGAAGGCCTGCGAGCCCGCCGCGTCGCGTGGTGCCGCAGGATATGGCCACGCCGCAGTCCCGGCGTGCTTCCCCGGCCTGCTTGCGGGGTGCCGGGCTGATCTGCTAGGATGGGAGCCGAAGGTCCGGTAAACGCCCCACCGCGACTGGTGGCGGCTAGACGGCGGCCGTACGCAGTCGGCCGTGACCCGACGGGATCGGAGGATAGATGAGTACGTGTAACCATAGATGGTCGATGGTCAACATCCGAAACGGATACCTCGTCGTTGAGGGGTGTCACAGATGCAAGGCGCGTGCGTCGTTCTTCTCTGCCGAGGCCGTGCCCCCCGTTGACGACTATCAGGATGGCGAACACTTCTGGACGTACCTCGGCAGTTCCCAGGCGGTCAAGTTCGACCTGGCTTGCGACGAGTGCAGTGAGGTCGTCAACCTCAATGATATGATGGGGCTGATGCTCTCGACCTGCCGAGACCCGGAATGCCGTGTGGGCCGCACCGCCGTCGAGGGGGGCAAGGGTACGTGGGTCTACGTGGCGCTTTGTGCGGACAGCACGCACGCGACCGGCAAATGCGTGAGCGAGGCGGGCATCAAAGCCCTTACGGAGTACTTCAACGGGAACCTCAAGGACCCGGATAAGAAGATTGTCGTCGTACCGTGCATCAAGTGTTCCAGCATTGACACCTGCGAGGGGATCGTCATCGCCGACACCGGCCTGACCGACATCTACTAACCCTCGCGCGCACGGATTCGTGAAGCCAAGTTATCATCGCGGAATGCTGAGGATAGAAGGGAACACAGATGAAAGTATCCGAACTCGTGGAAAGGACGGGCCTAAGCTCCCTCAACGAGTACAAAGACAAGGACATCGAGGGCGTTTACATTTCCGACATGGTCTCGGACATCATCACCGGGGCCAAGGCGAGCGGTATCCTGGTCACGCTCCAGACGCACAAGAGCCTGATCGCGGCTGCGAATCTCGTGGATGTCGCCGCGGTCGTTTTTGTCCGTGGAAAGAAGCCGGCCCAAGACGTCATCGACCTCGCCAACAAGGCCGGGATCGGACTTTTCTCCGCAGACGTTGATACGTGGTCGTTCGCAATGAAGCTCAACGACATCGGTATCCGATAGCAGCCGTCGCGCCAACGCGGTCGGCGCGGCTGTCAACGGTGCCCATGATCTCTCGACTGAACGGAAGTAGAAAACGAATAGAGATTCCTCGCATCGAAAAAGGGGATTGGGCCTATGGTGAGAGACTCGGTCGAGAAGCTGATGCAGGAATTCGAGGGCGAGCCCGCGGACCTCATCCCCGTGCTGCAAAGGGTTCAGCGGGCCGATGGGTATCTGTCCCCCGGCGCGATGCGTTGGGTTGCGCGCTGGCTGAAAATCTCGGAGAACGAGATCTACGGGGTCAGCACGTTTTACGCGCAGTTCCGTTTCACTCCGCCCGGCAAACACCATATCAAGGTCTGCCTCGGCACCGCCTGTCATGTGCAGGGCGGTGAACAGATGCTCGACGTTCTTGGCCGGCGCCTTGAAGTAAAACCCGGCGAGACCACGGCCGACGGCGAGTATGATCTCGAACGCGTGGCATGCCTCGGATGCTGCGCCCTCGCGCCGGTGGTGACCGTCGACGACAAGGCCTACAGCCGGATGTCGGTCCTCAAACTGCAGAGGTTATTGGATGAGCGTGAAAACGATTGACGAGCGCCGCAAGCGCGCCGTACGGAACTGGGAGAAGCTTCAAAGCAGCACGCGCCCGGTGATCTACGTCGGCGCGGGTTCCTGCGGGCGAGCGGCCGGGGCGACGGAGGTGATCGATGCCGTCGCGGCCCACCTCAAGAAGAGAAAGGTCGACGCAAAAGTCATCGAGGTCGGCTGCATCGGCCCCTGCTATCTCGAACCTCTCGTCGATTTCCAGATGCCCGGGAAACCGCGCATCAGCTACTCGAACCTCGAACCGAAACAGGCTGTCAAGATCCTCGACGCCTTCCTTGATGATGGAATGATCCCGCGATCCCATCTCGTGGGGCATTTCGGTGACGAACCGATCGACGGCGTACCCAAGTTCCACGATCACCCGATGCTCGCTCCGCAAGTTCGCATCGTGCTTAGAAACTGCGGTATCATCGACCCGGAGGACATGGACCACTACCTTGCGCGAGACGGGTACAAGGCGATCGAAAAGTGCCTGTCGATGTCGTGGAAGGAAACCGTCGAGGTCGTCAAGCAGTCCGGGCTTCGCGGCCGCGGTGGGGCGGGGTTTCCCACGTGGCGTAAATGGCTTTTCTGCCGCGAGACGAAGAGCGATCAGCGCTATCTCATCTGCAACGCCGACGAGGGTGACCCCGGCGCCTTTATGAACCGCTCACTGATCGAGGGTGATCCCCATGCTCTTCTCGAGGGAATGCTCATCGCGGCTTATTCCATCGGCGCGGGCAAGGGGTTCATCTACATCCGGGCCGAGTATCCGCTGGCCATCGAGCGATTGAAGAGGGCCATCCTGCAAATGCGGAAGCTCGGGCTCTTGGGTGACAACATTCTCGGCAGTGATTTCAGCTTCGATATCAAGATCAAGGAGGGCGCCGGCGCGTTCGTTTGCGGTGAAGAGACCGCGCTGATCGCCTCGATCGAGGGAAGAAGGGGGATGCCGCGGACCCGCCCGCCGTTCCCCGCCGTCGAGGGGTTGCGGGGCAAGCCAACGATCATCAACAACGTCGAGACGCTCGGGACCCTTCCCAACATCTTCCGCAACGGCGCACGCTGGTACACACAGTATGGAACGGAGACGTCGAAGGGCACCAAGACGTTCAGCCTCGTCGGGAAGCTCCGGCGGACGGGGCTTATCGAAGTCCCGCTCGGGATCAGTCTTCGCGAGGTCATCTACGACATCGGCGGCGGTCTGGTCAAGGACTTCAAGGCCGTGCAGACGGGCGGGCCTTCCGGCGGATGTTTGGGGGAGGAGTTCCTCGACACCCCGATCGACTACGAGAACCTTGCCGCCGCCGGCTCGATCATGGGGTCGGGCGGGCTGATTGTCGTCGACAAGGATACCTGTATCGTCGATACGGCGAAGTACTTCCTCAGCTTCACACAGCAGGAATCGTGCGGGAAGTGCGTACCCTGCCGTGTCGGGACGAGACACCTCGTTCAGATACTCGAGAGGATATGCAGGGGGAAGGGCGAGCTCGATGATATCGCCAAGCTCGAGAAGCTTTCCGGCGCGATCAAGGGAGGTTCGCTGTGCGGATTGGGGCAGACGGCCCCGAACCCGGTTCTCTCTTCGCTCAAGTATTTCCGCGACGAGTTCCTGGCGCACATAAAGGACAAGCGATGTCCGGCTGCGGTATGTCGAGACCTTGTCATCTATCGGATCATCAAGGACAAGTGTACGGGTTGCCAGCGATGCGTGCAGGTCTGCCCCACGCAGGCTATCTCGGGACCTCGCTCCGAACCGCACAACCTTGATGAGGAGAAATGTATCAAGTGCCGATCGTGCTACGAGATCTGCCGCTTCGACGCGATCGCCGGCGACGCTATTGTCATTGAATCGTGAGGATAACGTGAGCCTGAAAAAGACACGCACGTGCAAAATGGAGATTAACCACCGCGAGGTCTCCTTCCCCGAGGGCGCAACCGTCCTGCGGACCGCCGAACTGAACGACGTTTACATCCCGTCACTCTGCTCGCACAAGGACCTGACGCCGTTTGGTGGTTGTCGGATGTGCATCGTGGAGATCGAGGGGATGCGCGGCTATCCGCTCTCGTGCAGCACGATCGCTCAGCAGGGGATGAAGGTCCTGACGGACACAGCCACGGTCCGCGAGATGAGGAAGGAGATACTCCAGCTCATCTTGAGCGAGCACACGTCGAGCTGCCTGGTCTGTGGCGAGAAGGACGAATGTCGGGAGAGCCAGCAGACCATCCGCAAGGCCGGCGTTACAACGGGGTGCCGGAATTGCCCGAACGACAGCCAGTGCGAACTGCAGGACGTTGTCGAGAAGATCGGCGTCACGGACATCGACTACCCCGTCTACTATCGCGGGCACGAAGCCGAGCACGATGATCCGTTCTTCGACCGTGACTACAACATCTGCATCCTCTGCGGTCGTTGCGTCCGGATGTGTCAGGAGGTCCGTGGAACCAGCGTGTTGGCGTTCAAGTATCGCGGTCCGCAGGCGCAGATCGGGCCCGCGTTTGGACAAAGCCACGTCGAAGCCGGGTGTGAGTTCTGCGGCGCGTGCGTGTCGGTGTGTCCGACGGGGGCGCTGGCGGACAAGGGCTCCAAGTGGGACGGAATGCCCGACGGTTTCTTCGTGTCGACGTGCCCCTTCTGCGGTATTGGATGCCAGGTCGAGCTCCACCACAAGGACGGCCGTCTGTCGAAGGTCCGTCCCAATCTCGACCCGGAGATCAACGACGGACAACTTTGCGTACGTGGCCGGTTCTCCATGCCGGAAGCCACGCATCATCATACGCGGGCCAAAAAGCCCATGCTGAAACGTGGGAAGTACTTCCGTGAGGTCGTGTGGGACGAGGCGATCGGCGAGGTCGCCGAGAAGCTGAAGGGCCTCAAAGCGGCCGATTTCCTGATGGTCGTATCGGGTGATCTGACGAACGAAAGCCTCTATACCGCGCAGAAGTTCGTGCGCAAAGGTCTCAAGCTCAACAGCATCGACTCCGCCGCGCGCGCGTCGCTTCCCGGAGGGCTTGGGTTGTGGGCCAAGCTGTTCTCACTCCCGATATCGATGCGGGGAATCAGGGAGGCTGATTCCATCATCGCCGTCGGTCTTGACTCCAGGTTCTACTTCTCCGTGGCCGGCGTTGAGATTCGACATGCCATCAGGGATGGCGCGAACCTCATTACGATCGATCCGCGAGATTCCAACCTCGCGCGTTACACGGATTACTGGCTGCGTCCTACGCCGGGCAAGGAGGGAACTCTCCTAAAGGGTATTGTCCAAGGCGCCGTGAAGCGGACGGGCAGTCTGGCGGCGGTCGCCAGGAAAACGGGCGCGGACAAGGGCCTGCTGGAGGAGGCTGTGAACGTGCTCCGCTCGGGCGGGAATCTGGCGGTTGTCCTCGGCCCGACGGCCTTTGAGTATCATGCGAATGAAGATTTGATCGAGGCCCTCCTGGCGCTTGCCAAGCGAAAGAACACCACTTTCATGCCTCTCTACAATGGGGCGAACACGCGCGGCGCGCTCGAGATGGGCGTGATGGGTGAGGTGCTTCCCGGTGTCGCCAAGGCGAAGGGAGAGGGTATTTCGCTGGCCGACGTGGTCGAGGGGAAAGCAAAGCCGAAGGTGATCTATCTCGTCGGGGAGGTTCCTTTCTTCGAGCGGCCTGACTGCGACTATCTCATCGCACAGAGCACGTACTATCCGCCTTTCGAGGTGGATGCTTTTCTGCCCGCGGCGAGCTTCGCGGAAGCGGAAGGGACCCTGACAAACGTCGAAGGGCGCGTGCAGGAGCTGGTCAAGATCGAGGATCTTCCGGACGGTGCTGTTGCTGGCTTTGCCCGGCCTGATTGGCTCATTCTCAGTCGTCTGGCCGCGAAGTTGAAATGCTCCGACCTGAAGTACGGAAGCGCCAAGGCAATCCTCAAGGAAATCAGCGGAAGCGTTTCCGGTTTCCCGGCAAGACCGGATCGGAAACCGCGTCGGCTTGCGCCCAAGACGAAACTCACGATCGACAAACCAAAGGCCGGAGTCGCCGGTAGCGGCCCGTATCTGCTGGTGGCCGAGCCCGGTGGGTTTGGCCATCGCGGTGTTGACTTGAGTTCGAAGGTGGAGGGTCTCGAGGAGCTTGCCCTCGAGGAGGGTTTCCGAATGAACCCCGACGACCTGCGCGAGCTTCGGGTCAAGCCCGGCGGCAGCATTACGGTTTCGGCCGGCAAGATCACCGTGACCGGGCTGGTCAAAGCTGATACGGAGTGCCCGCGGGGCGCCGTCTACTTCCATCGCCCGGTGGCGTATGGGGGTATTGAGCATCGCGCTGGTTTCGAGCCGCTCTATCGGTTGCGATCAAGCCCCGTGAAGGTCAAGGTGAAAGCTGCCCGGAAGCCGAAGAAGGCAGCGGGTTCCAGGAAAACTTCCGCCGCCGGGAAATAGCGCGCACGGAGGAAAGGATGTACCGAATCGTTGAACGCCGGATGATTGTCCCGAACCTTCACGAGTTGGTGGTGGAGGCGCCGAATGTTGCGGAATCGGCTCAACCGGGGAACTTCGTGATTGTCAGGCCCGATGAGTTTGGCGAGCGCATCCCTCTTTCCATCGCCGATTGGGATCGCCAGGCCGGGACCGTGACCTCCATCTTCATGCAGGTCGGGGCATCGACGGCGAAGCTTGCGAAGCTCAAGCCCGGTGATGAGATTCCTTCCTACGCCGGTCCCCTTGGGAAGGAGACCGAGATCGGTGAGTTCGGAACGGTTCTGTGTGTGGGTGGTTGCTATGGGGTCGGGAGTATCTATCCCGTCGCCCGGGCCTTGAAGGAGGCGGGGAACAAGGTCCATGCCCTGCTCGAGGCGCGCAGCTCGTACTTGCTTTACTGGCAAGACAGGTTCGAGGAGGTGTGCGACAGCGTCATCGAGGTCACGCGAGATGGGACAGCCGGTTACAAGGGGCACGTGACGCGTCTTGGCGAGATTCTGACGCTGGAGAAGATCGAGCCGGACCGGATCATCGTGAACGGTTGCACGTTCCAGATGATGAAGACCTCGGCGGTCACGAAACCGATGGGCATCAAGACCATCGTGAACATGAACCCGATCATGATCGACGGTACGGGGATGTGCGGTGTCTGCCGCTTGACGGTGGCGGGTAAGATGAAGTTCGCCTGCGTCGACGGGCCCGACTTCGACGGGCACGAGGTCGACTGGGAGGAGTTCCTCAAGCGGCGGCAGACCTACAATCCCGAAGAAGTCCATCCGCTCCGAAAGAGCGGTTGCGCTTCCCACTTTTAGTCATGGAGGTGGCGCACGTTGGCTAAGAAAATAGACTACACCCGGCGGTCGATGCCAAAGCAGGAGCCTTTCGAACGCGTCAAGAACTTCGATGAGGTGGCGCTCGGCTACACGGAGAAGCTCGCCGTCGAGGAAGCCTCCCGGTGTCTGGGCTGCAAGAAGCCGCTGTGTGTGGACGGCTGCCCGGTCGCCATCGACATTCCCGGTTTCATCAAGTGCATCGTCGAGCGTGACTTCGGCGCGGGGATCAAGAAGATCAAAGAGACGAATGCTCTTCCGGCCGTCTGTGGACGCGTCTGCCCGCAGGAGGAGCAGTGTGAGATCAAGTGTGTCCTGGGCAAGAAGGGGGACCCCGTTTCCGTTGGACGCCTTGAACGCTTCCTGGCCGACTGGGAGGCTGCCAGCGGTGCGACGGAGACGCCCGCCATCGCATCGCCCACCGGTAAGAAGATCGCCATCGTCGGTTCGGGGCCGGCGGGGATCACTGTGGCGAACGATCTTGCCCTGCTCGGCCACGAAGTGACGATCTTCGAGGCCCTTCATGATGCGGGCGGCGTGCTTACCTATGGCATTCCGGAGTTCCGTCTTCCCAAAGCCGCTGTGCAACGCGAGGTCGAGTATGTGAAGAGTCTCGGCGTGAAACTGTTCACCGATTATATCGTCGGCAAGACGAAGACGATTGATGCGCTGTTCGGGACTTTTGACGCCGTGTTCGTCGGCGCGGGAGCGGGGCTTCCGTGGTTCATGGATATTCCAGGTGAGAACCTAAACGGCGTGTATTCGGCGAACGAGTACCTCACGCGCTGCAATCTGATGAAGGGGTTCCGGTTCCCCGAATATGACACGCCGATCAAGCGTCCATCGAGGGTAGCTGTCTTTGGCGGTGGGAACGTCGCAATGGACTCCGCGCGAACGGCGCTACGACTCGGGGCGGACGAGGTCCATATCGTGTATCGGCGAAGCCGCGAGGAGCTTCCCGCCAGGCTCGAGGAGGTCGAGAACGCGGAGGAAGAGGGCGTGATCTTTGATTTTCTTACTCTTCCCTTGCGGCTTATCGGAAACGAGCACGGTTGGCTGACCGAGATGGAATGCCTGAAGATGGAGCTCGGCGAGCCGGATGATTCCGGAAGACGTCGCCCGGTTCCGATCAAGGGGTCCGAGTTCATCATGAAGGTCGATGCCGCGGTGTGCAGTATTGGGAACAGTCCCAATCCCCTTGTTCCGATGACGACTCCAGGTCTTGAGGTGGGTAGAAGGGGGAACATCGAGGCCGATGATCAAACCGGTAGGACGTCGCGCGACAAGATCTGGGCGGGGGGAGATGTTGTCACGGGAGCGGCCACGGTCATCAGCGCCATGGGCGCCGGGAGAAACGCGGCAAAGGACATCCACGCGTACCTCTCCGGGAACGGATCCTGACGTGTGGTTTGGATTGCCGGTTGGTTGTGTTTTCAGGAACGATGTGACAACGTGAACGAAGGCGGCCGGACGAAATCGAGAAGTGTGATCCCCCGTCTCGTGGACGAGTTCTCTCCAACGCCGGTTCGGTTCAGGCTTGACCGTGGTCGTTGCTGGCGACGAGGCGTTTGTGGCCCGGAGGTGTCTTGATGAGGCTTGCTGAGATCAGGGATATCCTACAATGTGAAGTGCTGGCCGGAGAGGGAGGGCTGTCGACTGATGTCGAGACCGTTGTCGCGTCGGACGGGATGAGCGAGATCCTCGCGTTCGCCCATCCCGGTGCGCTGATGATAACGGGGCTGACGAATGTCCAGTCGGTCAGGACCGCCGATATCGCCAACGTTCGCGCGATCATCTACATCCGCGGGAAGCGCCCCGCGGAGAACGCCATCAAACTGGCAGTGGCGCGCGACATTCCGATTCTTGCAACCGAGCAAGGAATGTTCGATGTGTGCGGCATCCTACGTGAGGTGGGGTTGAAAGGCGGGATGTAGTGATGGCCGAGGAGCTGCTGAGGAAAACGTACGGGATTCACGGGCGCGATTTCGACAAGGCCGGGGAGACGGCGACCGAGATCAAGCAGATCCTCAAGGAATTGGACATAGATCCCAATCTTGTCCACCGCGCCGTCGTGATTGCCTTTGAGGCTGAGATGAACGTTGTGATGTACGCCGCCGAGGGGACGCTCACGTTCGTCCTCACCGATCGTGAGATTCAGTTGGTGATCGCTGACGAGGGGCCGGGGATCGAGGATATTGAGATGGCCCTGACGGAGGGCTATTCGACCGCGACGGATCAGATGCGTGAGATGGGATTCGGGTTTGGCATGGGCCTTCCGAACATCAGGAAGAACGCGGATGACTTCAACCTGGAATCCCAGGTAGGTGCGGGAACCACGGTGTCTGTAACGGTAAGGCTTGACGCAAGTGGCTAAGGTTACACACGGTTTCAGCATTGACGAGCGCAAGTGCGATGGGCACCTTGGCTGCATGCGGGTCTGCCCGACAAAGGCGATTCGCGTCAGGGAGGGCAAGGCAAAACTCATACCGGAACTCTGCATCGACTGTGGTTCCTGTCTGCGCGCGTGTCCGAGCGGCGCCATACAGGCGACGACACAGTCGTTTGCCGAGATTGACAAGTTCAAGTACAAGGTGGCTGTTCCCTCTCCCGTTCTCTTCGGCCAGTTCCCTATGGGGATAACCCCCGGACACATCGCGAGGGGGTTGCTGGCTATGGGCTTTGACGCCGTGTGGGATTTCTCCGTGGAGATTGCCCTGGCTAACCGTGCCATTCTGGAATACGTGAGGAACTGGAAGGGGACGTTTCCGCTCATCTCCAATTCGTGTCCGGTCATCGTACGACTTGTTCAAGTTCTCTATCCGCGCATGATCGACCAGCTTCTTCGCGTTCAGCTTCCACGCGAGCTCGCCGCTCGGGAGCTGAAGCGGAAGTACTCCGAGGAACTTGGCATCGACCGCGACGACGTGGCGGCCATCTACATCACGCCGTGTCAGGCAAAGACCATCTCGATCCTTGAACCCGCCGAGGGCGCCAAGAGCAATCTCGACGGTGCACTTGGGATTTCGGACGTATACAATGACATCCTGGCGTTGACGCACACATTGGACAAGCAGGACTCAGAGTTGAAGGCGCATCGCGTCTTGCGCAGCGCTGGTCCGTATCGGTGGACAACGAGTGAGGGACAGGCACGCAATCTCTCGCGCCATCGGTATTTGTCCGTCACTGGACTGGCGAACATCATCCAGGTGTTCGAGGACATTTACAAGGGGAAGTTGCGCAATATCGAGTATCTCGAATGCTATGCATGCTGGGGCGGATGTCCGAGTGGAAACCTGGCCGTGGACAACATCTACGTCTCGCTCAGTAAGATCCATCGCCTTCTGTCCGACCTGCCCGACTCCACACCGGAGATCGACGCCGAAGTCGACCGACGCTACGCAACCGAGGACTTCTCCATCAAAGGCGAGCTCAAACCACGCGTGGTCGAGAAGGGTGTGAGCGACCTCAAGGAGCGCGTCAAACGGGTGAAAGTAGAAGAGAGCGTCCGTAAGGTGCTTCCCGGTTTGGACTGTGGACTGTGCGGTGCTCCAACGTGCGAGGCGTTTGCCAAGGACGTTGCCGAAGGTGCGGTCAGGCAGACCGGGTGTGTCTTCTTCTCGGACGAACGTCTGGAAGAGCTCAGGGAGATTTACCTGCGCAGGAAGAAACTACCGTTCGGCGAGGGTCCGTAGGCCGATGATGGCGCGCCGTAGCGGGTGGAAGCTGCCGGAGCAGTCCGGGTTGCGTTCTCTGCGCCGTCCACGGATGTGCGGGGCTCGTCCCTGGCGGTGTGGGAGGACATTCATCCTCGGGTTGGCTAGAAATGAGGTTCTCCTCCGAATTAGTTACTGGAGAATCGCCCCGGTAATGCCTGTTT
>CBDUZO010000092.1:0-16657 GCA_965371725.1 uncultured Phycisphaerales bacterium
AAACAGGCATTACCGGGGCGATTCTCCAGTAACTAATTCGGAGGAGAACCACAAATAAGGGAACTTGACTACAAGGAGTTTGAGTATCAGCGTATCGAGCGTGCCGCAGGGCATCCCCTCTACCTGCTCATCCTGTGTTCGCGCCACCGCGCGGCAGCGAAGCTATGGCGTGGGATTGCCCAGAAGAAACCGGACGGACAGCGGTTTCTCAGGTTTGCCCCCTAACAGCCCGTTGAAAAAGTGTAGCGCCGCCCCTCGTGGGCGGCGAAGCACCATTTAGGCGTCACCCACGAGGAGTGACGCTACGCGATTGTAGCGGAGCCCGCGTTTTTCAACGGACTGCTAAGTTTGGACAGTGTACGCGAGTGGCGCCAGCGCCAGCGAAGGTGTCCGACTCCCGCTTTCGGGGTTCTCCCTTGTCCATTACATTGCCGATGGTTGCGGTCCATAACATCGCCGGGCGGTGGCCGTCTGTGTATCAGGCGGGCTCCTTGTCGGGATGGGGCGGGTGAGTAAAGGGAACGACGCAATCGGTCGATCGGGTCGTGGTGCGCGGCGGTTGCGCGCGCTGCTTTTGCACCGAAGGCTTCCGCTCGTTCTGGCCGCGCTCGCCATCCTTCTGACGCTGCCGTCCCTTTGGGGCGGTCTTGTCGCGGACGATTACCATCACCGTCTGCGATTGATCGGGGAGCGGGAGGTGTTTGGCGAGATTGGATCGCGCCTGGATCTGTTCAACTTCGCCGGCAGTAATCCGGAGCAAACCCGTCATCTCATGGACATCGGGTTTTGGCCATGGTGGACGGCGCCCGAGATTCGCGCGGCCTTTTTCCGACCGCTGACGGTGGCGACGCACTGGTTTGACTACCAGCTCTGGCCGGATCACCCCGCACTCATGCACGCGCAGAGCCTGCTCTGGTTCGGCGGTCTTATCGGCGTCGTGACGATCCTGTTCCGCCGGTTCATGGGGCTGACCTGGGCTGCCGGACTGGCTGCACTTCTGTACGCAATCGACGACGCGCGCGGTATGCCTGTCGGGTTTCTTGCGAACCGCAATGCCCTGATTGCGGCCTTCTTCGGTGTGATGGCCATTCTCGCCCACGACCGATGGCGACGTGGGGGATGGTCCATGGGGAGCGTGCTCGCTCCAGCGGCCCTTTTGCTGAGCCTGCTGTCAGCCGAAGCGGGTATCGGAACCATCGCCTACCTGTTTGCCCACGCCGTCTTTCTGGATCGAGGAACGTGGCGGCGTCGCGTCCTCATCCTCATTCCCTATGCCGCGGTTGTTATCGCATGGCGCATCACGTGGACGGTCCTCGGGTACGGCGTGTCGGGGATGGGTTTCTACCTCGATCCCATCGCCGAGCCGCTGCGCTTCCTGACGGCTGTCGTGGAGCGAGCGCCCTTGTTGCTCTTGGGGCAGTGGTTGCTTCCGCCCTCCGACGTTCACTTCCTGCTCGTCGACCTTGGAATGACTTCGCTCTACTACCTCTGGGTCGTTCCCGTCCTCCTCGTCATCGGCATCGTCGTGCTGCGGCGGTTGCACTGGGACGCCACAACACGGTTCTGGGTTCTGGGGATGCTCCTGGCCTTGGTGCCGATCTGCTCGACGTTTCCGGCAGACAGGATGCTTTTTTTCGTCGGGCTGGGAGGGTTTGCCCTTCTCGCTCACTTCCTCGCGGGCGCATTCGGGCAGAGCGACAGTGTTACGACAGTTGGCGACGTGCGATCTTCCTCGCGTTTTGCAGGGAAGCTCGCCTTTGCATTCGTGCTGGTCCACTTCTGCTTCGCGCCGTTGGCCCTGGCAGTCCGCTCGGCCATGCCTGTGGGCCCGCGAAACCTGGTGGAGAGGCTGGGAGCGCACAATGTCCCAATGGATGACTCCGTCGCAGATCAGTCCGTTGTCATTGTCACTGCCCCGCTTCCGCTAGCCGCCTGCTACCTGCCCGAGCGCCGGGCGCTCGACGGTCTGCCCGTACCGGCCCATACGCGTGTTCTGGCACCGAGCCATCCGAAGCCCGTCGTCGTGCATCGCCCCAACGTGCGAACGCTGATCGTCAGACCGGGAAACGGCTATCTTTGGATGGCGATCGACCAACTTGCCCGGGGGCCGCACCATCCTATGTCTCTGGGGGAGCGCGTGGAACTTACCGATATGACAGCCACGGTCACGGCATTGACAGAGGGCGGTCGGCCGGCGGAAGTGTCGTTCGAGTTTCGTGTTCCGCTGGAGGACGCGTCGCTACGGTTTCTGTATTGGAACGATGAGGAGTTCGCGCCGTTCACACCGCCCCCGGTTGGGGAGAGTGTACACTTGCCGGCGGAACCCGACCCAACACGTAGCGGATAGAGCAAACTCTTTTTTCGTCCGGCGGTCACACGACTCCTTTGTCCAATGCTATTCGCCCGGCGACGGCTACACGAATTCGGAGAGTGCTATAAGCGTCGAAACTCGCAACGCCAACATGCCGATTCCCTACCACCGAGTACTGCGTTCCATATGTTTCGCGACTATGCGAGCCGCAGACTTTAGTCCGCGCGGACGCGAGACTGCAGGAAGACGATACGTGCCCCATCCTTCGTGGAGCGAGGGGTGGGGCACGGACGGTTGTTCAAGGTGTCTTCAGCTGCTCAATTCGTCCCCCACCCTTTTCCAACGAAAAGGATGGGGGACCAGCCATCGTGTCGAAACGCTGGGGTGCGAACCGCCAAAGTTTGCCCTCGGCCCGGCGACTGACGACTGATGACTGACAACTGATGACTGACAACTGACGACTGACGACTGATAACTGACAACTGATAACTGACAACTGATAACTGACAACTGATAACTGACAACTGATAACTGACAACTGATGACTGAGAACCGGTTACTCGAATTTCCTCGATCCGCGGAGCCCGTCACATCAGTTGGTAAAGCCCGTCATAAAGGAGCACCTTCAGACCGGCTGCGGTGAGAGCGACACGGAAAGCGATCCGGAAATGATGATCGGTGATCCGCTTGACGATGCGTTTGCCGATGAGCGTACCGGGAATGACCATGAGCACCATGACAAGGGCGAGCACTCCGAGCTTGCCAAAATCGAGGTCCCGCAGAAGGATGAATGCGGGGATCTTCATCAAGTGCGTGGCGAGCTGACACGTGGCCTTCGTGGCAATGAGCCGCTCCTTGACAAACCCGTGGCGGGCAAAGACCGGCGCGATGAGCGGGCCGACCGCTCCGACGGTCAAGGCAGCCGTCCCGGCCATGAACCCCGTGAGCGGAAACCCAGGCCACGTATTGACCGGCTGCCCCGTTGCGGACTTGGCCTTGGGAAGCCATGTGGCAATCAACACATACGCCCCCACAAGCGTCTTGAGGTAAGGCTCGCTCCGTCCCGGCTCACCGAGCAACCACAGCAGCGCCATTCCGATCAGCCCGCCGGGCACAACGCCCAGAATGAAACGAAAAAGCGCCGGCCGATCGACGTCTCCGATGAACGCGAGAATGCGCGTGCCGTTGCTGGCGATCTGGACGGCTGCGTGGGTTGGAATGGCTTCGCTGTGCGAGAGGAAACAGAACATCACCGCCAACAGCATGATCCCACCGGCCATTCCGAGAATGGCCGAGACGATCGACGTCAGCAGCGCGGCGATAGCGAGAATCCAGAGGGTCATTTGAGGTATCAGTGGTCAGTTGTCAGTGGTCAGTTATTGGGTAGTATCGCGCACCGTGTGCCATTCGATGGCCTCGCCATGACACGCGACGGCGGCTACGTGATCTTCGAGGTAATGGTGTACAACCAGCCAGGAAGCCCGCTCGACATCCAGTCGCATATGATGGAGATCCCGCACCTCCAGCAGACGGCAGTTCAACAAAGCAGCAATTCCCAAGCCGTTGGCCTTCAGTACGGCCTCCTTCGCGGTCCACAATCGGAAGAAGCATTGCCAGGATCGATCACCAAGGATATCCCACTCGTCATCCGCAGCAAGCTCATCAAGCACCTCCTCGCGTCGTGGCAGCACGTGCTCGACGTCGATTCCGACCGGGCAATCGGAAATGACGGCAGCCGCTAACTGACGCTTGTGTGACACCGACCAATGGAAACCGGCGTTGGAAAGGGGGCGCCCCTCTTCATCGTTTCGCCATCCCTCCGTCGGCGCACCGCAGAGCACGCCGCAGTGAGACAGGGCGACGCGAGCGTAATGGCGCTGCTGCTCCACGCCCTGCGGCGTCCGCCGATCTGCCGGCTGTGGAATGTGCACGAGCACGGGGTGCAGCGTCATGGTTTCTCGGTCGGCCAGACGCCGGTGAGTGTGTGCTTGACGACGTCAGTGTCGAAGTAGTTGGTGGCCATGGCGGCATCGACGACAATTCCCCGGGCATTGATACCGCTCGACCGTTCACTGAGCAGGAAGACGGCGGTGGCCGCCACTTCGTCAGTCGTCACGGCGCGCTTGCGAGGAATCACTTGCTCGGCGAACAAGTAATGGTCAATGTAGCCGGGAATCCCCGCCGAGGCGCTGGTCTTGAGCAGCCCGGCACAGACCGCGTTGAAGCGGACCTCGGAAAACCGGCTGAAGGATTTTGCCAGAAACGCCAGGGACGAATCGAGCGCCGCTTTCGCCGGGGCCATATAACCGTAAGCCTCGACAGCCATCCGCGTCGTCGAGATCGAGATCGTCACCACGCTTGCGCGCTTGTCGAGCAGGTCCTTGAATGCGTTGGCGACGGCAATGAGGGAGTAGCAACTCACCGAAACAGACTGGAGGAAATCCTCACGACGGACTTCGTGAAACTTGCCACTGAAGGATTCATAGTTGGCGAAGGCCACCGAATGTACAATGCCATGAATCGTAGGATGCCGCTCACCGACGGTACGGGCCAGCGCGAGGATTTGGTCATCCTGCTCGACGTCGCAGACGTGCACCTCTCGCCCACTCAGCAGCTTCTCCGTGCCCTCGCGCTGCCCATCGGATTGAACACTGTACACGACCGTCGCACCCTGCTCCTCAAGAAGGCGGGCGACGCAGTAGGCAACGCTGCGACGGTTCGCCACGCCGAGCACGAGAAAGACCTTGTCTGACAGGTTAAGGAAGCTCACGACGCCGCATCCTGTCCGACGGCCTGCTTGCACACGAAGGTCACGCGAACCGCCGGCCTACCGCCGACCGTGGCACGCCCGGTCATGTAATAGGCCCCGTCGAGCTCGTCGTCGATCGTGACCTCGATGTTCAGCGTCTGTCCAGGTCGGACGATCTGCTTGAACCTGGCATCCTGAATGCGCGTCAACACGGGGATTCCCTTCGCGGGATCAAGGCCGCCGATACAGTGGGCGATCAACAGTGCGCCCGCCTGAAAGCAGCACTCACAGATGAGCACGCCCGGCATGACGGGCTCACCGGGGTAATGGCCCTTGAAGAAATCAGATTCCGGATCGACCGTCCACGTCGTGGTGATGCGATCGTCGGAGACCTCGACAATCTCATCCACAAACAGAAACGGCGGACGATGCGGAATCGATGAAACCGTCAATGATTCTGTCGTCATCTGGCACTCTCCGCGGTCATGGCGTCATTATGGATGAAGCTCTCAACCTCATTGGCCACGATCACGCCGTAGTTGATGGTGCCCAGCCAACCGGACATGATGATACCGACCGACCCGGTATGGAAAAGCCCGGGAATCTGCTTGGGCAGGTCCATGCTGACCTTCAGACCCTCGAACTTCGTGCCGAACGTGGCCCCGCACGCCTGCTGTGTATAACGGTGGAAGGTCCTGGGTGTCGAGGCCTCGATGTGATCCAGCTTGTTCCGGATGCCGGGGAGGTACCCATCGAGCACGTCCAGGGTCGTGTCGATCAATCTTTGCTTCTGCTGTTGATACGCATTCTCGTCCAGATTGGCCCAGTCATCCCAGTTCGCATTGCTGGAGGAGACGATGGCATGGCGATCCGATCCGGGTCTGATGTCGGGGCGGTACATCGAGAAGGTGCGGCTGCCCGTGTCCGTCGCGCAAAGTCTGTTCGAGTCGAACACGGGGTCGGTGGATGTGAAGATCAGGTCACCGATGGAATCGATGCTCTCTCCGCGGCGGACACCCATGTAGACCTGGCAACTGCTGTTGTTGAGGCGGACGGCGTTCGTCTCGTTTGCGAACTGATCGCTGACATGCTCGGCGCCGACGAGCTTCTCGATCGTAGTCTTGAGGTTCGCGTTGGAAACCACGACACCACACGGAATGTGCCTGCCGTTTGCGACGACGCCGGTGACGCGGCCTTTCTCGACACAGATGCGCTCGACCTGAACCTGGCTGCGCACCTCGACGCCGTTGTTTGCGAGCTCCTCCGTCATGAGCCGGATCAGCTTGTCCGTACCGCCGCGGAAGATGTACACACCCTTGCTCATGAAATTGGAGAAGACGATGCCGTACGTGATGGCCGGGTCGTCCAGTGTCGACCCGTTGGCATAGGTGATAGGCTCCATGAGCAATCGGACCACGTCGGATCGGCCCGGGAAGAACCGCTCGAACAGCTCGCGCGTGGTCATGCTCTGATCATCATAGAAGTTCATGCCGCGGGCCGTGTCGAAGAACCGCTCGACCGTCGCCGGCTCGATTCCGAACTTCTTGACGAGTAGGCTCGTGAAGTCGGCCCGGTCGAACGTCGTCTCCAACTGGAACTGCGGGTTGTCAAAGCGGATGGACTTGAGCTGGACAATCGAATCCGCGATCCGGCGCGTCCAGTACTTTCGACAGCTCTTGATCATGCCGACCGGGAAACCGTGAAGCGAGATGTCGAAGATGTGGCCGCCGCGACGCGTAAACCAGGCGGCCAGACCGCCGAAGTTGTGATGCTGCTCGAGCAGAAGCACGCTTCGGTCGCACTTGGCAAGGTAGTTCGCCGCCGTCAGACCGGCCAATCCCGATCCAACGACGATGACATCATAACCATTCTTGATACCCACCAGGCGATCCCGCGCCATCGTCGCTCAATCCTCCGCCAACACGTGCAGGTTTGCCATCGTGATCCCGCTGAGAAGCGAGCCTATGATACCGAGAAACCCCTGGTCCGTCCCACAGATAAACAGGTTTTTGATCCGCGTTCGGCCGTCTCTGATCTTTCGGTGTGCGCCGTACACCGCCCCGTTGATATGCCCCGTGTACTTCCGGACGGTGCGCGGAGTGAACATGTCTTCGTACACGACGTGATCGGCGAAGTCCGGAATGCAGTCGACCGCCTTTCGCCTCAGATCCGCCCGGCATGCTTCCTTTCGCCTGACGTATGTCGTCTCATCGACGTTCATCCAATGCTCGTGGTTGGCCAGGTTCGTCATGCGGAACAGTCCTTCCGCCGCTTTCTCGTGCCCGGCGTAATTGCCGGGGCAGCAGATCACGCCGCTTCGCAGGTCGACGGGGCCTTCGGGTCTGGCGTAGGTGAATCGCTCCGAATCGTTGAAGAAAACGATGGCGGCTTCGTGGCCCAGCGCAGCCGGGGAAGCATCCAGCACGGCAATCGATTCGACGAAGGACAGCTGTCCGACCTCATCTCCCGATGGCGCCTCCGCGGCGTCGGACACGAGATGCAAGGTTTCAAACAAACCCGCGGAAGAGAACACGATGTCGGCTGTCAGCCTCTCACCGGATTCGAGCGTTACGCCCCTTGCGAGCCCGCCTTCCACATCGATCGACCGGACACCGCTGCGCATCTTCAACACGCCGCCGCAGGCGCAATACTTCTTCACCAAGGCTCGAATGATCGTGCGCACGCCGCCTCGCGGCCGGGCCAACCCCTCGAGAAACAGGCTCTTGAAGATCGTGACGAACTGCGTGAAGTCCATGTCGTGCTGCTCCGCGCTGCCATAGTACATCACGGGGCACAACAGCATATCAATCAGGACGGGATCATCGAGCGATTCGCCGAGGACCTTCCGCGCCGAGCGATAGGGCATGTCAAGACGCGTATCCTCGTATTCCCTCAATACCGAGAGGAGGCTTCGGAACCGGTCGATCCGATGGGGGAACGTCTCGGCAACCTGCTGGATCAGCACGTCAACGTCGTTCGTGAAGCGCAGGCATCTCCCCGGAAAACGGATCTCCGAGAACCACTGCTCACACAGCGCGAACTCATCACGCGAGAGACGAAGTTGTCTGAGCAGCTTGTTGAGCGGTGCACCGTGCACGTCCGGTGGCACATAGTTGGTCAGGGCGTGCAGGCCGACGTCAAAGGGCCGCCCATCCTTGCAGTAGTACGAGTTAAGCCCGCCACAGGCGTGATGCCTCTCAACGATACAGACGCGCTTGTCGAAGTAGGCGAGACGGATTCCGGCGGCCAGCCCCGACATTCCCGCGCCGATGATGACCACGTCAACGTGCATATTCGTGTGCGGAGGCCAGTGCCGCTTCCAGAAAGGTAATGGTGTTTCTTCCTCACCTCCTTGACAAGGAGGGGTTGGGGGAGGTTCTTCTCCGCCTACATGAACCCCCCTCAATCCCCCCTTAGTAAGGGGGGAAGGAAACAGACCCCCCTCTATCCACTTGGTAAGGGGGGAAGAAAGCGGAACAACCTTTGTTGAAACAGCACCAAGTCGCGTGCATCGGCGTCCGTCACCGTGGAACGCCCGAATCACTCACGGGGCGGGCAACGGCCCCCGTCAGACGGCGGCCGCGGCCTGGAGCTTCGGTGTCAGGTAGGCAACGCAACTGTCCAGCGTCTCCAGCTGGCCGTAGTCCTCCTTCGGGACCTCGACCTTGTACCGCTTGCGCAGCTCCATTACGATGTCAAGGAAGTCCATGGAATCCAGGTCCAGTTGATCGCGCAGGCCTACCTCCCCCTTCAGTCCCGACATGTCCGCATCCGGCGCTACGACCGAGATGATGTTCACAATGATCTTCTTAACTTGCTGGTTTATCATGCCGCCCTCGTAAACCTGACCCCTGATTCCTGACTCCATCCTCATCCGTCGGCCGTCAGCGACGATAGCGCTTCACCACGACCGCCGAATTGATACCAAGCATACCGAAGGAGCTGTTCAGGATGTAATCCACCTGCCCGATTTCCCTCGGCTCGTTGATCACGAGATTCCGTATCGCACACTTCTCATCGAGCTCGGTCACGTTGATCGTGGGATGGACGATTCCATCCTCAAACGCGCCGAGGTTTCCGGCCAGCTCCAACGCACCGGCCGCCCCCATCGCATGTCCGATGAAGCTCTTCGTATTGTTGACGTAAACCTCCGGACAGTCGCCGAAAACCTGACGAACCGCCTTGGCTTCCTGCTCATCACCAAGCTCGGTCGCCGTCGCATGTGTGCTGACAATCTGAACATCCGACGGCCCGATGCCCGCTCGCTCAAGCGCCATGCTCATGCATTCCGCGACGCGGACCGGGTCCGGAACGACGGGGTCAGCCGCGTCCGAGTTCATCGCGTATCCCACGACCTCGGCCAGGATCGGTGCCCCGCGTTTTCTCGCATCCGCGAGCCGCTCCAACACGAACACGCAGCCGCCCTCGGATACGACGATCCCGTTGCGTGCCTTGTCAAACGGCCGGCTCGCCTTCGTCGGGTCCTCGTGCCACGCCAGCGCGTTTTCGGCTGCGAAACTCGCGAAGATCCCGAACGCATGAATCGCCTCGGATACGCCACCGCCCAAGGCGACGTCAACTTCACCAAGGCGCAGCATCTGCACGCCCTGTATCAGCCCGGCGTTGCCGGCGGCACAGGCCGCGCCGATCGTATAGTGGGGGCCGTGCAGCCCCAGGTTCACCGTCACCTCCCCGGCGGGGTTGTTCGCCACGCTCCGGGGGTTGTGATGGTGCGACCAGTACTTAACGTCATAGTCGTACTGGCGGAGAACGTCAATCTCGTTCTCCGTCTCCACCGTCCCATGCTCGGTGATTCCCAGGAACGTGCCGATCCGGGACCGGTTAACCGAGCCCAGGTCGATACCGGCCCGAGACAACGCCTCGCGTGCGCAATAAATCCCGACCGACCCCGCCCGCGTACCGCGCCGACGCTCCTTCCGCGACTGGTATTTCAGCTCGTCGTGTTGGCAGACCCCGGCGAGCACCTTCCCCATGAAACGCGTCTCCATGCAGACCACGCCCGACACGCCCCCCAGCAGGTTCGCGCGGAACGTCTCCAGGGTGTCCCCGTTCGGTGAGGACGCGCCTACGCCCGTGATGACAATCCGGTCGGAATTCATCATTCGTACCGCGCCTGAGGCTGGAATCCATCCCGGCCACGGGACCGTCGCGGTGGCGGGGACGATGAAACTCTCAATATTACCAGCTTTTCCAAGAATTGGAACGGGGACTCGGAAACGGTCCCGCCGAACGTTCGCCCACACTGCGTTCCGGCGTACCACAGCGCCGTGCTTTGACACAGCCTGAAAGGCTGACCTACAGTAGCCGTGGGCAAGTCCCGCTGAGGGACGCCGCCCACGGTAACCGCAGCGCCCGTTCCATCCGACCCTGTAGGGGTCGCATAAACGTCCCGTCGCACACGCCACAGAGAATAGACGACCCTTACAGGGTCGAGCGGTTCGGTGGTGGCGTCCGCCGGGGGCGGCGCTACGCTTGCCCCCGGCTATGACAGAGCAGGCTTTCAGCCTGCAACTCCCAGGTCTTTCAGCGTGCCACTTTCAGGCGGGCCTTCAGCCTGCGACCCCACCCGCCGATTCTGTCGCGGACCCTGCCGAACGGTCGCCCACACCGCGTTACCGGAGTACCACAGCGCCGTGCTCAGCTGCTTAGTGCTCAGTCGGCCGACGGATAGCGATTGCCCCCAGGCATGTGCCACTGCTCGTGATCCACGCCAGAAGTCGATCGAGCCCCTCCTCGGTCGATACTCGCGGCACGTAGCCAAAATCTCGCTCAGCGGCCTTTGTGCTAAAATAGTGAGTGTGGGCAAGCTGGAGGGCCATGAACCTCGTCATGCGGGGTTCCGAAGTCGCGCCCACCAGGCGGTATATCACCTCCAAGAGCGCCCCGATACGATACGCTGTCCGGTACGAGATCGCTCGTTTGACCGTTGGGGCTCCGACCCTCGTAAGAATCTCGTTAAGCCAGGGCCAGAGTTGGACGGGTTCCGCCTGGCTGATGAAGTAGGCTCGCCCCGCGCAGGCGGCACCCGGCGCGAGTTTGTCCGCTACGAGCAGATGGGCCTCAGCCGCATTATCAATATAGGTAACGTCGACGAGGTTCTCGCCCGAGCCGACCTGCATGAGCTTGCCGGCGCGCGCGCGGGCGATCACTTGGGGGATCAGGTGGGGGTCGCCCGGTCCCCAAATGAGGTGCGGACGCAGCGACACCGTGGCGACTTCGGGCCCATTGGCCTTGAGGATCATCCGCTCGGCAACGGCCTTGGTCCTGGGATAATGGGCCAGGAAGCGATCCGGGTAGGGCTGGCTTTCGTCGACGCCGTGCAGGTCCTGCTGCCCGATCACGGCGCTTGGGGAGCTGGTGTAGACAAGTTTGGGCACGCGGCACGCTCGGCAACCGGCCAGCACGTTCTCGGTGCCGGTGACGTTGATGTCCCAAAACGTCTTGCGCCGGCCCCAGATTCCGGGCAAGGCGCCGGCGTGAAATACGATGTCCATTCCCTCACATGCCCGGCGGATCGCCATCGCGTCACGGAGATCGGCCTGGAGGGTTTCGATTCCGGCTTGTTCGTGGTGAGGGTATCGGCGTCGACCGAGGGCGATGACCCGGTGGCCGTGCTGGTGGAGCATCTGAACGATCCTGCTACCGAGGAACCCGCCGCCGCCGGTGACCAGCGCGTTCATCGGGCCCGCTCCGCCGCCCACACGGCAAGTTGCTCACGGTTGATCTTGGCGTTGTGCCGACAATCGACGGGCAGGTCCCGGCAAAAGAGCACGCACCCGATCGAACGTGTCATGGCATTGGCACGCGCAAGCGTGAGCAACTCCTCGCGAAAGCTCGCGGTGCGCCGTCCGCGCGGGTATCGATCCGGCCTGGGCTCGACGACGATGACGGGTTCCTGGAGACCGCGCGGTCCGACACCGACCAGGGCCGATCGGTACACGTCCGGATGCTCATTGAAAACGGCCTCGCACGGAACGCTGAACAGGGTGCCGCACTCCGTGAGCACCCGATGGGCTTTTCGACCGCAGAACCAGATTCGGCCAAGCGCATCACGATAGCCGACATCTCCCATCCGATGCCAAATCCGGTCACCGTCGCGGATCTTGGCCAGCTCGGTTGCGCGGTCGAGCCCGTAGTAACGCTTGGTGACAACGGCCCCTTTGGCCGTGATCTCGCCGAACTGTCCATCCGGAATCGACAAGTCGTCTTGCCACTGCGGAATGGCATCATCGGTCAGGCGAATCAGTCGCAGGTCGATACCGGGTAGAGGTCGCCCGACGCAGGTACCGGCGCCGATCCGGCTTTTCTCGGCACACGTGTCGAGCACCTCCCGCCCGCTGATCGTCGACACGGGCAGCGACTCGGTGGCCCCGTACGGCGTGTGTACGTCGGCGTCGGGCGGGAGCACGCGGTGCAGCTTCTCGATGACATCCCATGGCACCGGAGCGCCGGCGATGAGGATTCGGCGGAGAGTGGGCAGTGTGATGTTATGTTCAACGCAGTGCGCCGCGACGCGTTTCCACATGGCCGGCGAGCCGAACGTGTTGGTTACCGCATGATCGCGGATCGCCTCGACAATGCGCGTAGGATCGACGCGTGCGGGATGGGTCGGGTCCATGTCGGGGATGACACTGGTCATGCCCATGCCCGTGCTGAACAGGGCGAACAGCGGGAAGGCCGGAAGGTCGATCTCACCCGGGCTGATCCCGTAGCCATCACGAATCGCGCGAATCTGTGCGTCGAACATGGCGTGCTCGTACACGACGCCCTTGGCCGGTCCGGTCGCGCCGCTGGTAAACAGGACCGCCGCCATCTCGCTCGGCGCGGTCTCGATCATAACGTAATCAGTGCTCGCGCGATCGTACAGCCCGCGCAGCGTCGGCCCGCCCCAGCACCACCGTCTTCCCACGGTCACGACATGCTCGACGGATTTGAACGGCGCCCGTTTCAGAACGCGCATGAGGTGTGCGATCGGGACCCCAATGAACGCCTGAGGGTCCACGGATCGGACGCACTCGAGCATCCGCCTCACCCCCATGCCCGGATCGATCATGACGGGCACCGCGCCCATCCGGAACAGTGCGAAGACCAGGGCGATGAACTCAAACCCCGGTCTGACCATAAGCAGCGTCCGCGCACCGCGAGTAATCCCCGCCCGCAGGAGGCCGTTGGCATAGCGGTTCGAGAGGGTTTCGAGCTCGGCGAACGTGATGGACGCATAGACAGCCCGTCCGCTGGAATCGCGGGAGCGCGTGATCACGACGGCGGGCTGATCGGGTACCGTAGCGGCCATCCGCGGCAGATGGGAGGCAATGTTGCACCAGCGGCCCGCCGCTTGTCCATCGGCGCGATCCACGCCGGTCGCTTCGCTGTCAAACGTGTGAATCGTCACCTACGCGCCACTTCACTTCGACAGAGCGGAACTTCAACCATGACGATGGTTTCGAGGAAACCCAAGCCCCCGAGTCCATTGACCACCAGGCGGCGCGCCGGGCACCGGTGGCAGGTGCGCCGCAAGCGTCAGATTACTCAGGCCCGTCGGAAACGGCAAGGCGTGATGACCGTGGGAACTTCGGCGCGTCGTAGCCTTTGGCCGGATGGAGCTCGTCAATCCAGCACGCGTCATCGTTGCGCTGATAGATCATGAACTGTCCACGCAGCACGGGGTCCTTCGCCCGATGATAGCGCAGATAGATGTGACGATGGTCCACGGCGAGCACCTCGATCTTCCCGGTCTCGTGCGACATGACGAACCGGGCGCGCCGCGCCAGCCCCGATCCCTGCCGCAGCGCCTCATTGAAGATCTGCCAGCCGCGCACGATGGGGACCTCGTAGGGCTTGTTGCCGGCTGTGGGCCTGCCCTGGAACAGGTAGTAGGGCGGGCAACCGATGAATGACAGCTTGCGGAACAACGCGGCAAGCACGACTGGATCATCGTTGACACCCTTGATCAACGGACACTGGTTCGTGCAGATCACGCCGCTACGAATGAAGCAGTCGATACCCTCGATAGCCGGGTCCGTCAGTTCACGTGGATGGTCGAAGTGCGCCATCATGTACACACGCTTGCGCGACGTCGAGAACTCACAGAAAGCCGCCTGAAGACCGGAGTCGCTCAGGATTCGCCACGGGTTGAACGCGGGGATCTTCGATCCGATGCGGATGATCTCGACGTGCGGGATATCGCGCAGCGCCCGCAGAATCCGAACGAGGCGACGGGTGCTCATCAAGAGCGGATCGCCGCCGGTGAGCAGGACATTGGTCACGTTCGGGTTTGCGGCGATGTAGGCCAGCCCCTCGGACACGTCATTCGTGGCTTCGTCGTTCCGGTCCATGAACAACCGCTTGCGGAAGCAGTAGCGGCAGTAGCCCCCGCAACCCTCGTTGCAGAGCAGAAGCACGGTGTGGGCGTACTTGTGTTGCACACCCCGCGCGACCGTGACCGCCTGCTCGTTGCTGGCGTCCAGATCGCCCGATTCTTCGAGTTCCTCCTCGCGTGGAATAATGATCTGCCTGATCGGATCAGCCGGGTCGTTCCAGTCGATCAGACCAAGGTAATAATCATTCGCGCGGAACACATAGCGCTCGGCCACCTTCTTGATTGCGGCCCGCTGCTCGGGAGGGATATCGGGAATTCCGTCGATATCACGGATATACCGTACCCGTGGCGCCAGATTCTCCCGTAGCCTTAAATGATAATTCGTGCTCCGTAGCAAGTTCGTCCTCCGCATCGCGCAATCGTACGCGTCGACACTCCGCCAGCTCGGACGGCTGGGAGTACGCACCGACGCGACATGCACATTCTGGAGCGGTCGGGAGACGCACGAAGGCCCGTGCTCAAGCTCTCATGCTCCAATACTATTATACCAGCGTTTCGACACCACGACATCACTTTCGCGTGGGCAACGCACGGTTATCACCCCATCACCCCATCCTTGTGAGCAAAGCTTTGCTTGAACGATGGGTTTTCACAGGCGGCCTTTACATCCGATATACACGGCGCCGTGACATATATCGTAGGTGTCACTTATCCGCCCACAAGAAGTCGGTGTGTGACGATGGCAGCGGCAAACGACGGTCTCGTCCTATATTCCCAGGGTTTCCGAATCTACCAGCGTTATCGGAATTGTAATTCGTCGCGTAGAATTCGTCCGAGAATGTTGCAGTAAGCGTCGCGGCGTGAGTGACAACGAAAGCATCGTGCAATGTGTCGCGCAGGACAATCAGGACGACCTACTCGTGAAGGAAAAGCGAGGTCTTTCGGCGCGGCACGGTCAGTATCTCCCTGTCATCGCGGGGAACTCTCACGGATGCGAAGCCTTGGTGAGTCCGTCGATTGGTGCAACAACGGGGCGACTGGACTACCCCTTGGCAAGAGAAGGCCCGCCGGACGACTGATTGCACTCCCCGACCAAGGGCAATCTACCCGTCGCCCTGAGAGCGGGCCATTGCATGAGTCGGCCGGTTTGGGAACGGGCCTCCAAGTGAACCACCACATCGAGCACCTTTCTGACACAATCTTACAAATCGCTTGGGCGCGCCGGTTCAGGGGCACCTATTCCGATAAGCAAAGGTGCGACCCGGGCAGGCAACCGAACTCATGGACTGGGTCTTCGAAGCTCGCAGAACAGGCTTGAGCCGTCAACTTCCGTGATGACGGGTTCGATCCCGACCGAGCCTGCAAGCGTGCGGAATTCGCCGGGCGTAACCGTGGTCGCCCTGAATCCATCCTCGCACACGATCAAGCCATTCCCCGTGCGCTCGTGATCGATCGTACCGAGCAGGCCTTCCGCCGCCTGAAGCTCGAACCATTCGAGCCGATGATCCCAGAACCGCTCGGAGTAGCTCGAAAGTAGTATCACACCGCCCGGTCCGGTCACGCGAACGCTTTCGCGGATGAGCGCAAGCGGATGGACGCCGAACGCTGAGATGCCGTTTTGGATGCAGACCACGACATCGAAGACCCCATCGGCAAAGCCGAGCGCTGCGGCATTTGCAGCCAGAAGGTGACAAGGACGCGGTCCTTTGAGCAGATTCCCTGCCAGTCTGAGGCTGGCGAGTGATGTGTCGATGCCCACGACCGTCTCGGCTGCGCCGGTCAGTCTTTCGAGTACGCGGCCGTACCCGCACCCGAGTTCGAGGACGGCGTCCGAGGGCTTGATCCTATCGAGAACGAATCGAATCTCGGCTTCGAGGTATTGCCGCACGCGCGGCGGCGCGAGCTCATAACACCTCTTCAAGCGCTGAGTCGACAGCTTGTCCGCATAGTAACCCGGCATCGGCGTTCATGTTACCGGCCGGCCTCGGCATTGTCAGCCGGGCGTGTTTGGATCAACGTCTCACGGTACTCTAGAGCGAAATCCGTTATTGTGTTCCGGCTTCTCAATCGCCCGATACGCTCTGGCGTACGCGAATCCGCGCGGGCTGAAGCCCGCGGCTCGGCACACAGAAACGGGAAATACTCTAGTGTCGTTTCCAGAAAGGTTGTTCCGCTTTCTTCCCCCCTTACGAAGGGGGGATCGAGGGGGGTCCATGCAGGCACAGAAGAACCTCCCCCAGCCCCTCCTTGTCAAGGA
>CBDUZO010000093.1:0-16619 GCA_965371725.1 uncultured Phycisphaerales bacterium
AAACAGGCATTACCGGGGCGATTCTCCAGTAACTAATTCGGAGGAGAACCACAAAAAAAGGGCGGCCTTTTGAACCACCCTGAAAGCCTATTCAAAGATCGCGGCCGAGCCTACACCTCCGGCTGCACCACATCGACCTTTCGACCGCGGAACTTGACCAGACCGTCCACAAGGGCGAACAGAGTGTTGTCACGGCCAATCCCGACGTTTCGGCCGGGATGGTGGTGCGTCCCGCATTGACGCACGATGATTGTGCCGACGGTCACCCGCTCTCCGCCGTAGCGCTTGATACCACGAAACTGCGGATTGCTGTCCCGCCCGTTCCGTGTAGAGCCTTGTCCTTTTTTGTGTGCCATGAGTGCAACTCCTGTCCCGCCGCACCTCGATCAAGCGGGTGCTCGACGGTCTAGTCGACTGAAAACTGCCTACCGCATGACCCAGTCGCGGCTACGCCGAATCGGCTTGGCCAGCTTACGCGTGTCCGGGTCGCCGGGAATATCATACCTCAACGCCAGCGTTCGGCGTAGGATAAAGAAGCGAGGGTTCGCATCCGATGCCTCCTGGGTCGCGTCGAAACTCGGGTTGGCAACGCGAACGATCTCGCCGGAAAGCCCACCTACGAAAATCGTGAAACTGTTCGCTATCGGGTCAAACTGGCGGAAGACCGCCACCGACGCCCGTGCGTTGTCCCGGCCCTGGAGCAATGGCCCGGTGATCTTCGACGGAACGACCAGGAATGGATATTCCTTCCTGTGCCTGGCGCAGATGGCGTCATAAACGCTCGGGCTGATAGCGCCACCGCCCTCGACGACCTGCAACGTGTCGGTCACCAGACGAAACGTGGGGTAATAAGCCACGTCCCGCCCCGTCTCATTCCCGACGTCGAAGAGCATGTACCAGAAGGTCGTCTCATGCCGGTCACCGGGAAGCGTCAGCGTGATCCGCTGAGGGTCGTGGAAGCTGAAATCCAGCGTCCACGAAGTTGTCGTGGGTTTGGCCCTGGGCCCAGCCGAGACGCTCATCCCGCCAAGGATCCCCAGCAAACCGGCCAACGCTACCCAGCTTCGCGTTTTCATTAGAACAAGTTCTGTCCTGATGCAGCGTCCGAATCCCCAAGTCCCCGGAGATCCTTGGCCGTCGGACGCTACGAGACCAGTGCAATCGCTATAGCCCCGCATCGTATCACTGACAGGCCGACTGTCAAGGTATGCCGTCTGCCATCACAAAGGCGTGTGCGGGCGTCTTCAGACATGTCCAACCTACCTGGACGGAACGACGATGCCGTTGACCGCGCGGGCCGAACTTCGTAAGCTACTGAGCTTTGCGATGTTTACGCTGGCAGGGCCGGGGACCGTGGTGTGGTCGGGGCGCTGCCGGGTAGTGGTGGAGGCCTATGTTCGCTGCACGGTCGGCTTGCTGGGCTCAGTTGGCGATCGGCCTGGCGCTGATGGGCGGGTGTCCGGCGTCGCGTCCGGCGGCCCGAGTGATGGCTCCGTTGGCCTCGGCGACCCCCTATTTGGACGACATTCCGCTTCCGGTGGGATTCGCTTTGGTCGATCAAGCGAGCGAGGATTGGTCGTCCGGCTCGTTGCGGTATGTGCGACATCGGTACCGCGGAAGGAGCGATAAACACGCGATCCGTGTGTTCTACCGCGAGCAGATGGTCTTGGTTCGCTGGACACCGCTCTCGGAAAGCCGTGTCGGCGGGCGGTGTGTGATGTCGTTCGAGCGTGGGGCCGAGTCCTGCACGGTCACGCTCGACGGTTCGGGATCGGGGCGGGCAGGGTCCGTTACGGTGGAGGTGCTGATAGCCCCCAAGGCAAACCGCGCGGGAGACCCCGGCGCGCAGACACGATGATAATGCCATGAAATCAGATCGACGTCACGAACTCAAAGAGAACGAACTCGCCCATGCCGTCGAGGTCGGGCGTGAATTCCTGCGCAAACACGGTTCGACTACGGGCCTGGCGGTCGTCGTCGTCGTCGCGGCCGTGCTTGTCGCGACGTTTATGATCCGAGCCCGCGAGGCGGATATGGAGGACGTCTGGCAGCGGAAAAGCCAGCTCTCTTTTGAGCCGGACGTGGCTCGAGAGTCCCTCGATGCGCTGCGCGCCATGGCGGCTGAATCCAACAACGATAAGCTGGTTCTCTCGGCTCTGCTGATCCAGGGCGAGCAGGCGCTGCGCCTTGCCGCCGATGCCGGTTTGAAGTCCGATCAAGAACTGAATGACATCGCGCGCGAGGCCTATCAGACCCTCTTGCGACGGTTTGCGAAGAATCCGTTGATCTCGGGACGCGCTCGCCTCGGGTTGGCGACGGTCGCCGAGAACGACTTCGCGGTGGACGGTGATCTCGCCCACAAGGCTGAAGCGATCGAGCAGTTGGCGGCTGTTATGGATGACACCGCGCTTCATACGACGCCGTACTACCGCATAGCGCGAGATCGGCGGGAGGCGCTCGATAAGACGTTCACGCAGGTGGTCTTCGCCCCACCCCTTCCGCCGGAGGAGGCGGCTTCCGTGGGCCCGCCGGGTCCGCCAACCGGTCTTCCTGAGGGCCTGCAGGTAAAGCAGCTCGGCGGCCCGCCGCCGAGCATAGGCGATTACAAGCTGATTACTACGAGCGGAAGACGTGCCCCCGAGAAGCCACAGCAGCCGACTACGCCTGAGGCGCCGCCCCAGCCTCCACAGGATGAGCCGTCCGGCGGGGATGACGGGGGCACGGACACCGGCCAGGCGCCGTGACGCGTTGTGGCAGGGTGACTGATCAGATGGTAGTGTCGCGTCGGTCAGGCTGGTGTCGCCCGAGTCGGTCAATCCGTGTGATTCTCAAGCGCACTTATCCGTTGCTCTGGTGCCTTCTTGTCGCCGTCGGCGCGCGTTGTCGGGCTCCAGAATCCGCGATTGCCATCTGGACGTTCAGCGACTCACCGATCGGCGCCGCGTCCGTTCCGGAGTTCTCGGACGAACCCACGTCCGTGCTCGGCACGAATCGAGTCGAGTTGGCCGGTGCGATCAACGAAACCTTGAGCTTTCGCTTCGCGGTTCGCCCCGGCACCTGCCCCATCGCGAAACCTGATCTTCGCGTTGCGGAGCTGACGTCTTTCAGCAGTCGGATCGATCCCTCGGTCGTACAGCTCTATCGAGTCCACTCGATCAAGCTCGGTCGGCGCCCCGGTTGGCATGTTCGGTCCGTTCCGCCGGATCAACGGGATACCAGACCGCTGGACGTTCTCGTGCCGATCCGCGCGCCGCGCGGCGGGTTGCCCGGCACACTTCGTCCCGGTCGCGTCTATCGTTTCTGGGCGGACTTGACGATTCCCAAAGGAACGTTCGAAGGCGTCTACAGCACCGAGATCGAGCTGCTCTCCGACGGCAAGAGCGTGGGCAGCGTCGTGGTTCAACTCGAGGTGTGGCCTTTCATCCTTCCGGATGAGGCGGGCGTAACGGTCCTGGCGAGCGTTGACCACCGGCGTCTGTTCAGGCA
The DNA here is from genome assembly GCA_965371725.1 of uncultured Phycisphaerales bacterium. Lineage (GTDB taxonomy): Bacteria > Planctomycetota > Phycisphaerae > UBA1845 > UBA1845 > CBDUZO01. Next base: position 3,487 of record CBDUZO010000093.1, read on the forward strand.
CCACGTTCAGTACCGGGCCGAGCCCTACGCACCGCACATCGATGACTGGCGCCACGATCCGCTACGAGACAGGCTGGACGGTCTGCTGATGTCCACGCTACGCGAGCTGTACCGCCACCGCCTGACATTCGTACTTCCAAGCTTTTCCCCGATCGTGAAGATCGACGCCCATGGTGATCTGCTTGTGGACTGGGAGCAGTATGACGCCGTGGTCGGGCCGTGCATGAGTGGGGAGGCGTTTTTCAACCTCGTTCCACTTGCGCATCTGCCCCTGCCGTTCGAGGCGATCCTCACGGCGGCCGGCGGCGATTCCGGTTTCCAATCGTCGCGTTATGGGAATCTTCTCAGACAGTATATGGTGGCCTGCGCCAGGCACTTCGAGGAGAATGGTTGGCTTGACCGTTGTTACGCGAATGCATCGGAAACCGGCGTTGAGCCCGGGAGCGAGTCGGCGGCGGTCACACGACGCTTCTTCGACACAGCCCGGCGGGCCGATCCTCGAATCCCGGTCCTCTCAAGGATGTTCCCACAGGATCTTCAGCCCTACGGCTGGCGAGGCTACCCGTATGAGGACTTCGCCGAATCGGTCGACATCTGGATGCCGCCGGCCCAGTTCTTTGACATCGAGGAGATGAAAGCCCAGCGCGAGGCGGGCCGACGAACGTGGATGGCGGTTGATCGGCCGCCGTTTAGCGGTTCGACGTCCATCCATGCGGATACCGCAAGCGTTCGAGTGCTGCCGTGGCAGGCGTTGCAGCTCGGTGTCGAGGTGCTCGACATCGGGTGCGTCAATGCCTGGCCCGACGCCGACACGTACCCTACGCCCGAGGACTGTGTAGCCGCGGATCCCGACGTTCTGTTGTATCCGGGCGGTCCTTTCGGTTTGAGCGAGCCGGTCGCCTCGGTCCGACTCAAGCACCTGCGCCGCGGGTTGCAGGATGCCGCCTATCTGAGGTTGCTGGAAGACCACGGGCTCGGGCATGTGGGTGTGACGTTGCGTCAGTCGCTGGCGCCTTACGCCGGGAGCAGTGCCTACCGGACGCACTTCGCCGACGGCCGGCGCAATGGTTGGCCGGACAAGCCGCGTCTATTCGAGGCGGCCAGGCATATCATGGCCGAGCAGTTTGCATCCGCCATCGAGCCCTCGCCGAGCGAGGATCGGGCCGATCGTTTTACCAGGGGCTTGGAATGGCGGCGGTTCATGGAGGACGCCCGCCGCGTGGACATTTCGGTGGACGGGGCGCGGGTGCGGTTTCTCGGAACGCGCGAAGCACCGGCGGCTGAGATCGAGTGTGCCCTGACGATTACGAACCGGACTCGCATCCCGGTCGATGGAACAGTCCGATTTGCCGAACTCCCGCCGGAATGGAGCACGGACGATGCACCGCGGGCCGTTTTGACGGTCCCACCCGGCGGCACCCGCTTCGTGACGGTCACAGCCCGTGGCAGCGTCCTGCCCATGCGACCGGAAGGATACTTCCCGCTTCCGCTGGAGTTTACCACGACCGAGGGTACGACCTACGACGTCGAGGCGCGGGTCTCTTGCGTCGCGGCGTTGCCCCTTGCTGGGACGCTGACGATCGATGGCGATCTATCCGACTGGCCCGTCGGTACGACGAACGTGGCGTCGGACTTCAGCCTGATCGCGGAAACGTCGCCTGGTACTTCGGACACGCAGCGGCGGTCTCCACGGCGCGCTACGATCGCCCTGGTCATGCGAGACCGGGATTCTCTTTATGTGGCGGTGAACTGCGAGACGGACAAGTGGTCGGACGAGCCTGATTCACGGAGAAAGGGAATCCGATACGAGGACATGATTCCCATGGATGAGGAACTCATCGAGATTCTCATCGACCCGCTTAACGTGGGCACGCGCTCACCGACCGACCTGTATCACATCGTGATTAAGCAATCGGGAATGCACCTTGCCGAAAAAGGTGTCGGTTTCGATCCGCCGGTCGGTCGGCGCGAGCCCTGGCCGGTCGACATGGAACTGGGCACACACGTGGTTCCGGGCCGCTGGACAACCGAGATCCGCATTCCGTTGGCGGCCTTCAACGCCCCCACCGCTGAGCACGTAACTTGGGGGTTCAATATCACGCGGATGGACAACGAGGCCCAGGAGTTCAGCACCTGGTCCGGGGCGGTTGGCAACGCTTATGATCCCCTATCACTCGGGAACCTGCACGTGCCCTAGAGCACTTCCCGTTTCTGTGTGCCGAGCCGCGGGCTGCCGCAAAGCGGCTTTGCCGCGCCCGCGCGGATTCACGTGCGCCAGAGGGTATCCGGCGAATGAAACACCGGCACACAATAGCGAGTTTCGCTATAGCGGTCGACGTGGCTACGTGGCATGTGGGTTTGATTCCGACCGCCGTCGGGCTATCATCTTGTGTGAGCCTCGTTTGGGGGCCGCAAGCCGTGGACGCCCCACCGTCTTGAGGTTATCGGAGTAAGCCCATGTGCCGGCCGGCGCTGTCGAGCCATCGATCCCGCACCAGACCCGGCGCGTTCACGCTGATCGAGTTGCTCGTGGTGATCTCGATCATCTCGCTGCTGATCTCGATTTTGATCCCATCGCTAAGCCGGGCCCGCGATCAGGCCAAGAGCGTTCATTGCCTCGCCCGTTTGAAGGACTTCGGCAACGCCTTCGCAGCGTATGAAAACATCAGTGGCGGAATGCTCCCGCCCGCGCGATGGTATCCCGACGAGAGCGAGTTCGACCCCAACCTGCCCGAACCTGATCCCGAAGAGCGGATCGAATACGGCTGGGCCGAGATCCTGTTCGCTTACGTATACAGCGAGGAGATTCGTATTCCGGAGAGCTACGCCGTCCAGCGGAACTTCCAGGGCAGTCGCTGGCAGGAATACTTCCTTTGCAAGGCCGTCGGCGACGCGGAGGTCAACAGCGGACATTATCGGGTCTACCTCCCAGCCTGGGCCGCGGGAAGTTACGTGCTGGAGGCGGAGAGAGTCTGGGGTGAGAGCACCCGGGCCAATCCGTGCCAAAGTGCCAACCGTGACCGCGTCCGGCCCAAGCTGCCCCTGATCGGTGACGCCAATGATCAATCCGAGCGCGGCGACGGGCTGGGTTGGGACGACTGCAGCTACATCGACGCGGGGGAGGCCAACTACGCAGGATCCACGGGCTGGAACGGAAACCGCTTCTCCGACCGGCACTACGGCGGGACCAACTACTTGTTCCAGGACTTGCACGCGGCGTGGGATGCGAAACTGCGCGAGGAGCTGTCCAAGGACTACGACCTCAACGCGGTGGAGGACATTGAGATTACGCCGCGGTAGAGGCGGTTACGCGAGACTCGCGGTTTCCGGTGGTCGTGGGCCGACGTCAAGCCGTGTGGTCTCCGGGGACCACGGTTCGTCGTAAAGTCTTGCGAAATGGCTGGCATGGGCGGTCGGGGCTTGCTACACTGAGCGTCTGTAGTCTCCGTTTGATGTTACCTCGATGAAGCTAACCGAGATTCTCAACAAGGCCTGCGTCCTGGTCCCGCTCAAGGCCACGGAGAAGACCGCCGCGATCACGGAGCTCGTGGACTCGCTGGCCGAGCGCGGTGAGCTTGCAAACCGTGATGCTGTCCTCGAGGCGGTCCTCGCGCGCGAGCGGACTCGCTCAACCGGGATCGGGATGGGGCTGGCTGTCCCACACGGCAAATCACACGGCATCTTGGATCTTGCGATGGCGCTCGGCAAGACGGCTTCGCCCATGGAGTTCGGGAGCATTGACGGGCGTCCGTGCGACTTGATCGTGCTGTTAGCCAGCCCCGTCGACAAGACCGGACCACACATTCAAGCCCTCGCCCTGATCAGCCGCTTCTGGCAGAACGACGCATTCCGACAGGCGATCCTCGATGCCGCCACCGCGGATGAGCTCTACAGTACCATCGAACGGCACCAGTAACGCTCTCCGCCGCCTACCCCGCAACGGCTCTTGCATGTTCCCAGGGACGAGTACATGCGTTTGGCATCCACCCCCCTTCGCATCCGATTTGCCGGCGCCTTCCTGCAATTTCGTGTCCGCGCGGACTGAAGTCCGCGGCTCGGTGGTGGAAAATCGGGGTTGGTGAACTGGGTTTGGTCCGAGGACGAGGCCCGTGGAACGAAGCGTTTCTACAACAACTCGCGCAGGCGGCGTTTGAGGATCTTACCGGTGGGACCGGTGGGCAAGTCCTCGCGGATGGTGATGCGCTTGGGGACCTTGTACCCGGCGAGCTTCCGCTTCACGAAGCTGCGCAACTCGGATTCCGTGGTCTCGGCGCCGTGCTCCGGGATGATGAAGGCGGCCGGGGCTTCGCCGCGGAGATCGTCCGGCATGGCGATGACGGCCGCCTGAAGGACGGCATCGTGTTCCTCGAGGGCGGACTCGATCTCGCGTGGGAAGACGTTCTCACCGCCGATAATGAGCATCTCTTTGGCCCTGCCCGTGATCGAGAGGAAGCCGTCCTTGTCAATGCGGCCGATGTCCCCGGTGGCAAACCATCCGTCCCGATCGATGGCCCGCCGCGTTTCCTTCGGCTTGTTGTAATACCCCTTCATGATCCCCGGTCCGCGGGTGTGAATTTCACCCTCCAGCCCGGGCGGTAACGCCTTGCCGTCCTCGCCGACGAGACGGAGCTCCACGTTTCGTATGGGGCGTCCCACCGTTCCGTCCCGACGGGCGTGGGACGCGTTGACCGTCACCACGGGCGATGTCTCCGTCAGGCCGTATCCCTCGTGCAGCGTGACGCCGAACCGTTCCTTGAACCCCTCACGAACGCTGTCAGGCAGAGGTTCACCGCCACTGATGGCGAAACGGACCGACCGGAACGCGTCGGACTGGGTCGACTTGGTTTTCAGAATGGCCGCGTACATGCTCGGGATGGCCATCATGATCGTAACTCCGTGCGTCGAGACGGTCTTGACGACCGTCATCGGGCTGAAGCGCGGGATGGCATGAACCGTTGCGCCGAGCACGATCGGGGACAGGACCAGGCCCGTCAAACCGAACACGTGAAACGGCGGCAGCGTGTTGAGAAAGACAAAATCCACGTCGATGTCGAGCGAATAAATCGTGTCGACGCAATTGCTGTAAAGGTTTTGATGGGTGAGCTCGACCCCTTTGGGCTCGGCGGTCGTACCGGAAGTGTAGAGGATCACCGCGGTCGTATTGCCGCACACTCGGGGCGGCGCGGGCTTCGGTTTGATCGCTGCAAAGAGCATCTTTCGCTTAAGTGGAAGGTCTTCGAGAAAGAGCGCCCTGGCGGGCAGGTTTATGGATAGTTCGTGGAAGCGGCGCGTGGTCAGGATCAGGTCGAGTCCGGCGTCGACGACGACTTTGACCAACTCATTCGGATTCAGCAGGAAATTCAGCGGGACGGCGATCTTTGATGCCCAAAGTGTGCCCAGCAGCGCGCCGGGGAAGACGGAGGACGCGGGCAGCATGATTCCGACCCTGTCCAGGGCGGTCCTGCGGCGTACGACATCGCGCAACGCCGATGCCAGCAGCGTAAGCTGTCGGTATGTCAGGGACCGTACGCCGTCCGCCACAGCAAGCTTCGATGGAACACGGCGGTTGGCCTCGATGAGTGCGTCGACTAGCATACGCGTGCATTCGTGAAGGTTCCCGGCCGGTCCACCCGAGGATCGTCGGGTCGATGGAAGCGTAGGGTCGGTGCTGAGGTTTGTCCAGCGGAACACCCTCCCCGGTGTATGCGTATACGCTGCAGCAACCGGTCGGTCCTGGCTTGGGCATGTACAAAAGACTCGCTCGCGCGGATTCGGTAACGACATCGATCGGTGTCAGCACGCTGGCGATCGTGCTGTCGCGGGGTGTCGGACTTCTGCGCGGTGTGGTGTTGGCCTGGTTGATCCCCGCAGAGCAGTTCGGCCTGTTGGGGGTTGCACTCCTGGTTGCCAATGTGCTCATGCCGATCTGCAGCGCGGGACTCTATGAAGGTGCCGCGCGTTACGCCCCGTTTCACGAATCCACGGGTACGCTTCGGCGCTTCGCCGTGCGTGTGTTCACGCTGGTCGTCGGAAGCACGCTGATCACGGGGGCGATTGTGGCGCTGGCGGCGGGACCGGTGGGATCGGTGCTCCTTGCCGCGGGGCGGATCGCGTCGGGCGTCGAGGGGGCGGTCGAGGGCGGCCCGCAGACCATCCTCCTGACGCGGGCGGTTATCGTCTGTGTGATTGCGCTGGCGTGCCATCATACACTGCTCGGTCTGTTCAAGGGCCTTCGCATGTTCCGTGCGGTGGGAGCTGTCGAGTTGTTCTCGGCAGCCATGTTCACCCTGCTGGCGGTTGGCGGCGCGGTCTGCGGTTACACGACTGCTTACGCCGTAATGTGGGGCTACGCCATTTCATGCCTTCTGTCGATCGTTGTCTTCGCGCCCTGTCTTGTCGTGCGTGTCAGGTCTTGCGAGGGTGAGCCGCGTGATCGTCCCGCGCGTGAGCCGCTTGGTCTTGTCCGGTTCAGCGTGTGGGCGGGTGGGACGGCGTTGATGTTTCACCTGCTGTCCTACTACCCCATGTGGTATCTCCTGAAGGTATCGGATGGCGAGACTGTAGGTGCCTTTCACGCGGTGCGGATCATCGCACAGCTTGTTCAGGTCGCAGCCGCCTTGCTGACGGCGGTCGTGGCCGCCGACGTGAACCGGTTGTGGGAGCAACACGGCCCCGACAGCGCCGGTCCGCGCCTTGAGCTGTTGACGAAGGTTACGGTGCTCGCCGTGCTCGTGGGTGCCGTGGTTTTGTCACTTTTCAAGCCGTTCATCGGACGGATCTTCCCCGCCACTCTGGCGTCGGGCATCGTCGCCTACGAGCCACTCGTGCTCTTTTTCCTGCTGGTCGGGCTGGTGGGGCTGGTGGCGGTCCGTCTCAACGTGATCGAGAAGCCCAGATGGGTGTTCGCGGCCTGGGTGGCCGGTGCTGTCGTGAACGTGGCGGCGTCGTTTCTGCTTATCGGAACCGGCAGTGAGACAACCGGCGCGACACGTGCGGATGTGTTACAAGCGGCTGCCTGGGCCGGAGTCATCGGGGTCACGGCGTCGTTGATCCTATGCGTCGCGCTCGCCGGCCGGACCACGGTAAGGCTTGGCGTGGGGACGGTTGTGCTGCTGGCTGTCTGTTACACGATCGGTCTTGGTTGGGCTGTCGCCTTGCCGGTTGTGGTTGTGGTGCTTCTGATTGCGACCACCACGCCGATCCTCTTCTCACACGAGGATCGCGGGCAAATGACAGCTCGTCTGTCACGCTTCTTGGGCCGATAACCCCCCGCCACATTGTTCTCGGACGAACATGCAGCGACGACTCCGCTCTTCCGCCCCCTCCTTCCGATAACACGGCGATTCTCAGGGCGTAGCGCGAGCATCATTCACCAGGTAGTAAGCCCTTCGAAATAAGCTACCGATAGATCAGGTGAAGCATGCACTTATCTGTCTACCAGGGGCGGAACAATGTCCGAGACAACGAACGAATCCGCCGGTCCTGCGGCCGGTGCGGTTGGGGTCACACCTTCGGGTCAGGACCTGGCTGCGCTGATTCAGGAACATTTCCAGGCAACGCACGAGGTTCGACGTGGAATCTGCCTGCTGAACGCCGGTCGGTACGATGACGCGGCCTCCCTATTCGCCCGCGCCGCCGAGCGTGGCGGTGCCACGCAGTCGCTACCGTCCTACGTTGCCGCCTGCCTGATCGCGCGGGGGCGGTATGGTGACGCAGCCGAGGAGTTCCAAAAGGCGGTCGAGAACGATTCGAACGAGACGACCGCTCGCATTCGTCATGCCTATGCACTGTGGGAGGCGGGACAACGAGATGACGCGCTTGGGGCACTCCGTGAGGGTGTCCGACAGAACCCGGAGTCCGCGGAGCTGCACTTCCAGCTCGGAACGCTGCTGGCCGCGCTGGAGCAGTATGACGAGGCGGAGCTTCGCTTCACGCAGACGCTCTCGATCGACCGGGACCACTGTGAGGGGCTGGTGAGCCTCGCGATGTGCCGCGGACTTCGCAACGTACCGGCAGAGGCGATCGGCTATCTTCGCCGGGCTCAGGCTGTCAGGCCCTTCGATGCAAGGATCGGCGTGCTGCTGGCCCAGGCGGCCAAGGCAGCCCAGCAGCGAGGGCAGGCCGTTCGACTTCGCGCGCACATGACATCGCAGGAGCCCACGGAGGACCGGCGAGGCATCGAAGAGCTGTCAAAGGTGATCGAAGCCGATCCCGACTTCGTGGATGCCTTCCTGACGATCTCTCTTCAGGACGTGGATCAGCGGGTGTTTGCGATGCTGCTCAAGACGCTCGAGGTGGCTCTCGAGCGGCAACCGGAACACGCGGAGCTTCACTATCATTGCGGGCGGGTGCTCGAGCGGCTCGGACGTCATGAGGATGCGATTCTGCAGAATGAGCGGGCGGTCGAGCTGAACCCCAGATTCACGCAAGCGCTCATCGAGTTGGGCAAGCTGTACCAGGCAACCGATCGACAGGTTGACGCGACCAGCCGTCTGGAGCGGGCGGTGGCCGCCGGCGCTGATTATGCGGACGTACACGTTCTTCTCGGCAAGTTGTATCAGAACCAGGGGCAACTCGGCCGTGCAAGGAACGCCTTCCGCCGCGCGCTTTCGATCAACGAGCACTACGAGGCGGCCCACAGGGCACTCGATGCGCTCCCTGTCGAATCGGTCGAGTAATCTATGTCCTACTTATTGGAAACATTGGGGCGTGGCCTGCTATCCGAGTTGGCGGCGGCCTTTCGCGATGTGCTCCGCGACGACGGGCGCCTGTCCACACAGGAGTTGGAGGACAGGATCAGCAATGCCCCGAACGACGTCGAGGCTCACCGGCGGTTGGCGGTCAGGTTGCTCACGGAACGGCAGTACAGCCACTCGCGGGACGAGTTTCTCGAAGTGCTCAGCGCCGATCCGAGTGATCGCATGGCGAGAATCGGATTGGCCTGCGCGCTGGATGAGATCAGCCTGACACGCCCGGCGGTTGAGCAGCTTCACATCGCCGTGGAGCACGATCCGAATGACGCCCCGGCGTGGTTCGCGATCGGTTTCTGTCAGGAGAAGCTGGGTGAGACGGAGGACGCCGTGGCAGCGTATGACACGGCTTTGGACATCGTGCCGCAGCTTCGCAACGCCCACGAACGCCTGGCTGCGATCTACCTCAAGCTTGATAACGTCGACATGGCAATCACCCATTATGAACACCTCTGTTGGTGCGAACCGGGTGACATCGCCGCGGCGCTTGCGTTGGCCAACCTCTACGTGCGGGCCGAGCGGTACGAGGACGCCATCGCACGGTATCAGTTTGCCCTCACCATCGATCCGGACAACTGGGAGGCCCAGGACGATCTGGCCTCGGCTTACATCAACGCAGGTCGCCACGAAGATGCGATCGAACTGCTTCTCGGTCAGATCGAGCAACGCCCGGAGTGCGCCGACGGGCATCTTCGCCTGGGCGACCTGTACGGGAAGATCGGGCGGGACGCGCAAGCGTTGGAAGCCTACCTGCAGGCGGCCGAACTGAATCCGGAGTACCTGGAGGCCACGATCAAGATCGGGACGACCCGCTTGCGGCGCGGTGAGCATGTCGAGGCGGCTGAGGCGTTCAGCCGTGCGACGGAGATCAACGACCGTATCGTCAGCGCGTACATTGGATTGGGCGTTGCCCAGCAGGCCTTGGGGCGGACGGAGGAGGCGTTGGCCAGTTTTGAGATGGCCGGGAGCATCGAGCCAAACAGCACGCTCCTGTTCAGCGAGACGGCGCGATTGCACCTGACGCACACGGCGGCTGAACAATCGAAGCGGTATCTCTCGCCGCAGGCCATCGTTGCCCGCCCGGAGGGACCGCACTACGATGACGTAGATTCGATGATCTCCACGCAGATCGGGCGTATCAAACTGGCCCTGCAGAAACACCCGAACCACGCCGATCTGCACTATCGGCTTGGCGTGCTATTGCGGCATGGTGGTGACCTGGACGGTGCGATCAGCGCGTTTCGCCAGGCCGCTGCCATCAACCCGAATTACATCAAGGCGCTGAGCAAGCTCGGGTTGGCGCTCAACGAGAACGGGCAGACGAAGGAGGCCATCGCCGCGTTCCAGCGCGCGGGCGAGGTTGACTCGGAGTCCCTCGACCTGCACTATCAACTGGGCCTCATCTTCGCGGATCGCGGTGACTTCGGCATGGCACTGGAACGCTTCGAGTACGCCGTGACGAAGGACCCCGAAAAGACGGATTACGTGGCGAACCTCGCGCTCGCACTTCAGAACATGGGCTTGATCGACCGGGCCTCGGCCACGTGGCAGACACTCTGCGAGCTGACGGAGTACACCACCGAGGGGCACGCCCTTGCCGGCAGGATTACGCAATAGCGGGTGCCCCGTCCTTGCGCAGCAAGGGTGGGGAATGATGAAGGGGAATGAACGAAATCGGCCGACGGGTCGCCCTCTCTGCGCGAAAGACCGGGCACGCCTCTCCGTGCAGGAACCAATGGCCGACAACGGATCCCTGATGACTACTGCGTTGCCGCGAACGTCGCCGTCAGCGTCTTGTCGGCATCCATGGTCATCGTGAGACTGCTCTCGGTTCCCGTGGCGCTACCACTCCAACCGGTGAAGCTGTAGCCGGCGGTGGCTGTGGCGGTCAGGACGACTACCTCGCCGTGACGGTACGTGGTCCTGTCCGGGTTTTGCGTGACGGTTCCTGAACCTGTCGGCTCGATCGTGATCGACAGGACCCTTGGTGGGAAGAAGCGAGCCACGGCGCTTTTGTCCCCGTCCATCGTGAGGGTCGTGATGTAATCATCACCGGTCGCGTTGCCGCCCCACGCGTCGAACACGTAATCACCCAGCGAGCCGGCGATCAGTGTTATCTCTTCGCCGAGAGCATAAGCCGGCTTGTCCGGAACTGCCGTGGCCGCACCGGCACCGGGCGGCTCGACGCTGAGTGTGAGCAACGCCGGTGCCTGACGATCCGTGCCTTCGAAGGTTAGGGTCTTCGGTTGGGAGAGCGAGTCATATACCGAATCGTCGTGCATAATCTGGAGTCGCTCGACATTACCCGGCAGCGTTACGATACCAATGTTGCCGAACGATCCGTGGTCGAGCGGTTCCGAGCCCACCAGGTCGTACGTTCCCTCGTTCGGGACGATGACCCAACCCTGATCGGGAGACGTGAGCCCGCCGGCGGTCTGAAGTGTGAACGTGGAACTCTCCTGGGCAACGAAGAAACGGAAACGCCAGATGTTGCGAGGAACGTAGGCGGCTCTGAGCAGGAAGTTCGTGCGGTCCGAGGCATCATCATAGGCACGGTCGAGGATCTCGACGACGGCAGCGTGAACGTCGCCATCGAGGTTTCCCGCGCTGACGTCGGTCTCGAACGAGGCCGTCTCGCCAAGCCAATCGAACTCGACGCGCGTGGCGACCGTGCCGCTGTTCCTCTGCGTGATGTAGCTCAGCGTCCACTGCCCCTGAAGATCGTCTGCAATACCCTCGAACACGTCGCCTAAGGCGTCGGCATCGTCGGCGGAGAAATAGGTGCCATCCGTCTGCTCCGCGAGCGATTGCAGGAACGCCTCGCCGTCCGCCACATCCCCGAACCCGATTGGATAGAGCATGATGCCCGCTGAGACAGCCGACGTGAGGATCGACTCGGACGATGTCTCACTCGTCGTGTCACGGCCGTCGGTCAGGAAGACGATCGCTTGCACTTCGCCCGGCTGGCGTTCGACCTCACCGAGCATGGTGACGGCAAGGCCCACGGCGTCCCATGCTCTGCTGAGCCCCGGTTCGAGCGTTCCTTCGTCGGGAACGGTGTCCAGGACGGCCGACTTGCCCTCGGTGTCGGCCCTGGTCAGCGGTGAGACGATGCCGTAACCCTCGCCCTCACCGGTCCGATCGTGGAACTCGACTACGCCGATGTGATGCGTGGCTGTGAAATGGTCCACTTTCACGAAATCCCCGGCGGCGCTGACCATCGATCCGATCGCGTTGGCATCGCTCATCGAGACCGTGTAATCCAGCACGAGGACGACCTTGAGTGGCAGGTTCGGCGCGGGGGTGACGGCGTATCCCGTTTCGGTGTAGTCGATCTCCCGCCCATCCTCGAAGATGCGGAACTGATCGCGCGTGACGCTCTCATGGATGGGCATTCCATCCATGTCTTCCAGGCGAAGGTCAAAGGCCACGAGAAACGGTGACCGGGAAAGCTCGGAGATGAGTGTAATGATCGGTCCGGTTCGTGGAACGCAGACACCGTCGGTGCACATTTCGTCCCCGGTGCAATCGTCGTTGCCGCTGCAGGGCGTGGGAAGCGTGATCGCCCTGGCGTAACTTGTGAACCGGCCCTGGGAATCCGTACACGTCACGTTGACGGCCACCGTGAAATCACCTTCCTGCGCGGGTGTCAGTAGGGTGTTGCAATCATCTGCCGGGGCGAAGTCGACGGATGTCTCGGGTAAGGCGGTCCACAGGCAGGAACAGTCAGCCGGCGCGGGACGTCCCGCCGGTTCGTCGAGGGTCTCGCCATCCTGATCCGAAACCTCGGTTTCGTCCGACTCGTCGGTGTCGCCCGACTCGTCGGTTTCGCCTGGCTCGACCGTTGGATCAGGCGCGACAACCGGATAGGTTTCTCCAACGCCGAGGTTGCTGAAGTCGACACCTGGGTTGACCGCCTCGAGATCACTGTCCGCCTCGACACAGAGACCGTCAACACATTGCTCACCTTCCTCGCAGACCACGGAAGCGCACGTATCCTGAGACGCGTCGGGCACGCACGCACCGGAATCGCAAACCCAGTTTTCGGCACAGTCCGTGTCGAGGGTACATTCCGGCGCGCTGTCATCCGGAACGCAGACGCCGTCCACACAGACATTGTTGCCCTCACAGGTGACGGACGCGCAGGCATCGTCCGATGCGGAGTCACCGGACCCGTCGGTAATGCCCGGTCCGAGGCAAGACAGCATCGGAAGAATAAGGACCACAAGACCCAGGCTGTGCAACCGAGTCAACACCAGCGCTTCTCCACAATAGAGGGCTTGGTGCCACACCCTTCGCTCCACGAAGGATGGGGGACGGACGGTTGATCGAGGATTGTAGGGTGGGCATGGCCCACCATCGGCGGCGATGTTCTTGGTGGGC
>CBDUZO010000094.1:0-16178 GCA_965371725.1 uncultured Phycisphaerales bacterium
GTGTCCTTAGGCACGATGGCGCAAGACCTTACGATCCGGCCTCCTCCCAGTAACTTTTTTGGAGGAGAACCACAAAAAACTGCGCAAGCGTCTCCTACAGCAAGAAGAGTGGAACATTGTCGCTAGGCTCGGAGCGAAGGCGTTCCAAACACCGATGTGGGATTTCAATGTTATGCTCATCTCGCTGTCACGATCGCGCCCCAAAGCCTCTCACAGTTTTGCAGGTCTTGACGCATCACAGCCGCGCACTCTTGCCGAGAAAGCTGCCGTTCTGCAAAGTGAGTTGTCCGCAAGATCAGCGAAGTCGGGAGCCGAGAGGCCGCGAACTGTTCACATGCTATCGCAAACCGAACAGCTCAGGAATCCAGATGCGCGAGTCGTCCTATCGTCTCGTTGCGATACGACATTGTTGGACGAATATGCCAAGTGCGTCGTTGGCATCATGAATGGAGATTCGCCCCGTTTCCAAAGGAAGTTCTGGGAGATTACAGACCGAGGCGCTGATTTGTGGCATTTTCAACAGGTGACCGTGAGCGAGTCCCAGCATTATGGCGGTAGGGAAAAGGTGATCCTCTACAACAAGGCCGAGGGTCATCTCCGAGAGGAAGTCGCAATAAGGAGACGGGTTCTTCACGATTCGGATCGACGGGGGGGGGACGCATGGGGCAAGCGTGGTGTTGCGGTAAGCTCTATGGGAAGCCTTCCTGTTTCCTTATACACAGGCGACTTGTTCGACGGGAATACAGCGGTAGTGATCCCCAACGATCCCGCGAATCTCCCGGCAATCTGGGCCTTCTGTCGTTCTGCCATGTTTAATGAATCTGTCCGGGAGATCGACCAAGCTGTGAAGGTCACGAATGCGACGATGACGAAGGTTCCGTTCGACCTTGCGTATTGGCAGAGAGAAGCCGAGGATAGCTACCCGTGTGGTCTGCCAGAGCCTTACACTGAGAATGTGACGCAATGGTTGTTCAAGGGAACTGTGACACCATCGACCTGCCCATTGCAGGTGGCGACAATCCGGTTGCTTGGGTATAGCTGGCCCGATCAGGATTCCGATGGCTTCGAGAAACTCCTAGACGATGACGGGATCGTGTGCATTCCAGCGGTGCGCGGTGAGCGGAAGGCCTCAGACCGTGTGCGGGCCGTGCTGGCGGCTGCGTACGACGACGAGTGGTCGCCAGCGAAACAGGAGGAACTGCTCGCATCGGTCGGCTCCGGCAGCAAGAGTATCGACGAGTGGCTGCGCGACGGATTCTTCGAGCAACACTCCAAGGTTTTCGACAATCGCCCTTTCATGTGGCACATCTGGGACGGGCGAAAGAAGGACGGCTTCGGCGCGCTGGTCAACTACCACAGGCTCGACGCCAAGTTGCTCGACCGCCTGATCTACACCTATCTGGGCGACTGGATCAAGCGGCAGGAGCAGGCCGTCGCGCAAAACGAATCCGGCGCGGATGGTAGGCTGCTGGCGGCACAGCAGCTTCAAGAGAAGCTCAAGCTGATCGCCGAGGGCGAGCCGCCCTACGACATCTTCGTGCGATGGAAGCCCATCGAAGAGCAGGCCATCGGCTGGAACCCCGACCTCAACGACGGAGTGCGGATGAACATCCGCCCTTTCATGGAGGCAAACATCCTGCGCAAGAAGCCCAGCAGCATCAAGTGGAAGAAGGATAGAGGCAAGGAGCCGAAGCGTCCGCGCGAGCAGTACCCGTGGTTCTGGGGTTGGGACGGGAAAACGAAGGACTTCGCGGGCGGACGGGAGTTCACCACAGATCGCTTCAACGACCTGCACTACACGAATGCCTTCAAGCAGGCTGCGCGTGAGAAGGTAGGTGTTGCGTGACAGCAAGAGCAACCACAACCGATGCGGTCAAGACTGTGTTCGATGCCATTCTCGCGTCGCTGGCGAAGGCTCCGGACTACAACAGCAATGACATGGTTGCTCCGGCAGTTGTGCTGTGGACGGACAAGGATCGCCAGTGGGAACCGCTGGCCGACCGCCTGCGCGAAACCCTGCCGCATTTCCTGACGCTCGGTGATTACAACACGGCAGGCAAGA
Organism: uncultured Phycisphaerales bacterium; assembly: GCA_965371725.1. GTDB lineage: Bacteria > Planctomycetota > Phycisphaerae > UBA1845 > UBA1845 > CBDUZO01. The sequence continues at coordinate 2,063 of CBDUZO010000094.1, forward strand.
CAGGCCCGGCCATCTGGCTGCGGTGCATGATCGGTCGCACGCTGCCGGAGGCGGACTGGCCGGAAGAGACGACGCCAATCCTGTACCTGCCCGGCGTCAGTCGGCAGGAACTTCGGGCGGTCGAAGACTGCGAAGCCCATCTGCAACCGCTCGCTGCCTTGCAGTACCTCGGCGTGTTCTGGACGCAACACAGCGCGAAGGACTGGACGATTCTGGCGTTCCTTCAAACGGACAAGGGCGGGCTGGGTCTCGATGTCGCCCGCGATGCCGCGACGCAGGAGGCGATGAAGCGGGCGCTGCCCATGCTGGCCGACACGCTCATCTCCGAGCTAACGGGCAAACTGGATGCGTCGGATTTCAACAAGCTGGCCGCACCCGACCCCGTGCGAAGCCTGCTCAAGTGGCTCAACGACCCGAAGGCCACGCGCGACGGTCTCAGTGCCGGAGAGTGGGAAGCGTTCCGCAGCGTGTGCAAGGGCGAGTATGGCTTCGACCCGCAGGCCGACGGCGAGATCGTCGGGGCTGAGCTTCTCGGCTCGCGGCAGAACAACTGGCAAACCGTATGGGATCGCTTCGCCGAAGCGCCCAAGCGGTATCCCCACATCCCCGACCGCCTGCGCGCGGCCAACCCACCGAATGACCTGTTCCGCAATGAGTCCTGCTGGCCGCAGGACAACGACAGGCTGGAGACCGACCTGCGCGCGGCGTTGGAGAAGCTGACGAAGCTCGCGCCGAACGAGGCGGCAGCCTCGATCACCAAGCTGGAGGAATCCCATGGCAAGCGGCGCGACTGGGTGTGGGCGGAACTCGGTGAGGCGTCGCTGGCGATCGCGCTGGAGCATCTGGCCGTTATGGCGGAGGTGTGCAACGACGCGATGGGCGGAGCCACAGTTGCGGCGTTCGCCGAGGCGTATGTGTCTTCGGGCTGGAAGGCAGACGCGGCCATGCTCGACGCGCTGGCGAGTGTGCAGCATTCTCATCGCGCATCTGATGATGCCAAGGCCGTGCAGGCTGCGGTAGCCGCTGTGTACCAGTCGTGGCTCGAAGCCGGCGCGGAGCGGTTTCAGGAATTGGTCAAAGACATGCCGCGTCTGTGCGAGGATGTCGAGCAGCACGCCAAAGGGTTGTCGGATTCCAAGACCGGGTGCTGCATTCTCTTCGCCGACGGTCTGCGGTTCGATGTGGCGCAGAAACTCAAGGCTGTTATGGAAGACAAGGGTTGGAAGGTGGATGCCGATTGGCGATGGGTTGCGTTGCCGCCCGTCACGCCGACGGCCAAGCCCGCCGTGTCGCCCGTGGCCGACCTGCTCGGCGCGGACAGCGACGGCGAGGACTTTCGCCCGGTGGTCAAGGAGACTGGGAAACTGCTGAGCATCGACCTGTTCCGCCAGCTTCTCGGTGAGCGCGGCTTCGATGTGCTGCGCGGCGACGACACCGGGGATGTCAACAAGCGGGCGTGGACGGAGGCGGGCAACATCGACGGCTACGGCCACAAGCAGGGCTGGAAGCTGGCATGGCGGATTGACGAAGAGGTGCGTGCGCTGGCGGATCGGATTCGCGCCTTACTGGAAGCAGGATGGGAGCAGGTGCGGATCGTGACCGATCACGGCTGGCTGCTGCTGCCCGGCGGGATGCCGAAGGCGGAGATGCCGAGCTATCTGGCGGAGGCACGCTGGGGTCGCTGCGCCGTGTTGAAGAGCAAGTCGTCGGTGAAGGTGCCGACGATGATGTGGCACTGGTCGTCGGATGTGCGCATTGCGATGGCACCGGGCATCTCCTGCTTCAAGGCGGGGCTGGACTACGCGCACGGGAGCCTGAGTGTTCAGGAGTGCCTGATCCCGGAGTTCACCGTGCGAGCGGGCAAGGCGGCGCGGCCGAAGGCTTCGATTGAGTCCATCAAGTGGGTGGGGCTGCGGTGCCGGGTTCAGGTTGAGGGCGCTACGCCCGGACTCAAGGCGGATATCCGCACGAAGCCCGCCGATGCCTCGACATCGCTCGCGGAAGCCAAGGCGGTGGACAAGGACGGCTCGGTGGCGTTGCTTGTTGGCGATGACTCGCTCGAAGGCACGGCGGCTGCGGTGGTGCTAATGACGACCGACGGCAGAACGATTGCGAAACAGTCCACGATGGTGGGCGGATGAGGATAGACGATGGAGCTTGACACACTCGACAAGTTGTCGGCCAAGGCTTTCGACGGGTACATCGTTCGGAAGGACTTGGTGCGCCAGTTCAAGGGGCAGTACCCCGTTCCTACCTATGTCTGCGAGTTCCTGCTCGGTCGCTACTGCGCGAGCATCGACCCGACGGAGATCGAGGAGGGGTTGCAGATTGTCTCGCGCCAGCTCTCGAATCGTGCCGTCCGGGCCGGGGAAGAGGAGCTATTCAAGTCGCGGTCGCGCGAGCAGGGATCGGTGAAGATCATCGACCTCATCAAGGGCCGACTCGACGCTAAGACCGACTCGTACCTTGCTGAACTGCCGAGCCTGTCGTTGAACGACGCGCGCATCTCATCGGAGCTTGTGCATGAGCATGAGCGGATGCTCACCGGGGGGTTCTACGCCGAGGTCACGCTGGTCTACGACGCGGCCATCGCGCAGGAGAAGAATGGTAGGCCGTTCGGCGTCGAGGCCATCCGGCCCATCCAATTGTCCAAGCGGGAAGTTCTCAATTCACTGGCGCAGGGTCGGGAGATGTTCACGACCGAGGAGTGGAAGAAGTTTCTGATCCGCAGCATCGGGCTGGAGCCGGATGCGCTGTCAGAGCGCACGCAGGACATCGTCATGCTGCGCATGGTGCCGTTCGTCGAACGCAACTACAACATGGTCGAGCTTGGGCCGCGCGGTACGGGCAAGAGCCATCTCTTCCAGCAGGTTTCACCGTATTCGCATCTCGTGTCCGGCGGGAAGGCGACCGTCGCCCAGATGTTCGTGAACAACGCCAACGGGCAGCGCGGGCTGGTGTGCCAGTACGATGTCGTCTGCTTCGACGAGATCGCGGGCGTGTCCTTCGACCAGAAGGATGGCGTCAACATCATGCAGGGGTACATGGAGTCGGGTGAGTTCAGCCGGGGCAAGGAGAGCATCCGCGCGGACGGCGGGATCGTTATGGTGGGCAACTTCGAGGTGGATGTCGCCCACCAGCAGCGGATCGGCCACCTGTTCGGCCCGCTGCCGCCTGAGATGCGGGATCGCACCGCCCTGATGGATCGCATTCATGCTTACCTGCCGGGCTGGGACATCCCGAAAGTGAAGAAGGAACTGTTCACCGATCACTTCGGCTTGGTCAGCGACTTCCTCGCCGAGTGTTGGAATCGGCTGCGGAACCAGAGCCGGGTCTCCGTGCTTCAAGACCGCGTGTTCTTCGGCGGAGCCTTGAGCGGTCGGGACACGACGGGCGTGCAGAAGACGATCAGCGGGCTGCTAAAACTGCTCTATCCCAACCCGGAGACCCCCGTGGCCGACGAGGATTTGGAGTGGGCGGTGCGGCTGTCGCTGGAGTGCCGCCGCCGCGTGAAGGAGCAGCAGAAGCGAATCGGCTCAGCCGAGTTCCGCAACACGCATTTCAGTTATCAGATCGGCCACGATGGTGTGGAAAAGTTCGTGGTGACGCCGGAACTCCAGAGCGAGGACAGCATCGGCACCGACCCGCTGCCTCCGGGGCAGGTGTGGGCGATCAGTCCGGGCGGTCAGGACGAGAACCCCGGTCTCTTTCGCATTGATATTACCGAGGGGCCGGGTTCGGGCATGAAGATTCTCAACCAGCCCACGCCCAAGCCGTTCAAGGAGAGCATGGACTTCGGCGTGCAGAACCTCTACGCCCGTGCCAAGGAGCTTGTCGGCGACCGCGACCCAAGGGCGCACGAGTTCACGGTGCAGCTTCGCGCCTTCGATACCTCACGCTCCGGCACAGCAGTGGGTCTACCCGCCCTGCTGGCTCTGTGCAGTTCGCTTCTCGAAAAGAGCATGAAGGGTGGGCTGATCGCCGTGGGCGGTCTCAACCTCGGCGGCACCATCGAGCAGGTCTACAACGCCGTAGGCGTGGCCGAACTCGCAATCGACAAGGGGGCGACCGTGCTGTTGATGCCCGTGTCTTCCCGGCGGCAGTTGTTCGAACTTCCCGATGACATGGCGACCAAGATTGATGTGCAGTTCTACTCTGATTCGAGGGAGGCCTTGATAAAGGCGCTGTGCGAGTAGCATCGAGATAATCCTCGTCGAGCGATACAAGGATGGCGAAGAAACGAGCGAAGGTATCAAAGGCGCGACCACTGGTGGGCGGCTTCCTTGAACGCATCTCCGTCACCGCGTTCGAGAAGTACCACCGGGAGATCACCGATCTGGTTCAGACGCAGCACGGCGTCTATCGGACGAGAGAACTGTTGTGGGCACCAGGCAATAGTGAGAATCCTGGGCCAGGTGAACTGAGTAAGCGTCGCCCTCAGGGGGGCGTCTCGCCCCCGAGCAACGATCGTGCCTCGTCGGCAAGACAGCGGATGGCAGAGTCGAAGGATACGCTCGCGTCCCGCATCAGTCCCTCCATCCGATTAAGCGCCGCCGTCGATTCCTCGGCGTTGCCGAGTCTATGATTGGCCATCGCCATGGTCGCCCATATGGCCACGAGGCGATCGCTGTGCAACTTGCTGGCATCCTTGAGTGTTCCGAGGGCTTGGTCATACCGTTTGAGGCGATACTGCGCGATCCCAAGCGTAGTGAGGAACTGCCCATTCTCCGGTGCTTTCTTCGTTGCGGCCTGGGCCCATTCGAGCGCCTGAAGATACTCCGTGTCAGGCAAGTTCGGTTCTGTAGCGCTATGCCAAGCTCGCGTGTCGAAGGCCTGGGGGTGCGGTAGAAACTGATCAAACCGCTGAAGCGCTGCGTCGCGGACTTCCACAGGTATGCTCCGGTCGTTGTCAATCCGTCGGCGGGCCTCGTCCAGCGAGGGGACGGCTGTTTGGAACACCTGCCGGACCTCGTCGTAGGCACGCATGGCGACGCCCCGCTCATGATGAAGCTCAGGGGACAGTTGCTTCGCGTCCCACAGCCGGGCAGCGTTGTCTGCCCCTTGGCGGCCACCCGAAGTTGAGGCCAGCCGTTGCCCCGTTGGATCGAACGCGAGGTCCGCGACCCCGCCTTCGTGTCCACGCAGCGTCGCGACTTCGGCCTGCGTCTCAAAATCCCAGATCTTGATCGTGCGATCGTCCGATCCGGACGTAAGTCGAGACTCCACAGGGTGGAAAGCCACGGCGTGAACAGCCCCGGTGTGTCCTGTCAGCACGCCTAACGGTGCCAAACGCAGCCCGCTATCCTCTTCCGAAACCGACCAGAGCCGCACCGTCTCATCCGACGAAGCTGAGGCAACGTAGTCTCCATCGGGGCTGAGGGCCAAGGCGTTGACGGCATCAGTGTGACCTCCGAATCGCGCGATCTCGCGGCCGGCTCTTACGTCCCAGATACGGATGCTGTCATCTCCTTCTTGCCGATCTTCCGCTCCACTTGCAGACATAAGCCAATCGCCAGGGGTATCCACAAAAAGGACTTCATTGATCTGATCTTCGTGGCCTCTGAGTGCTGCGATCATCCTTGCATTCGCGAGATCGCCAATATCCCACACGCAAATTGTCCCATCAAGATCGCCCGCGGCCAGGCGCTGCCCGTTGGGGCTCACGGCAACCGCGCTGAACATTCCCCCACTGCCATCCGTAGAGAGTTCCCGAACACGCTCCGGCTGGGCGGGGTTACTCATATCCCAGATGATGACGCGGCCAGTAGCCTCACCATCAGGGAAACCACTCGCCGAGGCGAGCAGTGTACGATCATCTCTCATCCAGCAGGCGAGATCGGTTAGGTACTCGCCGTACTGGAGGCACCGCCTGGCGAGCGGTATGCCAAGATCAGGATCCCACACGATGAAACTACTGTCGTTAGCATTTGCAGCGGACACAACGAACGTACCGTCAGGGCTAAAGGCCACGGCACGCACACTGGTCGTGTGCCCGAGTAGCTGCGGGACCTGTCGGATATCCAGATCCCAGAGTTTGACGGTTCCATCTTCGGACGCCGAGAGCACCCGTCCGTCTGCAAGAACGGCGATACGGGACACCTCGTCGTTGTGACCGTGAAGCACTTTGAGCTCGCGCCTGCGCGTTACTTCCCAGTCCCGTTGTCGGTGCAGGTCGGAAACAACCGCCTGATCACGTACTTCCCAGACACGGAGTGTTTTATCGCACGCCCCTGAAATAAGCCTGGCTCCGGTTGGGTCGAAAGCAACGGTGCGTACACCCTCTTCATGCCCATACAAGACGTCGAGCGAAACGCCGATGGGCTTGCCTCTCTTCTTGTCAACACGGGCGATGGCAGCCTGCCTGACACTTGCCTCGACGTCCCAAAGGCGAATCGTCTTGTCAATCGAGCCTGAGGCGAGGCGCCGCCCGTCAGGGCTGAAGGCGACCGTGTACACGTCGTCGGTATGTCTGCGGAGCACAACTACCTTTACCTCGCCTCCCCTCTCGAGCGCCGCCTCGACATCCCACAGCCGCACCGTGTCGTCGCGCGATCCCGACGCCAAGTAAAGACCGCCGGGGCTGAATGCAAGACACATGACTTCCCATTCATGGCCCGCGAGGGTCGCGTCACTCTCGGCGATTCGGTGGGCTTTGCCGTTGGGGTATCCCTCGAGATTCTGCAGATCCCACAACTTGATTACAAAGTCATCTACTCCGACACTCGCGAGGATCTGCCTTGTCGGATGGAACGCGATCGCTGACACAGGTACCTCGTGAGCATCCCATTCCGCCACGAGCTTGTTGCCAGTCGATGGAGCTGCACTCCAAAGGCGGATAGCGCCCCCCCTGGCCTTTCCGTCTGTTCTCAGTGAGTGGGCAACGGCGAGCAGCGTGCCGTCGTTGTTGAATGCCACGGCTGTCTGTCTTGGCACATGCTCCGGAAGCTGCCGTGGCAAACGCTCACCGCTCATGTCGTACAGTCGAACGGTCCTGGGCTTGCCAGACGTGACAGCGCAGAGGCTCTCGGAAGGATGTACCGCGAGGTCAACGATGCGCTCTTGCTCACTCACGAGTGTACCGATGCTCTGATCGACGCGGTTATTGAAATACTGCCATTCCCACTCGCGCAGATCTTCGGTCGTATTGTCGAGAAGCCGCTGAGCCTCTGAGATGCGCCGGTCAGCGATCGCGGCTTGTGCAAGCGCCATTTGCTGCCCGTAGACTTTGTGTGCCAGCTCTTGGGCACTCTGGCGGGCATCGCTCTCCGCGTCAGTCGCTCTTACCAACAACGTACTTGTACTCGCGATCCCTGCGACAAGGGCAACGAAGAGGCCAGCAATCGCGGCAACAAAGGCCTTGTTACGTCTGGCGAACTTGCGAAACTGATAGATCGTGCTTGGCCGGCGGGCAAGGATCGGCTCGTCGTCGAGGTAATGACGAATATCGGCGGCAAGTTCGCTAACCGACTGATAGCGTTGTCCACGCTCCTTCTCAAGAGCCTTAAGCACGATTGTCTCGACGTCGCCTCGGAGCTTCGCATCGATCGTCGATGGGCGCTTGGGAGTTTCCTCGCGAACAGCACGCGTTGCCTGGTAGATGTTCGAGCTTGATGTTTGGTACGGAGACTCGCCGGTCAGGAGTTCGTAGAGCACAACGCCCAGGGAATACACGTCGCTACGGACGTCCAAGTCGCGGGGGTCTGCGTTGCACTGCTCCGGGCTCATGTACTGCAATGTGCCAACCAGTTGACCGACATCCGTTCGCATGGTTGTGACTGCGACGTCGGAGTCGGTCGAGCGGGCCACGCCGAAGTCGATGATCTTCACACGACCGGTCGAGTCGACAAGCATGTTGCCGGGCTTGAGATCGCGATGGATGATCCCCTTCTGATGGCCGTGATATACGGCGTCACATGCATGAGCGAACAACTCCAGACGCTTCCGCGTGCTCAGTGTCTGCTCGTTGCAGTACTCCGTGATCGTACGGGCGCCTGGGACGTACTCCATCGCGAAGTAGGGCACCGCGCGACGTCCGGCCGATGTCTCCTTGTGCGTACCGGCCTCGTAAACCTGGGCGATATTGGGATGCCGCAGCCGGGCGAGGATCTGCGATTCCCGCTCGAAATGCCGAAGCACAGAGCGTGACGCGATCCCAACTCTCATCACTTTAAGCGCGACAACCCGCTTCGGGTTGTCCTGTTCGGCTTCGTAGACCGTGCCCATCCCGCCGCCGGCAATGACACTCTTGATGCTGTACCTTCCGATTCGATTCCCGACGAGGGGATCAGGACCGTCGATTGCACCCGCTTGTGGCGCCGAGGGCGCAGGTTCGGGTGGCCGCATGAAACCCGCTGGGGCATGCTCATCATGCTCCAGGAGCGACACGACCTCGCTGCGAAGCTCGGCGTCACCGCCACATGCTTCGGACACGAAGGACGCGCGCTCTTCGGGTGGCTGCTCCGACGCCTTCTCGAACAGCTCCTGCACGCGTTGCCAGTGAGCGGTGGTCATCAGTTACTCTTGAACGAACCCTGTGTCACCCTTCGAGAGTTCGCGATGCAGCCAGGCCCTTGCGAGACGCCACTCGATCTGAACCGTCCTGCGCGACACTCCCAGCGCACTTGCCGCCTCCTCCTCCGTCAGCCCGGCGAAGTACCTGAGCATAACGACCTCGGCCTTACGCGAATCCTCCCCCTCCAGCCGATCCAGGGCGTCGTGAACGGCAAGAACCTCGGTCGGATCCTGGTCGAACACCGGGGGCTCGTCCGCCAGGACGCCGGGCCGTTCTCCGCCACCGCGCTTGAGGCGGTTTCTTCTACGTGCGTCATCTATGCGGATTTGGCGCATCGCTTTTGCGGCCGCCCCGAAGAAATGTTTCCGGCTGGACCACTCGGCCTCCGCGTCGCCGAACAGGCGGAAGAACGCCTCATGGACTAGGGCGGTCGGCTGGAGTGTGTGACCGGCCGCCTCAGCCGCCATCTGGCTTTGGGCCAGCTTGCGAAGCTCGTCGTAGATGACCGCCCACAACTGCCTCTGCGCAGCCTCATCGCCCTCGCCTGCGGCGGCCAGAAGCTGCGTGATCGGGTTGGATGTTGGCTGCTCAATCAAGGCCATTACTCTCGATAAGGGGGATCTGCGTCTGCCATTGTACCGAAACGGGACGATCATGCCAACAGAACGTCCAGTAGAAACTCAAGCGACTGGTGCCGACAGTAAGCCCATCCATCAGGTCCGCGCGTCGATCCGACTCGGGTCGCTCTCTTCTTCATACCGCGACAACCGGCCGCGGTTCCGTTCCTCCTCTGGTACGTGAAGAAACTTCGCTGACTTCTTGCGCTCCGCTGCCCTGGTTGTCGCACGTCTTCATGGCGGCGCACTGAGTGGTTCAGGCTCCGCCTGCCCGTGAGACGGCGGCAACCGATGCTGGGGCGACTGGTGCGGTTCGCAAGACGACGGGATGTCCATGAAACCGCTGTGATCGACTGAGGCAGGCACAAACGTGGCCGATCGAGTTGGCCGTGGGTCTCGCGCACTTCGTGGGATCTCGGCCCCCGGGTTCCTAAAAGGAGAATGTTATGAGGACTCTTGTACGACTATCGGTGATTGTGTTGAGTTTCGCCTTGGCTGCGGGAAGCTTGCCGGCTGCCCGCGCCGAGTGCACCCACCCGCTGTTCGCTACGCCGGGGGAAGCATACGACATCGGAGACAACCCGTCGATGTTGGCGACGGGTGACTTGGATGGTGACGGCGATCTGGACATGGTGGCGGGCAATACAGAATCGAACGATGTGTCAGTATTGTTGAACTATGGGGACGGTACTTTTTCCGAGGACACCAGATATCCATCCGGTGATCCGAGAGGTGTCGCACTCGGAGACCTGGACGGTGATGGCGATCTGGACTTGGTTGTTGCCAATTGGTCGATGGACGACATTTGCATCTTGTTCAACAACGGGAACGGGACGTTTGAGGACTGCGTCACATACGCAGTTGGCAACTCTCCAGTGAGGGTCAAGCTCGGTGATCTTAATGGGGACGATGACCTCGACATCGTTGTGGTCAATCACTACGGCGGTAGCATTTCAGTTTTGCTGAACAACGGGAACGGGACATTTCTGCCCCAGGTGTCTTACAGCACAGGCAGCGGTGTCAGTTATATCGCCCTTGGTGACCTCGATGACGATGGAGACCTGGATGCGGTTGTGTCGAATTGCTTCAGCGGTGACGTGCGGGTTCACCTGAACGATGGTAACGGCGTGTTTACACAATTGGCGATTCACTCGATCGGCTGGGCACTCGACGTTGCGTTGGGTGACGTCGACGCCGATGGCGACTTGGACATCGTGGCACTCACGTACGACGAGATGTGGGTGCTATTGAACAACGGCGACGCGGAATTCACACCAGAGGCACCGTACAACGTGGACAACACTGCTTCCGAGGTCGCGCTCGGTGACCTGAATGGTGATGGTCATCTGGACGCGGCCGTCACGATCCGCGAAACCGGCAATGTGAGTGTATTCCTGAATCAAGGCGATGGAACGTTCGCGCCGCCATGGTTGTATCCTGTAGGCGACTACCCATATGGCATAGCGATGGGAGATATGGACGCCGATGGCGACCTAGATCTGGCTGTTGTGAATCCAGGTAGCGATGATGTAGTCGTCCTGCTGAATGTGTGTGTGTTCCAAATACCCTACGATTTCGACTATCGGTGCGTCATCGTGGCCGAGCCCAGCACGGTGGACCAGACGACGGAAATGCCTTCTGGCCTATCTATCGTGCCCGTGGGTGAGACGTTCTATGTCGAATTCTGGGCCACAGATTCCGGGACGACGAACACCGGGCTTGTCAGCGCCTACACTGACATGGACTATCCCGAGGACCTTGTGAGCGACTGCGCCCCAGGGCACACGCCGCTGTTCAGTCTATTCCATGACGGTGTTTGTGATGGCTCGATAGTCGACGAGTTGGGTGGGAGTCAACTCGAGCCCGACATTGGCGTCGAGCCGGAGTGGGCCAGGGTTGGATACGTTGGGTATAGTGCTGTTGATACTGGCACAGCGGAGTTCCTCTTGGGGCCGGCGACAACGGAGTCCTCCGCACACGGGCGTGGGTTGGTCCCCACATCGCTCATCGACTACGGGACTTGCACGGTCGAGATTGTCTGCTCGTGCATTTATGACCTGGACGACAACTGCAACATCGCAGGAGGCGATCTTGGCCTGTTTGCTCCGTGCTGGGGATGCTGCGATGACGAACCGTGCTGGGACGAGTACGGCTGCAGCGACAAGGACTTCGACTGCAACGGATGTGTAAGCGGAGGCGACCTGGCCTGGTTTGCCGGGTCGTGGGGCAAGACATGCGATCAGATCGACCCGATCGCGGATTACCCACCGTGTCGCCAATGTAATCCACCGATCGTCTGCCCGCTCTCCACGAGAGGCACAGCGCCGGAGAGGGGAGCCTCCAAAAGAGACGCTGATGGGTCGGACGGTAACGTAGAGTTGATGCTTCGATTGAGGTTGGACCCGCACCAGCGCGGTACATTGACGCGCCCGGGTGAGGCAGGCCGCATCGTCATTCACGCAGGTGATCGTGTCTCGGCCGAGGTCCGCGTCATGGACACCAGCACGGCGAGCCAGGGCTTGACGGCGGTCTTCACCGATCTCTACTTCGATACGTCGAAGTTCGAGATCCTCTCCGTCAATCCCACGGCGACATTTGCACTGTTTGTAGAGCAGGACTTCGACATTGACAAAGGTATCGTGCGTCGGGTGGGCGGCGCCACAATGGAGCCGGGACACGGCGTGAATGCTTGGACCACGGTCTCGGTCGTGGAGTTGCGAGCCCTCGTGAACGTTGCCGGGCTGAACGTCACGATCCGTCCAAGCCAGAACGAAGCCGTGTCGAGACGAGGACAGGGGCTTGTATCGACGGATCAGATCAGCATCCTTCCCAGCCAGTTCGTGAATGGCAAACACCCGAGGACGCTGGGTGAAGGGCGCGTCATCAACGGCGACGACTCCAAGTGATTGCAGAGAACGTGGCAGGCGGGCGCGGCGGCGTCTTGCAGCCCTCGCGCCTGCCACCGCTGCTTTGGTCTTGCAGGCACAGCGCTGCTTCGGCAATACACCGTTTACGGAGGTTTCACGATGAGAAGCAACCATCTTCAAGCAGTCTCACCCCTGTGGACTCTGGCCCTTTCGCTCCTGCTTCCAGTGGTGCCGCTAGGCGCACAGGAAGTCGATTTCGAATACGCATGCGTGGTCCTGAGCGACCCGAGTACGGTGGATCAGGTGACCTCGCTACCAGAAGGCATCACCGAAGTTGGCTTGGGCGCTACATTCTATGTGGAACTCTGGGCCACAGACTCCGGCAGCACGAACACGGGCATCGTCTGCGCGTACGCTGACCTGGATTATCCGGAGGGCTGCGTGGTTGCCGGCGTTATCACACACGGTGACTTCTGCGACCTATTTGAGAGCGGCACGGACACGGGCTCGACAGTTGACGAGCTTGGTTGTTGCCAGCTTGGTGGTGACGTTGGCGTTGAACCTGAGTGGGTCAGGATTGCCTATATCGAACTGACCGCTGTGGACGTTTGTGAGTCAGCTGATTTTCAGATCCTGCCCGCTGAGGCTGAGTCATCGGCTTACATTCGCGGACTGGTTCCACCATCGGACATCGACTACGGGAGTTGCGGTGTTTCCGTTCGCCTTCCCCCGCCGCTTCCAGAGAACAGTCTCGGCATCACGGATTGCACGGCGGACGAGGAGTGTGCGAATGAGGCAAAGTGTGTCCTTGGAACATGCTACGCACCGAAGCATCGATACATCTCGATCTCGCGGAATCCCGAGCAAGTCGAGCACACCGCGCGGAGAATAAGCCTCCAGGGTGGCGGTGCAGGCCCGTGGTGGGTCGGCGCGCCGTACGAGGCGTCAGGGTTCACCGTCGCGGACGTGGTCGAGGCTCCCGTCTACGCCGACACCGACTTCACCGGCGACTGGCCGGACCTTGTCAACGTCACGGGTTGCGAGATCGCGCCGAACCAAACCTACCTGGTGCAAGCGATCGCTGAGGGGCAGGAGATCACGGAGGAAGCCAACTACTCGGCTGCGATCTCGCTGCACACGCCGACGGTTTGGGGCGACGTCGTCTCGACGTGCCTATATCACAGTTGCCAGCCGCCGAATGGGGAGGTCAACATTGACGACATTCTGGCTGGGATCGCAGCGTTCCAGTCGGCGAACAACGACCCGCTGACCTGGTTCGACATTGCCCCGGCGCTAGGAGACGGTGTTCCGAACCAGATGGTCGACATCGACGACATCCTGGCGAACATCCAGGGCTTCCAGTCCAAGGTGTATCCAGGCCTCGGGCCGCTTGACTGCCCGTAGCGGCGAGTGTTTCGTTCAAGCAAAGAGTACCGGGCCGTCCTTCGGGGCGGCCCTTTCTAACGGTCCATAGACGATCGCCACGCGCGCGCGGCCGGTCGCCAGAACACGGATCGCCCAGTTGACGGCGTGCGTGCCGGCTGACTTGGCCGCTGCGAACCGCGTGCTATAGTGCCGCCTGTGAAGTTCACGACACTGAAAGCCGATCTGCTCTTGCTTCTAGCGGCCGTGATCTGGGGATCGGGGTTCACGGCCCAGCGCATCGGCATGAACCACGTCGAGCCGATGACCTACACGGGCGCCCGTATGGCCGTCGGCACGCTCGTGTTGTTGCCCCGGATTCTCCTGCGCCGCCGCGGCGGCTCTAACGTCGCCGATGCTCACCCGGCCTCCGGTCGACTTCGCCTCTTCGGAGGGTTGCTGCTCGGGTTGGTCATGTTCGCCGGCGTCAGCCTGCAGCAGTACGGGCTCGTCCATACGACGGCCGGGAAGGCGGGATTCATCACCGGGCTCTACGTGGTCTTTGTGCCCCTGATCGGGCTGTTCTTGCGGCATCGAATCGGAGTGATCACATGGATCGGGGTAGCCTCTCAGGTTTTCGATTTTTCTCATTCTTCGCGCTAATGACGAGCGGTTCTACCCATTAATTAGAGTAGAAGGGCTAGCCTAAGGACCCGCGACCAAATAAGTGATGCAACTTAGGCCGGAAGTCCGATTCT
>CBDUZO010000095.1:0-16087 GCA_965371725.1 uncultured Phycisphaerales bacterium
GCAAACTGAAGTCCGTGTACCCGAACATTAAGCTGTGACAAAGCACTAGTACCGTTTTAGCAAGGGTTGTTCCGCTTTCTTCCCCCCTTACCAAGGGGGGAAAGAGGGGGGTCGCGCGATACGCATGACCGTTAACCGCTCTAGAGCGAAACTCGGTATTGTGTTCCGGTTTTTGGCCAGCCGAATACCTTCCAGCCTACGTGAATCCGCGCGGGCGCGGCAAAGCCGCCTTGCGGCAGCCCGCGGCTCGGAATACAGGAACGGGAAACGCTCTAGAACAGTTTCGGCGTTCGTGTAGCGGTTTCAGGCTGGAGAGTGACTGTAGCACGGGATACCCGCGCGGGCGCGGCAAAGCCGCCTTGCGGCAGTCCGCGGCTCGCTACGTCACCACCAGAACCGCTCCAGAGCGCGCCGGACGTCGCGCCTCATGGGCACGGCTCAAGACCAGGGCGGTCGTCAGCGTGCGTTCGGTTTGTCTACACTGTCGCCCTTCGTACGATCCTCTTCCTTCGATCGTTCAACGCCTTCCCCTTCCCTGGCCCGCCAGCAGTTCCCGCAAATGATGCACTTGCGGTATCCACGAAGACCCAGATCGTCGCACCCGGTCGTCCGGGGTGAAAGGCACCGGGGACATTTGTATACCTCGTAATCGTTCGTCAATCGCTTCCTACCAGTAATCAAACCAACCCCTCTTACCCGGACCGCGCGTTGACCCCATGACGTCACTGCTCGCAACAAACGCCTCCAAGCGACAGCCGGGGAAGCGGGGCTGTGCGCCTGGGGCGGCAAGCTACCTTTCCATAGCATGATTAGTCCTCTGCCTAAACACGGCGTGCAACCGGCGACCTACCAGGAGAGCAGGATATGCCAGTGCGACTGCAATCCCTGGTTGAATCACGTAACACCCATGACAGCCCGATGACAGCGGGCCGCCGGGCAATGCCTTGGATTCGACAAGAATCCTGGTTGCGCCGACGCAACACCGGGGGAAGTTGCCCCGACCGGACCTGCAACACCGCGGGGAACGCATCTGGCGGATGAAGTCCGCCGCGGGCCGCCACTTCATCAGGTTGCGAGGATTGCCCAAAACGATAGTCTTGCGTGAGGAGAAGACGGTCGACGATGGGCGGGCCGCCCCGATACCACCGGGTTGTAAGTCACCGGTCGACCCCGTTTTCGAGACCCGCCGCGGTGATGAATCGAGGCAAGGATTGCCATGCAACAGGTGTTGTTTCTTCAGGACCTCGGTGTCGAGCGAGACATCGTTCAGGAGTTGATCGACCAGGCCGGTCTGTCATGGACCGCTACCTGGGAGGACTGGCGGCGCGTGGATTCGCCCGATAGCGTTTGCGCTATCGTCACCGTAAGAACGATCGTGGATGAATCCATGTTCGATCGGTTCCCCAACGCTCGCATGGTGGCTGTGGCATTCACGGGGTATGACTGTGTGGACCTGGATGCGTGTCGGCGTCGCGGTATCGCAGTCTACAACGTGCCCTTCTACTCAACGGACTCCGTGGCTGAGCTGACGCTTGGGCTGACCATTTGCCTGCTGAGAGACATTCCATATCGTGATCGCGCCATGCGGTCCGGCGATTGGCACACGGTGGGGCGGGGGACGGAGCTGGCTGGGAAAGTTGTCGGCATCATCGGCACGGGTGCGATCGGGCTTCGGGTCGCGGAACTGTTCAAGGCCTTCAAATGCAGGCTAATCGGCTGGTCGCGGACCGAGCGCGAGCAGTTTGTGGACCTGGGCGGTACGTACGTTTCCAAAGAGAACGTCTTCACGGAGAGCGACATCGTCTCCATTCACGTTCCGCTCACCGACCAGACCGAGGGTCTTGTCGGAGAACATGAGCTTGGTTTGATGAAGCAGGGCGCTTGTCTGATCAATACGGCACGGGGGCGGGTCGTGAACAAGGCGGCGCTGGTCCGCGCGCTGACCGGGGGTCGGTTGCGGGCTGCGATCGACGTGTTTGATCAGGAGCCCATCCAGGAGGATGATCCCCTGTTGAAGTGCCCGAACAGCCTGCTCACGCCGCACATAGCCTTCAAGACGAGCGAAGCCCTTCTCCGTCGCGCACGGGTAACGATCGAGAACATCCAGGCGTTCCTGGAGAGGAGTGATCAAAACCGCATTGCGTAAGCGTGATCCCGCCGCCCGCTATACGAATCCGGAGAATGGACTACACTTTCTCGTCGACCTCGGGGGTCAAACCGCGCAGCTCGTTGTACATCGCAAGGAACTTGTCATACGCCGCGCCGTTTCCGTGGGGCGGCGACGGATCGGGTAGCTGTGTGACCGAGTTTATCGAAGTCAGAAGGAGCGAGAGTGCTTCATCAAACTGCGCTCTGAGCGCCGCCAGGGCTTGCTCGAAAGGGACCGGTTCGGCGCCGGGAGTGGGCGCGACATCCGCCGGAGGCGCCACGTCAAGTGGAGCCACGCCGTCAGGGGCAGGCCCACCGTCCACGGACAGTGCTTCCACGAGAGGGGCTGCACCGTCGGGCACGAGTTCGCCGTTGGGAATGGGCTCCTCATCGGGCTCGGGATTGACCGGTGGAGGTGCGAGCAGGCTGCCCATTTGCTCCACGAACGCATCGAACACGGATCGGAACGCCGCAGCCAGTGCATCAGGATCGCCCGGGCCTTGGGCAGCGAGTTCATCGGCGGCGGCCCGGACGGCTGCCTCGAACTCCTCAGCCAACCCACCAATCGCCTCCTGCTGCTCCTCGTCCAACTCGAGCGTAGCAATCAGTTCATCGACGCCGGTTTTGATGGTCTCGACAAGCTCGTTCGCCCCGTCTCGAAGAACGGGCAAAGCCGCCTGAGCCGCTCGGCCGGAAAGCTCGTCGAAGAAGTTGATCCGCAGGCGAACGTCCGCGACGCCTTTGAAATGGCCCTCCTGCAGAAGGCGGATAACGCCGCGCGTCTTCTGCTCGCCCATGGACTCCGGAGCCGGCGGTTCCGTAGGATCTGTCGCTCCACCGCCGGGGCTTTGTGGAGCAGGTCTGGTCGTCCTCTCCGCATGCCTCGCCGTTTTGAGATCATGATGAGCGAGCTGCGTGGCAGCGTGATCCACACGATGCAGACTGTTCTCCGTCGGTTCGACCCTCATACCCGAGCCTCCTGAAAGCATGCACACCCGTTTCGCAAGTTGTCGTATCGTGTTTATCGGCTGATCCGCTCACGCGGTTGCGAGTGAAAACCGGCAAAGCTTGCGCCTCGCCTCTCGGGAACCCGACGCCTGTGACGGGCTTAGAGCAAGCTCTATCCATCTGTAGCGTCCGGTTGCGTGTTTCGCCCGGATAACAACCGCCATGTGACGCTACACTTGCCCTGAAAGCGCCATAGCGAAGATTGCAGAGGGGTTGATGGGACTTTACGATGTAAGACGCGTGTGGCAGGAGGTGACGCGCCTGGTCGTTGGGGAACGACACGGACAAGCTGTTTGACGTGGGCAAGTGTTGAGTGAGATTATCCTATTCCTTGCATCGGGATGTGTATTCGGCCTGGCGGGTGGGTTCACTCCGGGGCCGATGACCACGTTGGTGATCGCTCAGACGCTACGGTTCGGTATGGCGGACGGAGTGAAAGTGGCCATAGCGCCGATCCTGACCGACGCGCCGATCATCGCCGTGGCTCTTGTCCTGATGGGCGAACTGGCCCGGATCGAACCGGTTCTCGGCGGTATTACTCTTTTTGGGGCGGTCTTCCTCACCTATCTCGCCGTGGAGAGTTTTCGGGTCCGTGGGATCGGCATCATCGACGAGGGGACCGAGGCGCACTCACTGAGAAGGGGTTTCATCGTGAATCTGCTGAACCCACACCCCTACCTTTTCTGGTTTGTGATCGGAGCGCCGACTTTGCTGAAGGCCGCGAACGAGAGCATTCCTGCTGCGGTGCTCTTCCTTGTCGGGTTGTACGTTTGTTTGATCGGCGCGAAGATTCTCGTCGCGTGGCTTGTGGCGCGATCGCGATCCTATCTCAAGAGTCGCGGGTACGTGTATGTCAATCGGTTTCTCGGCATTGCCCTCGCGGCGTTTGCGCTCTTTTTCGTGCGCGATGGCCTTACGCTCCTGGGTGTCATCGCCCGGCACTGATACCAAGGGCAGTTTGATAGTGCCGATTCGTCGCATCAGGTTTGCTGGCGTCTTCCCGCAGTTTCGGGTCCGCGCGGGCTGAAGCCCGCGGCTCGCTGGCGGGGAGTCGGCATTCTGGAACTGGATCTCGTGTCATTCCGAGACGGTGGCTTGTCGAACGAGATCGGTGAGCACTTCCTTGGCCCGATCGAGTTGCGGATCGGCGCCGCCGCAGTATCGGATGTCGCGCTCGACGTGATAATCGGGCTCGGTCGGCTTGCCCTCCAGCTCGAACCGGTGTCCGGGGAGCATCAGCAAGGCGTCCGGACCGACGCGCCGAAGCGCTCCGACGGAGACCACGCTGCCCGGTGTGCTCGTGCCGACGAGCGGCGCACGGCCGGCGCGTTTCACCGCATCGACGACAATCTCCTTTGCACTGCGTGTGCCGCTCGCCGTCAGGATGACGACGGGTTTGACCCAGTGATCACGTGTTGATCCGCCTCCTTCGCGATCGCGCGCGCCAAGGAGAAATCTGGTGGCTTGGTTCGACGTTCCACCGAACCCGTCGCGGAAGTCGAGCAAGAGACCCTCGACGCTATCCTGCAGCCTGACCAATCGGCGGAACTCATCACCCGAACCGAGGAGCGACCAGGAATGAAGATAGGCAAATCGCCGCCCCTCGTGCTCGATCACGCGGATGCTTCGCAGCTTGGCCCTCTCCATGGCCCTTTGGAGTGATTCCTTCACGGGCGTGATATTGATGTCATAAATCAGGCCCGGCCCTCTGCGAAGGGTTACACCTGTCGATTGCCCCTCCTTGCCGCGGAATGAATCGATGGGGTGAAAGGGAAGCCCGTCCACCGTGAGCAACTCGTCGCCGACGCGGATCTTCGTACCATCAGCCGGCGAATCTTCAAACACGCCACGCACGAACCAGCACCCGTCAATCTGCTCGGTGAACAGGCCGATGTGGGCGACGTGCGTCTGGGGTCCACCCGATTCGAAGTTGGACAGCAAGTGCCAATAGAACCAGTTCTTGTCCGTGTAGTAGTGGAAATGCGATACACCGGCCTCTTCGATCAGCGCGTTGACCGCCTCGGCGAAACTCGCGTGTGCGCGTGCGCTCTCGATGCGGGGCCTGTGGGCTTCAAGAAGCTCGAACCATCGCTCGCGCCCGATCAGGTTTGGCGCGTTCGAATCCTCCACGAGCGCGGCGATACGATTCAGCCGCGCCTTGACATTGACCTCCGCGACCGACTGATCGAAGCGCGACAGTTTCACGCGGGCTGCGCATGCCTCGACTCCGCCGCAAGCTACGAGTAGTCCGACGATCAGGGCAATACGAAACGGGCAAGTGGATCGAACCGATCTGTTCATCGTCAGCTCCAGATGCGGTCGGCGCGACGTGAATCAATGCGACGGCCAACCGCAGGGTCCATGGAAACATCGCTCGCCCGGGAATCCTGCAAGGACCCCCCCCTCCCATCCTATCGAGTCTAAGGTTCTGACGGTTTCATACCAACGGAACCGCCAAACAAACCTGTAAATAGCCGTCGCCTGCTCACTTGGCATGTCCGCTTGGCCGTGATCGGTGTGTTTGCCCTGCTTGGTGGTACGTTGGCCGCAAGCAGAGCGTATAATGTCGCATCTTATTGGCCCCGCGCTACACGCAGTACTCCGGCCAATCGGTGGTGAGAGTGGTCGGCAAACACGGAGAGACGATCATGCTGAAGGACCTGATTCTACGCAACCGCAGCTACAGAAGATTCCATCAGGCTGAGTCGATCGACCGGGCGACGCTGGAAAGCTTGATCGAGTTGGCGCGGCTTTCACCGTCGGCGAGCAATCTTCAGCCGTTGAGGTTCATCCTTTCCTGTGAACCGGAAAGGAACGCGGTCATCTTTCCTCTCATTGCCTGGGCCGGGTACCTGACCGATTGGCCCGGTCCGGCGGAGGGCGAACGCCCGGCGGCGTACATCATCATTCTGGCGGACAGGCAGATCAGCGAATCGATTCGCTGTGACCACGGCATTGCGGCGCAGAGCATTTTACTTGGGGCGGCGGAGCTTGGGCTCGGTGGTTGCCTGATCGCGTCAGTCCAGCGTGAGAAGCTCCGCGAAGCACTCGGGATCGCCGATCGGTATGAGATCCTTCTGGTCATGGCGCTCGGCAAACCGGCGGAGACGGTCGTCCTCGACACGGTCGATGCCCAAGGGAGCATCGAGTATTGGCGTGACGCGGATGATGTTCATCACGTTCCCAAGCGGCGCTTGGCGGACCTGATTATCGGCTGATCGGCGTCGACGCAGGCTCGTATCGGCCCCACCGAATAGTCTACTTGCGCTATGCACGGGCGATGGTCCGATCACCGTTGCTCGATGTGCAGACCGCCGGTTGAGAGCTTGACCTCAAAGCCAAAAGCGTCGACCAGACTGGTATGGACTGGCTTCGGCAGAATCTGCGTCGGTTGGGGTGGCCCGTCGACTCCCTCAGCAACGAGGAGATAGGCCGTGAGATCTATCGCAGGTGGTCCACGTCCTACGGGATGCAGCCCGAACCCGAGCAGCGCATCAGCCTGGCTGCGGCCAACGGTATTTTCGTTGACATGGCCGACGAGGGTAACCTCGACGGGTTGTGCTGGTCGGAGGAGGACGACCCGACCATTCCCGATGATCTGATCCCCGATGAAAGCGGCCTGTACGATCGGAAGGCCTCGCCCGATACCGACACCGTGCCCGACGGGACTCGTTCCGAGCGGCGTCGGTCACCCAGAGCGCCGGCGAGCGACTTCATTGACTTTGTGATTCCGGCGTCATCGGATGGGGCGAGCGGTTGGCTGATTGATTCCTCCACCGACGGCGTCGCCTTCATCACGGAGACGAAGGACGTGCCCAAGGTGGGGTCCTGGATCATACCCACCATCCGCCGGCGCGACGGTCAAAGCGCCGAACTTGGTGGTGCCACGGTCGTGCGCACCGAGCTGCTCTCCGACATATTGAGTCTGGTGTGTGCACAGCTCGAAGAATCCTGGAGTCCCCAGCCATGATCGAGAGCAAGCACCTCAGCCACCATGAGCAGACACTGCGGCTTTGGGAGGCGATCGGAAGGGGGGAGATCGGGGGCGACTACAAAGGCCCGGAGCGGCGCAGGCTCCCCCGTTTCCTGGTGTCCCAATCAGTGTGCCAAGTCGATGTCATGGAAGGCAGTCGAGAGCGGACCATCAACGTGACGTTGCACGACGTGTGTGCAAGCGGCGCGTGTGTGCTCAGCACGAGCGAGCTTCCCATCACTCAGGCGGTAAGGCTTCACCCGCCGGCCAACGCACCCAACGGCATTGAAACCATCCACGCGCACGTCATCTCGTGCAAGAGGCGGGCTGACCGTTACCGCATCGGCGTGAGATTCGACGATACGTGACGGCGTGCGAGCCCGGCCTACTTGATCGGTTTGATGTGGAACAGTGGTTGGCCGAAGCGGACTTCGGATGCGTCGTCCGCCATGATCTTCACGATCCGGCCCTTCTCGGGAAGATCCAATCCGCCGTAGGTGATCTGGTGGAAGCACTTCATGATTTCCACCAAACCCAACATGCCACCCGTTGTCACCGTCGAGCCGACCTCGACATAGGGCGGTGAGTCGGGAGAGGAACGACGGTAGAAAATGCCGTCCGACGGCGCCTCGACCGTGATCAGGCCCGCGTTCTCACCCTCACCCGACGCGCCCGCGGCCCCCGCCACGCCGCCGGATACTCCTTCACCGGCTTCGAGCACGCGCGGATCCATGCGAGCGATCGCCTGGCCGTAGGCGACGGGAACGTAAGCATTCGCAATGAAGATCTCGGTGACCCGGCCATGCACGTCGCGCGGCATGCGAAGCACGTAGCGTTGGTTGAGAATCTTCATGGTGATGATGCGGTCAAAGGCGTTCAAGAAAAGCCCGACCTTGGGGGCTCCGTCAGCCATCCCCACCACGGGAGAGGAGACGAGCAGCGTCTCGGGGTTCTCCGGATCCTCTTGCACTTTTGCGATAAGCGTCTTCTCGGCCATGTCGTTATCCGCTTGATCCCCTCACGGCGCCGCCCACAAGGGACGGCGCGACAATCGCCACACAAACGTAAGGTCTACACGAACCGGGCGGTGTCACACACCTACTCCGTGAAGTCCGACAGCACGCTGATATCATGCATCGACCATATCCTGGGGTTCTTGACCCGTCGATATCCGTAGCTCTGGTAACACATCTCAACGAGTGTCATCAGGTAATCACGCAGTTCGTGCACGGGGACGATCTCATCGGTATCCATCTGCCGGGCGGCCTTGTAGGGGTCCATGTCGGCCTCGATGCGATCCTCGACCGCCTTCATCCCGGCCTCGATCTTGGCACGTTCTTCGGGGTCCTTCGTGACGATGTGGAAATTATCGTCCAGCTTGGTGTGGTACGTGCCGATCGCAAGCGTCCTTCCCTCCATCACCGCGAGCCGCGTCATGGGTGTCGAAATCTGCACGATGGGCCCATAGGGCAGGCCCGTCTCGGCGTAGTACCCGGCGCCCGAGGCCTTGCGCAGAAGCACCGTGATCATCGGTACGGTGTTCGTCGAGTTCGTGTACAGCAGGTTCGAGCCGTAACCCAACAGACCGTGCCGCTCGGCTTCGATCCCGATGTCGAACCCCGAAATATCCTGAAGCCAGATAATGGGAATCCCGTCGGAGTTACACGACCTGGAGAACTGGGATATCTTGGCGATTCCCTCACGGTAGAGAAGTCCACCCGCCCGGGTCCGATCCTTCAGCTCGGGATGCCGCGTAAGCTGTTGGTTGTTGGCGATGATCCCGACATACAGGCCGTTGATACGCGCCACACCCGTGACCATCTCCTCACCCGTGTGCGGCAGCAACTCCCAGAACAGTGAGTTATCCACAAGCCGGGCGATGATCTGATGGATGTCATAGACCACCCGGTGATCGACGGGAAGAAGTCCGTTGATCTCCTTGGGCGAGAAGCGTGGATCCGCCGGCGCAAAACCGTGACGGTAGTAGGCGGCGGCACCGGACGGGAGCTTCTCCATCTCCTGGCGAATCCGCTTGATCATCGTCTCGTCGTCCGGTACGCGCTCATCGGCACAGTTGGAAAGATGCACGTGCACGTCCGGTCCGCCGATCGACAGCGACGTGATCATCTGCGCCTTGCCACCCTTCACCAACGCGGCGCCGGCGATGACCATGTACGCCTGCTCGGTCATGAAGAGCTTGTCGGAGATGATAGGCATGTAACCACCGCCCGCGATGCAGTCTCCCAGCACGCCGGCGATCTGCGGAACCCCGGCCGCCGACAGCAGCGAGTTCATCTTGAAGATGTAACCCGCGCCGGTCCTTCCGGGAAAGGTCCTCGACTGCTCCGGTAGGTTCAGTCCCGAGCAGTCGACCAGATAGATCACGGGAATGCGAAGCCGCAGCCCGACCTCCTGGGCTCGCTCGATCTTCTCCGGCGTCATGGGCCACCAGGAGCCCGATGCCACCGTGTTGTCATTTGCGATAACGACCGTAAGCCGCCCGCAGACCCGCACGAACGCCGTAATCACACCGGCGGAGGGCGATGTACGGGGAGGCTTGCCGAACTCCAACCCATAGTTGACGAACGTGTTGATCGGGAAGATCGTGGTGCCGGGGTCCTTCAGGATATCCAACCGCTCCCAGGTGGTGAGCTTGCCCTTGGCATGAACCCTGTCGATGTACTCTTGCCCCCAGCCCGCGTAGACCTCCTCCCGGCGCTGGAAGACGACCTGGTTCAGCCTCTCCATGCGCTCGAGGTTCTCCCTGTAAGCTTTCTCGTCGATCGCCTCCTCGACGGGCGTGCCGATGGGATGGAGGATGACTTTTGCCATGGACGAAACCCCCTATGCCAAACACTCAAGGATGAAAAACGAAGGATGAAGGATGAACCGACCTCTCCTGACGTCAACCCCGGTTTCAATCATTGTCCACTCCTCGATCATCCCTCATTTGCCACCCTTCTCTACGTTCTTCACGCAAGTCGTGAGGATCGCAGCGAGTTCGTCGGCCTCTTTCATTAAGTCACTCATTCGTTCTTCGTTGAAGACGCCTGACTAGAACAAGTTCTATTCTGCTGTGGCGTCCGAATCCCGAAGTTTCCCCGGAGATTCTTGGCCATCGGACGTTTGCGAGACCATTGGAAGCGCTATAGATGACAATCTCCATCCAGTAGACCGTCTCCTCGATTTCCTGAAGCCCGACTTCGAGCTTGCTGATAAACTCAGCATCAGACCGAGCCCGTGTGGCTTCACGATAGTGCGCGCCGACGGACGTACCGGAACGCAGCATCTGCTTCCCGACGACTTATGCGACCGTCGTCTTCGGCAACACGGAGTAAAGTCGAATGATCCGAATCGCAAACTCCCTGGTCCGTACCTTGAGGTCCACCAGTTCACCGCGACCGCGATCATCCTTCATCCTTCATCCTTCATCCTTCATCCTTATCCCAGTAGCCTCCCGATGAACCCCGTGTCGTAGTGTCCGGCAGCGAAGTCCTTGTTTCTCATGATCTCAAGGTGAACGGGGATGGTCGTCTTGACGCCCGACACGCGGAACGACTCGAGCGCCTTGATCATGCCCTTTCGCGCGGCGTCACGATCCGGCCCCCATACGATTAACTTGGCAATAAGCGAATCATAGTAGAACGGGATGCGATAACCCGGTTTCACGTGCGTATCCACTCGGACCTTCACACCCGCGATTTCCGTCGGGGGAACGAACTCGGTTACTTCGCCCGGCGAGGGCTTGAAGTCCTCGGACGGGTCCTCCGCGTTGATGCGGCACTCGATCGAATGCCCCTTGATCTCGATGTCGTCCTGGCTGAAGGAGAGCGTCTCATTCGCAGCCACGCGAATCTGTTCCAGAACCAGATCGCGTCCGCTCACCTGCTCGGTGACCGGGTGCTCGACCTGAAGTCGAGCGTTGACCTCCATGAAATAAATCCTCCCGCCCGGGTCACGGAAGAACTCGACCGTGCCGGCGTTTCGGTATCCGACGGTGCGCATCGCGTGGCGTAGCGTCTCACCCAGGTCCCGTCGCGTTTCCGGGTCCATGACGGGAGAGGGCGATTCCTCGACGAGCTTTTGATGTCGCCTTTGAGCCGAGCACTCGCGCTCGGACAGATGTACGACGTTGCCGAAGGCGTCCGCCATGATCTGGAACTCGATGTGCCGCCCGTCAACGATGTACTTCTCCAGGTACAGGCCGTCGTTGCTGAAGGCCTTCTCCGCTTCAAGCGAAGCCTCTCGATATTTCTGCTCGAACTCACCGGCTTTGTCGACCCGCCGCATCCCACGACCCCCGCCACCAGCCGTCGCTTTGAGCAGAACGGGGAAGCCGATCTCCTTAGCAAGCTTGAGTCCGTCCTCAATCCGCGGCAGCGTACCTCGCGATCCGGGAATCACGGGCAGGCCCAACTCGCGCATCGTCTCCCGTGCGGTGGCTTTGTCGCCCATCGCACGAATCGCGCTGGCAGGCGGACCGATGAAGATCATCTTGGCCTGCTCGCACAGTTCCGCGAACAGCGCGTTTTCCGCCAGAAAACCGTAACCGGGGTGAATGGCGCAGCAGGTGGTCTGTTCCGCCGCCTGGATGATCGCCTCCATGTTCAGGTAGCTCTCGGCGCTCTTGGGCGGTCCGATGCACACCGTAACGTCCGCCTCCTGAAGATGGGGAGACTCCGCGTCGGCCTCCGAGTACACAGCCACCGACTCGACTCCAAGCACCTTGCAGGCGCGGATCACACGAAGGGCGATCTCACCACGATTCGCTATCAGAATGCGTTTTAACATGCTTCGTCCAATGCTCCCGCAACGCTGACTCGACTACGGTGACCTGCCCTCCACCTTGTCCACCCACTGCGGCTTGCGCTTGGACAGAAAGGCGTCCATCCCCTCCTGCCCCTCCTCACTCGTACGCAGACGAGCGATTGCCTCGGCTGTGTACGGACCGTTGTCCTCGAGCGAGCGCTCCGAAATCTCACGGATCAGCTTCTTCGCGTCGGCCAGCGCCATCGGACCGCCGGTCAGAATCATCTTGATCTTGGCTTCGACGGCCTCGTCAAGCTGATCCGCCGGGACCACCGCGTTGATGAGCCCCATTTCGGCTGCTCGGGCGGCTGAGAAACGCTCACCCGTCAGGAAGTATTCGCGGAGGTTCTTCTCTCCCATCCGTTTGAGCAGGTAGGGTGAGATCGTCGCCGGTGTGATTCCCAGCTTGGTTTCGCTGAAGGCGAAGACGGCTTCTTCCGAGGCGATCGTGATATCGCAGACCGCCACCACACCGGTCCCGCCGCCGATCGCCGGTCCGTTGACACGCCCGATGACCGGTTTGGGGCACGCATAGATGTCACGAAGCATCCGCGCGAGGTTGAGCGAGTCCTCGTAGTTCTCCTCGAACGTGTAGTCGACGACCCGCTTCATCCAGTTCAGATCAGCGCCCGCGCAGAAGCTCTTGCCCTCACCGGTGAGCACGACGACGCGCAGGTCGGGATCATCGGTGATCGCAGCGAAGACCTCGCGCAGGTCCTCGAGCATTTGATCGTTGAAGGCGTTGCGGACGTCGGGGCGATTCAGCACGACACGCGCAACGGCACCTTCACGCGCCAGACGTACCGTGCCGTGAGCCATTCGCACCTCCCTGCGAGGCTTGGTAGGGTGTCCCATAACCACTGTGAACAGGGTCACAGTACGGGCCGCGGGCTTCCGCGCGGACTTCAAGTCCACGGCTCACGGGCGCTGCCTTCCACGACGCAACGGGCAATCCGTGCCCCAGGAGTGAAACGGCGTGTGCCGGATGAATGCAATCACGTCCTTACGGGAACGGCCTTGTGCCCGTAATGAATGATGCCGGCGTCTCCTTCGGTGTACTGACGCCGGAACTCCATCTTGATCGGCAACCCGATCTTGAGCTCGTCGAAGGCGACGTCCACGATCTGCGTCATCAGCCGGGCACCGTCGTCCATCTCCACGATCCCCACCGCGAACGGCGCCTCTCCGGAGAATTCATCGGAAGGCGTTCGGATGACCGTGTGTGTGACCACCTTGCCCGTGCGCTTCATGTCGAAGTTCTCGAACTCTCGCCCGTGACACTTGTTGCACACCAGACGGGGCGGAAAAAAGACCTTACCACACTTCTTGCAACGACCCGCTTCCAACCGGTAGGCCTGCGGATACGCTCTCCATGATCTTGCGGGTGGCATTTACATCGCCTCCAGAATGTGAACGACGGAGCTTCCGCCGCTTCCGCCCATGTTCTGCGCCAGCGCCACGCGGGCGCCGGCGACCTGACGCTTGCCGCACTCGCCGCGAAGCTGCTCGGTAATCTCGACAATCTGGGCCACGCCGGTCGCGCCGACCGGGTGTCCCTTCGACTTCAACCCGCCGCTGGGGTTGATGGGCGTTTTGCCCGTCAGGCTTGTCTCGCCCGCTTCCGCCGCCGGACCGCCCTTGCCACGTTCGAACAGGCCCAGGCTCTCGGATACGATAATCTCGGCGATCGTGAAGCAGTCGTGCACCTCGACGAAATCCATGTCCCTCGGACCCTTGCCCGACATCTTATACGCCTGGTCGGCGGAATTGGTGACCGCAGCCAACGTCGTGAGATCCTCCCGGTGCTGCAGGGCGATGGTGTCGGTCGAGTGGCCCGTACCGATCACCTTGACGCCCTGTCCCTTGAACTTCTTCACCATATCAGCCGGCACGAGAATCGCCGCGGCCGCACCATCGGTGATGGGCGAGCAATCAAGGATGTTCAACGGGTCCGCCACCTTCACGGAGTTGATCACGCCTTCCACGGTGACTTCCATCCGGAACTGGGCTCGCGGATTCATGCTGCCATTGTGATGGTTCTTGACCGCGACGGCTGCGAGTTGCTCGCGGGTGGTTCCATACTTGGCCATGTGCGCGACAGCCATCATCGCATACAGCCCCGGGAAGGTTACTCCGCATTCCCCTTCCCATTTCATGTCGGCAGCGGTGGCCAGCGCCTGCGTGGCGTCGCCGCCGCTGACGTCGGTCATCTTTTCCACGCCGCCGGCGAGCACAACGTCGTGCAGTCCGCTGGCGACTTCGAGATACGCCAACCGAAAGGCCAAACCGCCGGACGCACATGCGGACTCGACGCGTGTGGCCGGAATACCCACCTGCCCGAGGTAATCAGCCATTACCGACTCAAGATGCTCCTGAGCCGCAAAGAGTCCGGGACTCATGCTCCCAATGCACATGGAATCAAGAGTGTCAACGCCGGCGTCGTCCATGGCGAGGAGGGCGGACTCGACGAAGATGTCACGCGTGGACTTCTCCCAAAGCTCACCCCACTTCTGCATGCCGACGCCTATGACGGCTACGTCTCTCATCGATCTGTTCTCCTATCTATTCCGCCAGGCGGATCTTGCGCCGCAGCTTGGCGTACTCGCCGTACTCGAGATAAGTGATGTTCTCATCCAGCAACCAACGCGTCTTGGGAGCCAGGTCCTGGACCTCGCGAACGCGATCGCGAACCGTAAAGACGAATGCGTCGCTACCCGCGCCGGAACCGTACGAACACATCAAAACCCGGTCGCCGGGCTTGGCCACATCAAGAACCGCCGTCAGACCGAGCGGTGAAGCGCCGGAGTAGGTGTTGCCAAGCGTCGGCACCAACCGCCCGACGTCGATCTGCTCGAAGCTGAATCCCAACCTCTTGCCGACACGCTTGGGGAACTTCCCGTTGGGCTGATGGAAGATCACGTGCTCGAAGTCCTTGGGTTTGAGGCCCGACTTCTCCAAGATCCCCTTGATCGCACCCGTGACCGTGCGGAAGTAGGCCGGTTCACCCGTGAAACGCCCGCCGTGTGACGGATAGAACTGATGCTCTCGCCGCCAGAAGTCCGGCGTATCCGTCATGAACGAATAGGTCTCATCGACGCTGGCGATGACACGTTTCTCGTCGGCGCCCATGATGAAGGCCGCCGAACCGGCGGCAGCGGAGTACTCGAGTGCATCGCCCGGCGCGCCCTGCGAGGTGTCGCCACCGATGCCCAACCCGTATTTGACCAGACCGGCCTTTACGAGTCCGTAGGCAACGAACATGCCCTCCGAACCGGCCTTGCACGCAAACTCGAAGTCCGCGCAATGGCAGTCCGGCGTGGCACCGATCGCTTCCGCCACCGTTACCCCCGAGGGCTTGACGGCGTAGGGATGGGACTCGCTGCCGACGTACACGCAGCCGATCTCCTTCGGGTCGATCCCCGCCCTGGCCACCGCGTTGCGAGCCGCCTCGACGGAGAGGGTGATCGTGTCCTCATCGAGCGCGGGGACGGACTTCTGCAAGAGCTCCAGGCCTTTTTTGTAGCTTGGTGCGTCCGCCCCCCAGACCTTGGCGATCTCCTCGACCTTGATCCGCCGCCTGGGGATGTGGGCACCATAGCCGACGATTCCAACGACCATGCGACCTCCTCATTCTTTCCAAGCCGGCCCCGTGCCGAAGCACGGTCTCCGGGAAGCCAATACTCCCTCCAGGCCGTCAACAGCCGGCCCGCCCTGCCACTCAGGGGCAGAATCGCTACTTTTAGCGTACCTGGAGGGCCTAGTCAACCGTGCGAAGTGTCTTG
Source organism: uncultured Phycisphaerales bacterium (assembly GCA_965371725.1). GTDB lineage: Bacteria > Planctomycetota > Phycisphaerae > UBA1845 > UBA1845 > CBDUZO01. Next base: position 15,721 of record CBDUZO010000095.1, read on the forward strand.
GCAGTACCGCGACCCAGTTTGAGCGTCCTAAAACGTGCCGGACCGCGATCACGTCTCCATTGCGAACGCGTCCGCCGCGGGTGAGCCGCGAGCGATTGGATTCAACTCTATGCCAGCGACAAGGGCACGCCGAGCGCATCGCTGGACCGCATCCAGCACATGTCCACACGCATCATCAGTGTCATCCTCGACGGCGGACATCTGGAGGCATCACGGTAGGGCACAGCGGAAGCGACATCGCGGTGTTGCCGATCCCGCGACCGTGGGGCTTTGTCCGACCCCGCGTGGCGCCCGATGTAGTGGGTTTTAACATCCTTTATAACCCGCAAAGATAGTACGGCGTGGGCGTGCTGCACAGCGGAGAATT
>CBDUZO010000096.1:0-15885 GCA_965371725.1 uncultured Phycisphaerales bacterium
CAAACAGGCATTACCGGGGCGATTCTCCAGTAACTAATTCGGAGGAGAACCAACATTATGTAAGCGGTAGCGCGGCGGCCAAGGAGTATCTATGGCGCCCATACGAAGCACTGAGGCCAATCGGCGTGGCCGACGATACGGTCGTGAACCGCGAGTTTCAGATGGCACGCAACGATCAGGTCTTCGTTATTGACGATTTCCAGAGCGAGCCTTCACCGAATGTCAGTAGTTCCGGCGGAACGGTGGCCTACGACGTGCAAAACCTGTGGGAGGGTGTGATGTGCGACGCCGACGGGACCTTTGCATGGGATCCAAGCGACCCGATGAACGGTATGAGCCGCGCGGGGACCGATGACTCCGCGAAAGCGCTCGCATTCGACTGGAGCGTCGAATCCGATCGCTTCCTGGAGTTCGAGGTGGTCCCGGACGGGAGAGACTTCTCACGGTACGTCTACCTTTCGCTCCGTGCCTGCCAGGGCACGCGCCATCCGGAAACGGTGGCCGAACTTGCCGACCTGACCTTCACAGTTACGCTGCGCGACGGTGATGGTGTCAGCAGTTCCATTAACATCCGTGCGTACGGCGCTGGTATTCAGGAACCATACCAGCGAACAGGCGCCGGCGCGGGAGCCGGTTGGCAGAATGAGTTCGAGACCGTCCGTTTGCACTTGACTGGTTTCCTGCACAATGGATCCGACCTCGACCTGACGAACATCGAAGCCGTGCGGTTCGAGTTCGGCGTCTCTTTTGGTTCTTGCCGCGGGCGGCTTTTCATTGATGACGTCTGCGTCAGCGATCTTCGTCCCGCCCCATGCTCCCTCGGCAAAGCTTGTGTCGGAGGTGTTTGCACTTCTGCCTGTACCGACGACGCTGACTGCGATGATGGTGACTTCTGCAATGGCCTTGAATGGTGCATTGACGGCAAATGCCGTGAAGGGGCGGCCCCGTGTGGCCCCGACGAGGTTTGTATTGAGGAGGATAGGAAGTGCACGTCGAAGGAGGACTTCGTCGCAGCACGTCCTGCTCCCGGTGCCCTGTGTGGTTCCCTGGGGACGGAATGGGGGTCGGCAGGGATGATCGCATTCCCACTTCTGTCTGGGATGATGGGCTTTCGATTCAGGAAGTGGCAGTGTGCTACATCGTGGCGGCGGGATTGAGCGGAGGACCAAGGATCAAGGATGAAGGGGCACGTGCGGCTACGGTAACCCTTCATCCTTCCTACTTCATCCTTCAAATGACCGGTACCGGTCCGGCGAGGGTCTCATAGTCGTCGACGGGCGTCGTGTCGCCGCTGCAGACGAGCATGATATCGCGCTCGAGGGTGGGCAGGTTCGTATCGAGGAAGCGGCGGGCCACAACGCGCTTTCGCTCGTTGTCCTCAGCCTGGCGGAGCAGAAGATGGCCGATGAGCACGACGAGGGCAGCGTCAACGAGCTTGCGGCCGTGCAGGTCCATGTAGTTGGCGCCCCGTTCCTTCACAAAGGCCACACCCTTAAGGACAAGTTCCTTACCCTCGGTGAGTCTCTGCTTGAGCTCGTGGAGTGACTTGTCGAGAACCTCGTGCTCCTCGAACTCGGTCACGCGCCGCTCGAACGCGCCGCTGCAAACACCGCGGACGGCCGCGACGATCTGCAGTTGGCTCGTACCTTCATAGATGTTCGTGATGCGCGCGTCACGCAGGTATCTCTCGACGGGATAATCCTTCATGTATCCTGAACCGCCGAGCACTTGAACGGCGTCATTGGCAACGCGAATGCACATCTCGGAAAGGTAGTACTTGCTCATCGGCGTCAACATACCGTTGAGCCGCTTGAACATCCGCGCGCTGGTCTTGCGTCGCTTGAGCTCATCCTTGTCCGCCGGCGGGTCGGTTTCGAGAACCCGAAGGTTGTTGTTCTCGAGATCGCAGACGCGGCAGGTTTCATAGAGCAGGGCGCGCCCGGCTTCGATCCCGATCTTCATCTCGGTGACCATCTCCGCCACGGCGGGAAGCCTCTCGATCGACATGCCAAACTGCTTTCGCGTGTGCGCGTACCGCCTCGCCTCACGATAGGCCGCCTCGGCGACTCCCAAAGCCTGCCCCGCCACGCCGATTCGGGCTCCGTTCATCAGGGCGGCGATGTATCGAATCAGACCAAGCTGGCGCTCGCCGATAAGCTTCGCCGGAGCGTCGTCATAGACGAGTTCACATGTGGGCGATCCGTGAATCCCCAGCTTGTTCTCAATCCGGCGAACGCGAAGCCGCGGGCCTCGCTCGACCAGGAACAGGCTTAGACCTCGCCCGTCCTTGATCTCCGGTTCACTTCGGGCAAGCGTGAGCACGATGTCCCCACAGCCATTCGTGATGAATCGCTTGACACCGGTCAGGCGCCATTCACCCTTGTCATCCTGCCAGGCGCGAAGCGCGATCGCTTGAAGATCGCTTCCCGCGTCCGGTTCGGTCAGTGCCATCGCTCCGGTGGCTTTACCTTCACAGAAGCGAGGGAGGTATTCGTCCTTGATCGATTGATCGGCAAAGGCGTTGATCGTCTCGGCAATGCCTTGAAGGCCGAACAGGTTCATGAGCGACGTGTCGGCCCGGCTGATGATCTCGATGGCCATCGTGTAGATCAGGTTGGGGAAATTCAATCCGCCGTAACGATAGGGAAGGGTGAAGCCCATCAGGTCGGCCTGGGCGAGCACCCTGAGGTTTTCCCGCACGCCCGGACCGAGCGTGACCGTCCCGTCGTCGTTGAGCGTGTTGCCTTCAAGATCAATCTGTTCCGCCCGGGGGGCGATACTGTTGCCGGCGATATCGCCCACAATGGCGAGGATGCGCCGGTAGTTATCCACGGTGTCGTCGGCGTCGACGGGGGCGTAGTCGCAGGCGGTTTTATCCGTGCGGACAAACCCGTCTTCCTGGATCGTGGCGATCTCGCGCAGATCCAGGTGGTCAAACAGAAACTGAAGGTCTTGGTTATCTTCAAAGAAGTTCGGCATGATCGCTACGCTTTTTTCCTGATGGCCTTGACCATCATCGGGATCACCTTGCGAAGGTCCCCGACAATACCGAAGTGCGCGACGGAGAAGATCGGAGCCTCCTTGTCGGTGTTGATCGCGATGATCTTGGCCGACTCCTCCATGCCCGCCCGATGCTGGACGGCGCCGCTGATCCCACACGCGATGTACAAGGCGGGTCGCACGGTCGTCCCCGTCTGACCGATCTGGTGTGCCTTGTCGATAAGCCCGTTGTCGATTGCCGCGCGGGAGGCGCCCACCGCTCCGCCGATAACACCGGCCAGATCGTGGATGAGCCTGAAGTCCTCCTTGCTTCCGACCCCGGCGCCCCCGGCGACGATGGTTCGGGCGGCCTTGAGATTCAACGTTCGCTCCTCGCGATGCCGCTCAATGAGCCTGACGGCATCGTCGACGTCGCTGAAGGCGACCTTCTGCTCGATGACTTTACCGGTGCGATTGGGATCACCTTCACCCAGCGGCATCACGCCCTCGCGGACCGTGGCCATTTGAGGCCATCGATCGAAGTTGACGATCGTGGCGATGATGTTCCCGCCGAACGCCGGTCGAATCTGGAGCAGAAGATCTTCGTGCTTGGTCTTCGTGGTCGGGTCGGTGTAGCTTCCGATCTGAAGGTCGGTGCAGTCGGCGGTCAGACCGGCGCGTATCTCGGAGGCGACTCGCGGTGCGAGATCCCGTCCGAGCGGCGTGGCACCGTAAAGCACGATCTGTGGTTTGTGCTCGCCGATCAACCGGCACAGGGCCCGCGCGTAAGGGAGCGTACGGTAATGCTCCAGCTTTGCATCGGACACGCAGTATACCTTTTCGGCGCCGTGGGCGATCAACTCGTCCGACAGGCCGCGGACGTCGTGGCCGGGCAGGACGGCTGCCATCGTCACGCCGAGTTGATCGGCAAGCTCGCGAGCCTTGCCGCAAAGCTCCAGCGACACCTCGTTGAGGGCCCGGTCCTCCTGCTCCGCAAAGACCCAGACTTCGCCTTGTCGGTTAGGTTCGATCATGTTGCAGCTTTCAGCATTCAGCCACCAGCTCTTTGACGTGTTCGGGCCGAGAGCTCACGGCTGACGGTTTATCCCAGCGTATGGTCTTCAATCAACTGATGAACGAGGTCGTGGATACCCTCCTCCGTCGGCGGGATCTCCGTGTGCCCCTCCTTCGTCAGGACGATCGACTGAATCCGGTGGACCTTGGTGGGTGAGCCGGAGATACCACACCACTTCATGTCCGCCTTGACATCGTCGAGATCCCACTGTTCGACCTGAAGGCCTTTCATTCTGAGCTTCTCGAGACGCGTGCCCTGTTCGATCTCGCGCTGGTCCTGCGACGCGTCGGGCATCGTCTCGGCGACATCGCGGGCGACCTCGACCGCCGCTTTGGCGTGCTTGTATCTCATCATGCGTCTGGCCACCGCCGGGCGAGGCACGTTGGCCGTGTCGAGCACCGTGACGAGCAGCGGCAACTCCGTCTCGACAACCTCCCACCCGTTCCCCATGTTCCGCCGTATTCGCACGGTTCGATCGGATAGCTTGACCACCCGTTCGAAGTATGTGACCTGGGGCAGGCCCAGCTTCTCAGCCATCTGCGGACCGACCTGGGCCGTGTCGCCGTCGATCGCCTGCCGACCGCAGAAGATGAAATCGTAATCACCGGTCTTCCTGACGACCTGGCTGAGGATGTAGCTTGTGGCGAGCGTGTCGCTACCGGCCGCCCGGCGATCGGTGACCAGGATCACACGATCCGCTCCCCGATACAGACAGTCCCGCAACGCGTCGGTCGCGGTGGGCGGGCCCATGGTGACAGCCGTCACCGTCCCACCGAAGCGATCCCGGATATCCAAAGCCGCCTCCAGCGCGTGGAGGTCGTCCGGGTTGAAGATGGCCGGCAATGCAGCCCGATTCACGGTCCCGTCGTCCTTCATCGCCTCGCCGGTGATGTTGGCCGTGTCGGGGACCTGCTTGATGCAGACGATACAGTGATAGCCCAAGTGTGATCTCCCTCTGCTCTGTAACCCTGGGTATCCGACCTGCGGGGACCGTATCGGCCGAGATTCCATCCGTCAAGTCGGCTGAACGATTCACCTAGAGCAGCGTCATACCTCAATCTGCGGGTAGCGGTCCACGCCATATTGTGTGCCACTGCTTTCAAGCAGTGCCGATCGCGGATTCCGCAGGGTCCGTGCACTGGCCACAGAGTGGCCTTCTAATCGAGCAGTGGCACACCCGCCACCCGAACCCAGAACCCACAAAACAACGTGTGACCACGCACTAGAGGCGATGGTCGGAACCGCCCCGCACACTCCATTTGCTCCGGGCAACCCCTCGGGCAGGGTACATCCCCCATTGATCAAGGCCTCTCGTCATCGAAGCCCAAAGGATCATATCCTTCGATTTCGAACGGAGAGGGGCGCCACCGTTCCGCCGGAACGTCGTAGTAGGGTTCCGTAACGGCTTGTTTGATCATCTCCTCGTCGCAACGCGAGGGGTCGTAGGTGACGCGAGCCGTTGCGACCCCCGGTCCCGGCCAGGCCTCGAGCTTGAGGTAACCCGCCAACTCAAACTCGTCATCTCGTTCGAGATAATACATCAGCAGGTTGGCGTTTCCCCGACAGCCCAGATTGCGGATTCCGAGTTCGCACGTTGCCGGCGCCGGCGACGGATCGCCACGCATCTTGACGAACGAAGGAATGGGCACGAGGTAGCCGGCTGTCACTGCCGCAGTAGTGCAGCCAAGCAGAACGAGCACGAGCACGGTGATCGACCATGGGCGACGGCTTATCCGGAGCGGGGGTCCCCAGGTCAACGCGCCATCCTTGCGGGTGGGACAGGCGGTTATGCAGCTCATGCACGACAGGCACCGGGCTTGGGAAACCTGCTCAACCTCGTCGACCGGTATGTTCATGGGGCAGGTTTGAGCACATTGACCGCAATCGACACAAGCATCGGTGTCGCGCCTGATCCGGGTGAGGGCGACCCCGGACACGGGACTCAACACAGCGGCGAGCGGGCAAAGCCAGCGGCAAAACGGCATCGTAACAAGGAGCGAGGCGACCACGATGCCCGCGGCAATGACATACGCCCATACCTGGATGTCCTCGCCGTGCCGACTGATCAAGGCGTAACAGGGATCGAAACCTCGAAAGACCAGCTCGGCGGCGCGGTAGGTGAAGAAGAGGACGATCGCCAGGACAACGTATTTCAATAAGGCCAGATACCGGTCGGCCCGATCCGGGACGCGCCAACCGGACAGACCGAGACGGGCAGCACCGCGCCGCAGCCAATCGGACAGCGTGCCGATCGGGCACATGTACCCGCAAAACGCCCGGCGCAGCAGGAGGGTGATTAGCAGCACGCCCCCCAAGATGTAGAAGTTCGACACGCCGAGGGAGCAGATCATGCTGCCCTCGGAGATGTAGGTATAGAGAGCCTCAACGCCGCCGAAGGGGCACCATCGCTCGGCGTTCCCGCGGAACACAAAAACACCGAAAACGGTGAGCGCTAGAAAGCCGAACTGCAGTGTGCGTCGCGTTGTTTTCATGTGGTTCGGTCTTCTGTCCCGGTTGGCGGTCCGGCGTACCGGGCGTGTTCGCCTGACACCGACACGGGATTGGAGCGAGCGAACGGGCAGTGAGCGCCGATGCCTGCTAGGGCATTCTCTGTCTTATTTCATGGTCAGTTCCTTCTGATGAAGCGAAGATTCGATGCGCTTGCACCTCTGCAGAGCACGTCACGGCCGGCCGGAGAATACCGCACCGTCGCCCGGTCGGCAAACGAATGACCGTGCACGCGTCACTCAGCAGCGGCCGCGGCGGCGACGGAGTTGACAAGCCGAAAGGGGCTTTTCCCGGCGGATCATGCACCGAATCCTTGCGTGCTTTCCGCTTTGACGTCCCCGGCAGGGAGAAACGCGCCCTGTTCCCGGTGCGCTGGAGTCTGCGGACTCGTGACGGGAGCCCGTGGCACCGCTTGGGCGCCATTGCGGGGACGGCGTGGCGTCATGGCTGAGGCCTCGTTAAGATACTCCCTCCGCGTTGGTCGGACGCTATAGCAAAATAGAACTTGTTCTAGACTCGGTTTCGGAAGACTTCTCGAAGTCGAAAGGAGCGACCATGAAACGATCGACACTCATAGCGTGGGTGGTGTTGCTGTCGGCACCGCTCGCAGTCCTGGCGACAGACGGGACGATGGCACCCGACAGCGTGCTCATCAAGGTGTTGAGCGGGGAGATGGATTACTCCATGCAGAACCTCACCTTGCCGGACGGGACGAAACCCTACTTTATGGGCTACACGATCACCGACCGGCATCGCGTATCGATCGGTGCGGAGTTGGGCGCGCTGACCGGCGACGATGCGAGCCACAGCCGGCTCTTGGATGTAGATGTGCGGGTCGGCGGCTACACGCTGGACAGCACGCACAAGATCCGTGGGGGCTTTATGGGCTTTGATCCCTCGGATTTCATGTTCCGGCAGGGCATGCCGATCAGCGTGGAGGACGATCCAGTGGCCATCAAGCAGGCCGTTTGGCTCGCCACCGACCGGACGTTCAAATCAGCGGCCAAGAAGTATCAACGCGTCCTGACCAATCTCAAGACCCAGGTCGAGGAGGAGGACAAATCGGATGATTTCACCCGTGAACAGCCGCACGTCTTCAGCGGGGCTACGGTAGAGCTGACGCTCGATCGCGAAGCCTGGGCCAAGCGTCTGCGTCACGTGTCCAAGCTCGCCCGGAAGCACCCGCTGGTTTACAACTCCACCGCTTCACTCAGCGCGACCGCCGAGAATGTGTATTTTGTGAACAGCGAGGGGAGCAGGATTCAGCGCGGGCAGAAGTACCTACGCGTCTACTTAACAGCTAGCACCAAGGCTGAGGACGGAATGGAACTGTCGCAGTACCGCACCTTCAGTGCCGCCAGTGAAGGGGGTCTGCCAGGTGAAGAGGAACTCAAGGCGGAGTTCCAGAAGGTGATTGACCAGGTATTGGCGTTGCGCAAGGCGCCGTTGGTCGAGCCCTACGCGGGCCCGGCGATTCTGATGAACCGGGCCAGCGCCGTGTTCTTCCACGAGATATTCGGCCACCGCATCGAGGGCCATCGCCAGAAGGACGTCGACGAAGGCCAGACGTTTACCAAGAAGATCGGGGAGGAGGTCCTGCCCGATTTTATCAGTGTCCACGACAACCCCACGATGGCGAAGTGGGGTGACACCGATCTCCGCGGTTACTACACGTACGACGATGAAGGCGTGCCGGCACAGGACGTCACGTTGGTGGAAGACGGCGTGCTCAGGACCTTCCTGATGTCTCGCGCACCGGTGCAGGACTTTACGAAGTCCAACGGCCACGGCCGGCGCTCGCCCGGCAACAAGATCGTCAGTCGGATGGGCAACACGATTGTGTACTCCACGAAAACCACCAGCTTTGACCGGCTGCGCGGGATGCTTGTCGAGGAGTGCAAGAAGCAAGACAAGCCGTATGGGTTGTTGTTCGAGGATATCAGTGGTGGGTTTACCGGCACGGCCCGTTACGGCCCCCAGACCTTCAAGGTATTGCCTGTGGTGGTTCAAAGGATCTACGCGGACGGCCGTCCGGATGAGTTGGTTCGCGGCGTGGATATCGTCGGCACGCCGCTCACCTCCTTCTCGAAGATTATCTACACGGGCGACGACCCCGATGTCTTCAACGGCACCTGTGGCGCAGAGTCCGGTTCGATACCTGTTTCCGGCGTTTCACCGAGCATACTGGTGTCGCAGATCGAGGTTGAAAAGCGGCGCCGCGAACAGGACAAACCGCCGATTCTGACGCCGCCCATCGCGGAGAACCTGCCGAAAGAGTGACCGGTTGGATGATGATGTGAGAGACGACAACTGTTGAAGGGACAGATTCCGTGAGAGCACAACGTACATTACGATACTCGGTTTTCGGACTGCTGTTTGGCATGGTTGGAGCGCTACCCGCCGTGGCGGTGGAGACCTTGCCCGACAGCAAGGAGCTTATGCGGGCGCTTGTCGATGAGCTCACGCGCTCGATGAATCTCCAGATGGAGGATCTGGAGAAACCTTACTTCATTCAATACACGGTAGAAGACACAGTCATGTACCGGATCACCGCCAGCTGCGGTGCCATCACGAGCTCTGATCGTGATCGCTCGCGCGACTTCTACAGCCGCGTGCGCGTCGGCTCGTATGGATTGGACAACACCAACTTCTCCGGTGACGCGGGCGGATTCGCCATGTTCTTCGGTGGTTCCTCTTCGGGCGGCGGACGGGCCAGTCTGCCCCTCGATGAGGATTACACCGCCTTGCGCCAGGCGATGTGGTGGGCCACCGATCAAGACTACAAGAACGCCGTGGAAACGCTCACCAAGAAGCAGGCGTACATGAAGGATAAGAACCTGCAGGACCGGCCGAATGATTTTTCCAAGGTTTCGGTCGTCGAGCATGTCGAGCCGACCGCGAAGCTCGACTTCGATAAGACCGCCTGGGAGAGTAAGCTCAAGAGAATTTCCGCCCGGTTCAGAAAGCACACACAGATTCAAGATTCCAATGTGCAGCTACTCGCGGCGGGATCCAACGCCTACGTTGTCAACACGGAGGGCACGCGACTTCGTACACCCGACACCGGCGCGCTCTTGATCGTCACCGCCGAGCTTCAGGCCGAAGACGGCATGAAGATTTCGGACGGTTTGAACTACTTTGGCGTGACACCACAGGATCTTCCACCGGTTGACAAGGTCCTCGCCGATATCGACGAGATGGTTGGCGGCCTGAGCGAGGTCGCCCGGGCACCCATTCTCGAACGCTACACCGGCCCCGTGCTCTTTGACAATATCGCCACGGCGCAAATGTTTCGCGCCATGATAGCGGAAGGTGTCGCCGGCCAGGTCGATCCGGTCGGCACGCAACGTAGACAGTTGACCGGCGCCGGTAGTATGGAAAAGAAGCTCGAGCAGCGAATTCTTCCTGCTTCTTTCCGGGTCTACGACGATCCCACGGTGCGCAAGGTGGGCGACACGCAACTGCTCGGTCACTACCGCTATGACGATGAAGGCGTCCAGGCGGAGAGGGTGGACCTGGTCGTTGATGGCGTACTTAAGAACATGGTCATGTCGCGTGTGCCGACCAAGAAGCTCTCCGGTAGCAATGGCCACGCCCGCAGTTCGCCCGGCAGCGGCGTACCTCAGGCCGCCGTCGGTTGCCTGTTCGTCGAGGACGAGAAGGGTGTCTCGGATGAGCAGCTTAAGGCCCAGCTCATCGAACTGGCCAAAGAGGAAGGGCTTGACTACGGGCTGCGAATCGCTGCGATTCGCACGGCGGGGATAGGGTCTTCTCAGTCGGATCTGATGGCGTTTTTCATGCGACTGCAGCAGCGCGGTGGCCAGCAAAACCTGGGCGATCCCATTTATGCCTACAAGGTGTATGTCGACGACGGCCGTGAGGAACTGGTTCGTGGCTGTGAATTCGGCCAGGTGAAACTCCGCGATCTCAAGAGAATCCAAGCAGGCGGGACTGCGCCGGCGGTGTACAATTATATCGGCATCGGTTTCGCCGGTGCCACGCCGGCGACCTCCATCGTGACACCGGCGGTGCTCGTCGAAGAGCTCGAACTCTCCAAGATCGAGCAGGAGCACGAGAAGCTCCCCGTTCTCCAGACACCGCTCGGTCGTTAGAGCGTTTTTGGGAATCGTGTAGCGGCTCCCCCCTTTCATCCCCCCTTGCCAAGGGGGGAAAGAGGGGGGTGGTGCGGTACACGAAACCAGGAAACGCTCTTTGACAGCGACGAACGTGCAGGTGGATTTGGTACCGTCTCGCGAGGGCGAACCGATCGACGCGTTACCGAAGTTCCGGCTTGCCGGTTGAGGGTCTTCCCGTTGCGCAACCAGTCGCGCAGCGGCGGAACAAGCACCCACACGGAACGGCGGGCGCGTTGTGCGGGTGCGCCTGTCAACCGGCGAAAGACGTGTTGGCGCCATGGCAAGGGACGTCTTGCGGGCATGAGGGCAAGAATGCGGCTGAGAGGACTCGAACCTCCACTCCCTCTCGGGAACTAGATCCTAAGTCTAGCGCCGACGATTCACAAACGGCGTCACAGCAAGCACTTACGGAACCCGCCCAACCCGGTTTGACTAAATACGTGACTAAAAGTGCGTGCCAAACGGTCGATGATGTCGACCTGGTGTTGGTCGTGGAGGCGTGGGCAGGACTACCGGAAGCGATCCGGGCGGGCATCGTGGCGATGGTCAAAGCGGCTCGGGGCTGCTAACGGACTCGGAATCAGGGAGTACAGGCAATGGTCAAAACACCGTCAACAAACGGCGATAACGGCAGACGGGATTCGCAGGGGAGGTTTGCCAAGGGTAACGCCGGTGGACCGGGCAATCCATTCGCCCGCCGGGTCGCAACGTTGCGCAGCCTGATCGTAGACGCTGTGACCGAAGACGATCTGCGAGCCGTTGTGTCCGCCTTGGTGGAGCAAGCCAAGAACGGCGACGTTGTGGCAGCTCGGGAGCTGCTCAACCGGCTGATCGGCAAACCGGAGGATGTCGTGGACCCCGACCGGCTGGAGCTGCGCGAGCGACTGCTCGAGCGCGAGCTGTCACAGGCAACGCCAAGCGAACTAGACCGAGTGCTCCAAGGGCTCTAAGGCGCCTGTCGTTTCATCCGGCCGAACACGACACCGCCGACACCAACCAGCGCAACGACCATGACCGCCAGGCCCACGCCGGAGAGGGCGGGGATGTTGCCAGCAGGAGTCCCGATTCCCAACGAAGGGTCCCAACACGTAAACGAAATCCCGTCCAGCGTCACCGAGGCTCCCGGCTCAAGAAGCGTGTACTCAGCATCCGTGTCCCGCATAACCCAAAGCTGCTGAGGGGGGCATTCACCCCAAAACCTTAACAGCAGAGCAGGCATCCCCCCTACGTGAGCACGCTGAGCCCGTTGGAGGGTGTGGTGGTAGGACCCGAGTTCGGACAGAAGTCCGTCGCGCACTTCGGCGCCTCCTGCACCCACGTCGAACGCCCCCGTCATCCCGCCGCTGTTCCAAGTGTGGGATGCAGGGGTAGGCTTAGACGAACCATCAACAGTTTCGATGTCGAGCAGGAAAGCTGTTGGGGTCGTTACTTCACCGGATATGACGACGATGATTTGTTGTTCCATAGCCTGTAGGACTCCACGGCTAGCCAACACAACCGCAACCGACACGAGAACACTGGAACGTGACATGAGTTTCTCCCTTTGACGAACTGACGCGGACAGAAAAGCCTCCTGAGCCGAAACGTTGGACCGTACATCATGCTATGCGGGTGAAAACGAAGCGACTGGCTACGGCCTGCTCCCGACGGCGAGCAGCAACACCACCGATCAGGGCCCAGAAACCGACAGTTGGAACACGGCGTAGTCCCGGAGGTCGACTTTGCAGTCGAGGTTCAGGTCGCCAAGAGGGCGGCCGTCCGGCCCAACAGGGATTCCCGCGGGCGTGAAATCGCAGGGGTCAAGCGTGTTACTGGCGCCATCGTCGTCGATGTCTCGATCGCAGATGTCGGCCATGCCGTCACCGTCAAAGTCGTCACCCTCGCAGGGTGCTTGGAACTCATACGCACCGATGTCTACGCGTGCGCCGACCACGCGCGGATTCCCGTCCAGGTCCTCTGTCGGATCATCGACATCGTCTGGATACAGCGGGCTCCCCGCGTCGATGTAGGGCGAATCCGAGGCGACATGATAGTCTCCCTCGATCCAGATGTTGTTGATGTTGTCCCAGTGCCCCGGCTGGATGAAAAACGGATTGACCGTTCCGGATAGAATCGGTGTCGTGGAGGCCAAAAGGGGACCAACGTCGTTGTCCCAAATGACGCACTGCTCAATCGGGCCAGTGTGACTCCAGAAGCCGTATTGGCGGTTGCCTGTTACCGTGCAATTGAGAACGTCGGCAGAGCAGTTCTGGAGGCCGTTCTGCTTGTTGCCCGCAACGATCGAGTTTTCAATCCGCCAACCGTTGCAAGCGTATAGACCGTTGTTTCCATTGCCCGAGATGATGCTCTGTCGGATTGTAGCGCTGGACGTTAATATCCCGTATCCCACGTTGTTGGAGATGACGCATCCCTCGATTAGTCCGTTATTGCAGGAGTGGATGCCGTTTGAACGGTTATTCAAGATCTGGCATTCACGTATGGTCCCGTTGTCGCATTCCAACAGGCCACTGCTGTTGTTCACGATCCTGCATCGGAAGATCGTTCCATCGCACGCCCGGATGCCCGAGGACGAGTTGTCCTTTATCTCGCAGTTTGTGATCTCGCCTGCAACGTTGGCTATGCCGTAGCCTGTGTTGTCGCGTATGACGCAGTTCTGAATCGTGGCGTCGGTATCGTAGCCGTCGATCCCGGTTCCACCGCCTGTAATCGTGAAGCCATTCAGCGTAGCGTGAGCGGACCCTTCAGACCCCGCAAACGTCACGACGGTTCCGAGGGCAGCCGCGTCGATGATCGTGTCGGCGACCGTATCAGGATCGTTCGGGTCTTCGCTTTGAATGGCGATCACCTTGCCGCCATAGCTGATCGCCTCGTAGTACGTTCCCGGTGCAACGATGATCGTATCGAAGGGCTGGGCGATCGTGATCGCAATCTGGATCGTCGGGGCGTTGTCTGGAACGTGAATCGTCTCTGCAGTTGCGGCAGTTCCCGCGGCAAACGTGACAGCCAAGACGGCTACAAGGTTCGCACGCGATTCGCTGCGGTGCCTGATAGTGGGATGGACGTTCATAGGTTGACCCTCCGAAAGAAGACAGGGCATCGAACCAGAGCCGCTACCGAGGCCTCCATATCCGGGTACGATGCTGTTTAGCATTGAATATCGTAGCAGATTCGTGTATGGGGATCAAGCAGCGGAAGTCGCCCATCGGCACGAGCTACCGGGAGACTCCACGAACCGATCAGAGGTGAGGCGATGTCGGATTATTTGAAGTGTCGCGGCATAGGCCGGGCAACGGTAGAGGTTGCAGAGCCTCTCAGTAGCCGCGCGAATCCCCCACAGCGACCACTTTGCCGATCCCGGGAGGAATTCACGGAGAACCTCGCCGGGATTCTCAAAGGGGCGCTGCCTGCAACAGGCATCAAAACGGACGCCGGGCTGGATGCAGACTTCCTGAGTCCGTTTGTCGACGTCTGTGTCGAACAAGGGCTTGTTGAATGGGTGCAATGTGGGGCGGGTTGGCGTCTATTCCGGACGGAGCGAGGGGAAAAGGTGCTTTCGCCCGATTCGCCCGATGCCACAGCGCGAACGGTCGATGACGCTGTCCCCGTTATCTTGGGCATCTTGCGTGACATGAAACACGACAGAACCTGCCTGGGTGATCCGCGCTCCCTCGGCGGGTACCGCGTTACGGGCGAGGGCTTGAAGGAATGGGCGATTCAAGCAGGCGTCAGCCCGAGTGTGTATGACGATGCTTTCCGGATGATCCTCGGAAGAGGCTGGGCGGTCTGCGATGGGGGCCTTTACGTCGATTTCGAGGGTTTCGACACGAACTACCACTTCGGGATTACGCCCGACGGAGAGGCGTTCTTGCGCGGCGAATTTACTACCACACCGCCAGAACATACGAACGGCGAACCTTCGCACTCGCCGGACTTCACTTCGGTCGTTTGGTACGGGACACGGTACACTTTTGCGAAGGGCAATCAGGCCCAAGCTGTCCGCGTCCTATGGGAGGCGTGGGAAAGCGGTGGGCATAGTCTCACTCAGGAAACGATTGGCGAGAAGATCGAATCATTAGCCGGTCGATTCGAGCTGGCCAAGACATTCCGCAAACACAAACACGGTGGCGGCTACCAAATCCATCCCGCCTGGAGGACGATGATTCGGCAGGATTCAAAAGGCAGTTACCGGCTCGTACCACCAGAATCCGCATAATCCGCAAATAATCCGCATCCGCGCCCGACTTCGCTCCCACCGCGCCCGGCATAATTCGGGCATGAGCACTAAGACGCAAAACCATGCAACGGAACAGCTCGCCGTACCTGCCAAGGCGGCGGCCAAGCTGTTGGGGATTTCTGAGCGACATCTGTGGGCGCTGCATTCAAGCGGACGTCTCCCACAGCCCGTTCGGCTCGGACGGAGTGTCCGGTGGCGGCGTGATGAGCTGCTCAGGTGGTTGGATGCCGGCTGCCCCCCGCGTGATCGCTGGGAGCAGTTCAAGGGGGACGCGAGATGAGCGGCGACGTATCATATGATGCAGCGCGTCGAGCGCTGGAGCAGTTCGCACAGTGCGTTTACGATCCTCACGACATCGTCGAAGTCCGAACCTTGCCCGACAAACGATCGCGGTGGTGCGAGGCATCGCAACTGCTAGGCTTGACTGAGCAGCTCGCTACGGTGAACCGTGGTGATGCCCATGTCTACGCCGGTGTGAACCCGCGCTCTTGCTGCGGTAACGGCACGAGAGCCGACGAATGTGCGGGTGGGCAATGTGGCAAGTGCCACCGCTGTGTTCCTCTGGCCCGATGCGTGTTCGTGGACATTGACAAGACCGACCTGAACGGTGCCCGGTATCGGCTGAGGGAATCTGACCTGCCAGCGCCAACGATGATCGTCCACTCCGGCGGCGGTGTGCATTTCTACTGGCGATTGAGCCAACCGCTGACTGACTTGGACCAGTGGTCACGCATTCAGCGTCGAATAATCGAACAGCTCGACAGCGACCCGGCAATACACGATCCCCCGCGAATCATGCGCCTTCCGGGTTTCGTCAATCACAAATATGACGACAGTCCACAAGCGTACATCGTCGAGGCGATCCCCGAACGAACGTATCCCTTGGCCGAGTTTGCGGCAGCCGGAGCTGTCACCGCCGGAAGCTCGACATCGAGAATCGGGTCGCCCGAATG
>CBDUZO010000097.1:0-15229 GCA_965371725.1 uncultured Phycisphaerales bacterium
AGAACCTCCCCCAACCCCTCCTTGTCAAGGAGGGGAGGAAGAAACACCATTACCTCTCTGGAAACGGTTCTAGAAGCGCACCGGCTCGTCGTATCTCCCATAAACTTTGACAAGGCACTCCGTAACCTCGCCGACAGAGGCATAGGCTTTCACAGCTTTGATAATGGCCGGCATCACATTGTGTCCCGCCTTGGCATCGGCAAGAACGTCATTCAAAGCCGACTTGACTTTTGCCCCATCCCGCTCCGATCGCACCCGCTCCAACCGCTCAATCTGCTCCGCACAGTCTTCCTCCCTGAACGGGTGGAACTCAACGTCATGCGCTTCTTCCCCCATACGGTAGCAGTTCACACCAACCTTGCGAACCTCACCGCGCTCGACTTTCCGCAGATGTTCATAGGCCTGCCTCGATACCCTGTTTTGAACTTCGCCCTCGGAGACGGCCTTGACGATACCGCCCTGAGCGTCCACCTCCTCCATAAACGTCCGGATTCTCTCCTCGATCCGGTTCGTCAGTGTTTCCACATAATAGGACCCCGCAAGCGGATCCACCGTATCACACAGCCCCATCTCCTCGATCAGAATCTGCATCGTTCGCAGGGAGATTCGAGCCGCCTTCTCCGTCGGGATCGTATAGGCCTCGTCATAGGAACACAGCGCCATGGTCTGCGTTCCGGAGAGCGCGCTGATAAGAGCATAGTACGCGCCGCGGACGATGTTGTTCTCGGGTTGCTCGATCGTCAGACCGCCGCCGCCGCCACCGGCAATCATCCGCAGCCACATGGACCGTGGGTTATCCGTGTGGTATTGCTCTTTGATTATCTTCGCCCACAGGCGCCGCCCCGCCCTGAACTTCGCCACCTGCTCGAACAGATTGCCGTGAATGTCGAAGTTGAAGGAAAGGCGCGAGGCGAAATCATCAATACCCAGGCCTCGCTGCAGCACGTGGTCAATGTATGCCTTGGCGATGCAGAATGCATATCCCATTTCCTGCACCGGGTTCGCACCCGACTCACGAATATGGTATCCGCAAACACTCACCGGACTGTAGAGCGGAGCACGCTCGGCACAGTAGAGAATCGTGTCGCCAACGAGCTTGATGGACGGCTCAACGGGGAAGATCCACGTCCCCCGACCGATGAACTCCTTCAGAATATCGTTCTGGGCGGTCCCGCGCAGCTTGCCAATGTCATAACCACGCTGCTCGGCCATGGCGAAGTACATAGCGATCAGGACAGCGGCTGCACCGTTGATCGTGAGGGAAACCGTGATCTTCTCGAGGTCGATCCCGTCGAACGCAATCTCAAAGTCCTTCAACGTATCGACGGCCATACCGACGCGGCCTACCTCTCCGCGCGCCATGGGGTCGTCGGAATCAAGACCGACCTGCGTCGGAAGATCGAATGCGACGTTCAACCCCGTCTGGCCGTTCTCGATCAGGTAGCGGAATCGCTTGTTCGTCTCCTCCGCCTTTCCAAAACCGGCATACTGCCGCATGGTCCACGGGCGCTTGCGATACATCTGCTTGTGGATTCCGCGCGTGAACGGAAACGCACCGGGCATGCCGATGTCAGCCCAACCGCCACACGCCTCGACATCCTCAGCCGTGTAGACGGGTTTGATCTCCAAACCCGATTCGTTCACGACCGGTCTAAGCTCTGCCTCGCCTTTTCCGCTCATGCGACCTTCTCACGGATGAACTCGACCACCGCGTCAACCGGCGTCCCCACGGGAAACACGCCGCTTACGCCAAGGGATCTGAGTGTCTCATGGTCCGCTTCAGGAATGCTCCCACCCACGACCCACACGATATCCGTTAGGTCATTTTCCGCCAACAAGTGCCCCACGCGTTGGCAGATGGGGACATGCGACCCCGAGAGGATGGACAACCCGATGACGTCCACATCCTCCTGGCTCGCGGCCTGGACGATCTCCTCCGGCGACTTCCGCAGCCCGGTATAGATGACCTCGAAACCCGCCTGCATCAGCGCGCGCACGATGATCTTCGCGCCGACGTCGTGTCCGTCCAGACCGGGCTTCCCTATCAGGATTCGGATTCGTTTCTCAACCATCATCCCATCCTCTTGCCGCTCGGCGTCTCACAACCCGGAGACCGCAGGCCGCCACGCCCTTTCCCAGCTTACGCGCCGGCGGAAGATTACGCCGACATTTCCTTCGCAATGATCGTCTTGAGAATCTCGCTCGTCCCACCACCGTAGAGCGTGAAACGAATATCACGGAAGTACCGCTGCGCGGCGAAATCCATAGCATATCCGTAGGAACCCAGAACGCGTGTCGCCTTGTCACAGATGCTGACCGCAGCCTCGGTGGCGAACAGCTTCGCCATCGCCGCCTCGCGATGGTACGGCTCACCATCGTCTCTAAGCCATGCGGCGAAACGAACCAGATGTGTCGCGGCTTCGAGGTCCGTCCCCATCTCAGCCAGTTTCATCTGGATCGCCTGAAACCTGTTGATGGGCCTTCCGAACTGCTCTCTTTGCCCTGCGTACTGCACGGCCTCCTCCAAGGCGGCGCGGGCGACCCCGATCGCAAGAGCGCCGGTAATAATGCGCGTCTCCGCCAGAATCTTGCGTAACCCGCTCTCGCCCTCTCCCTCCTCGCCAAGTCGGTGGTCATCCGGAACGAAGCAGTTCTCGAAGAACACTTCCGACGTCAGCGAAGCCCGGCACCCCATCTTCTGGATCGCCCTCCCGACGATAAGCCCGGGGAACTTCTTCTCGACAAGGAAGATCGTCAGCGGCTCCCCGCGCCCGCAACGCGCAAAGACCGTGAAGAAGTCAGCCACCGGAGCCAAAGTGATCCAGGTCTTCTGGCCGTTCAGTCGATAGCCGCCCTCCACCTTCTCGGCCATGGTTGCGATCGCCGAAAGATCGCTCCCGGCCTCCGGCTCCGTGATGCAGATCGCGCCGATCTTCTTCCCTTGGATCGCCGGGCGGAGCAGACCCTCGTGAATCGCATCGTTGCCCCAGATGTGCAGGAAATGCGTGCCCATCAGCGACTGCATCGCCGCAATTACACCGAGCGAAAGCGAGCCCTGTGCAACCTCGGCGATGGCCAGGCAATAGGACACCAGATCGACGTCAGAACCGCCGAGCGATTCCGGATATCTCAGGCCGAAGATGCCAAGCTCCGCAAGCTCCTCAAAGAGTTGCTGCGGGAACTCACCCGCCTCATCGATTTCGGCTGCACGCGGCGCGATACGCTCCCTCCGAAAACGCGAGACCGTCTCGCACAAAAGCCGCTGCTCATCTGAAAGTGCAAAGTCCATCGACTACTCCCCGGTGTCGGTTCCCTTCTCCCTCAACGACAACGTCGCCTCCTCGTCGAGAGTGAAGGTCTTGTCGTCCACGACCACACCGTACAGCTTGCGGGCAGCCGCCACTGAGATCACACCGTTTTTGACTTCGTCCGCGACGAGCCCCATCGGGCGTTTCTTCGGATCACCGTACCCGCCACCTCCGCCGGCCAACTGGTGGTACACCGTGCCCTTCACAACCCCAGCGATCAGATCCAGGCTCAGTGGTGTGTGTTCCCGGCCGTCGGGATAGCGCAGCCTGATCGAGTTCAGGCTCCCCTCACCGCCGCCGTAAAGCCCAAACGCGGGCTCGACATCACCATCACCAAAGATGACAAGCTGCGTACCGTCGACGCCGATCTCAAACACCGTCTCCACACCCAACCCGCCGCGCCAGTGACCCGGTCCAGCCGAATCGCAAAGCAGTTCATGCTTCTTCAGCAAATGCGGCGTCTGCTGCTCGAACATCTCATAGTCCTGATCCAGAAGACCGCCCGAAGCGTCAATCATGCCGATGTGGTCATAACCATCCGTACCGCGCAGCGCCCCGGACCCGCCCTTCAAGCCCATGAAACAGATGTCCACGTACTTGTCATTCTTGCGAGGGTCGACCCCGGTCGTGAGCGAACAGAGAAGGTGGTTCCAGCCGGCAGTCACCCGCTCGGGCACGACCGGCGCCAGAGCCCGCGCAATCGCGTCCGCATTGGCCGGGCACAGATGATTTCCGTACGTCGTCGCCGCCGGGAACGCGGCATTGAGAATCGTCCCCTCGGGAATCACGATCTCGATCGGTTTGACCATACCCTGATTGTGCGGGATGTCCGGGTTGACCATCTGAAGGAACGTCAAGATCGCAGCCGAGGCGCTCGAAGTGTACGTCCCGTTGACAAATGCGTTGGACTGAGCATCCGTATCGGAGTAGTCGAACGTGACCCGCTTGTCCTCCACAAGGATCCTCACACGGATCACGTACTCCTTGCCCCGGTTCTTGCCATCATAGTAGATCGTGGACTCACCGCGGTATTCGCCGTTCGGGATCGCGGCGATCTCAGCCTCCATCATCTTCCGCGTCGCATCGAACAGCGCACCCTTGTGCGCCTCGAAACGCTCGAACCCGTGCTTGCGAAGCAGCCGTACCATGCACTGCTCCCCAACCACGCAGGAGCCGATCTGCGCTCGCATGTCCTGCTGCACGATGTCAAACCGGATGTTCGCGAAGATCAGGTCCCACACGTCCTTGCGGAGCTTGCCCTTCTCATAAACCTTGACAGGCGGGATCCGCAACGCCTCCTGCCAGACCTCCGTCGCGTTTGGGTTGTAACCACCGGCCACCGCCCCGCCAATGTCCGCCTGATGCCCTTTGCAGGCGGACCAGGCGACGAGCTTGTCCTCGAAGAAGATTGGCTTGTATACGGCCACATCATTGTTCTGATTGCCCATGCTGAAGACGTCGTTGTGGAAAATGACGTCTCCCGGATGAAAGTCGTCGCCGAAGTAATCGATGATATATTTGCAAACCGGGCCCAGTGAGAACGAGAGAATCGGCAGATTCTCCGTCTGCTCCAGCATGTTCCCCTCGGCGTCATAGACACCCGTGACGAAGTCCTTCGCCTCGCAGAGAATGGGCGAGCGCGTGGTCTTCTGGAGCGAGATGCTCATCTCATCCGTGATGGCCTTGAACGCCCGCGCGAAGACGGACATGAGAATGGGGTCGATTTCACTCATGACAACAGCTCCCGCACCGTAACCGGCAGCCGATCCTCTCGCCCTCTCTTGAACACGACAAAACTTCCATACCTGTCACAAACACAGTCGTAGGACGCTCCCAAAAGCAGCGTCGTATTCACTTGCTCGATGACCGCGGGGCCGCCGATTCGGTTGCCGTGGCGCGTCGTGTGGCCATCGTAGACGGGAACTTCCATAAACGCCCCCTTCTCCGGGACGTGTACGTTGCGCTCCCGCTTCCGCGCAGCCGAGGCATCCGTACCCGCCACCGGTTCCTCTCGGTAGGCGGGTTTGTCCGTCACGCCAACCGCGCGCAGGCGAACGTTGATCAGCTCGATCGGAGTGGATTCGTCTTCGAGTGAATACCCGTACATCCGCTTGTGCTCGACATGGAACAAGGCGGCAATCCCCTTCAGATCCGCCCGGCGAATCGCTTCAACATCAACCGGAAACGACACTTCGTGGTATTGTTTCACATACCTGCAATCCAAGTTGACCGCGAAGCGTCGCCTCGGCTTCGGAATGCTCTCCTTCTCCAGCAGGCTCGTTCCCTCATCCATCATCCCGGACACCGCATCGTCGAGCTTCTTCCAATCGATATCCTTCAGCGACGACACAAACGAACATACGAAGTCGTGCTGCAGGTCGCTCATCAGCATCCCGGCCGCACAGAAGATGGACGATTCACGCGG
Source organism: uncultured Phycisphaerales bacterium (assembly GCA_965371725.1). GTDB lineage: Bacteria > Planctomycetota > Phycisphaerae > UBA1845 > UBA1845 > CBDUZO01. The sequence goes on from CBDUZO010000097.1 coordinate 5,734, forward strand.
CACGATGAACATCGGGATGTCAAGCTCCTCGCAGATCATACAGGCATGCAGCGGACCGGCACCACCGGCTACCACGAGCGGAAACTCCCGTGGATCGAAACCACGCTTGATGGAAATCTCCCGCACACCTTGGGCCATGTTCGTGTTGATCACCTGATACATACCGGCGGCGGCGGCGGCCACCGACATGCGCAGAGGCCCGGCCACATGTTCCTCGATCGCTTTGACGGCGGCCTGCCTGTCGAGTTTGATCTTGCCGCCGGCGAAGAAGTCGGGATCGAGATAACCGAGCACGAGATCGGCATCGGTACACGTCGGCAGCGCCCCGCCCTTACCGTAGCAGGCCGGGCCCGGATCGGCTCCGGCGCTTTGTGGCCCCAGACGCAACAACCCGCCCTCGTCAATCCAACCGATGCTCCCGCCCCCGGCCCCGATCGTGACGATGTCGAGCATGGGAAGCGCAATGCGATGCCGGTTGATCTCCCCTTCGGTGACAACGATCGCCGTGCCGTCTTTTACGAGAGCGGCGTCAAAGCTCGTACCACCCATGTCGACCGTGATACAGCTTTCGTCCCCGTGCAGGCGAGCGTATCCGAGCCCCGCCCCCGGTCCCGCAGCCGGCCCCGACAACAGCGTGAGCGCCGGACTTCCCTGCGCCACCTTGGGGCTCATCACGCCACCGTTGGACTGCATGAGCAGAAGCACGCCGTCAGAACCGATCTCCCTCAGCCGCAACGTCAAGTGATCGATGTAGGAGCTGAGCTTCGGACCGACGTACGAGTTGAGCACGGTCGAGCTGACGCGATCGTAGAAACGGATCGACGGAAGGAAGGTGGAGGACACGGTCAGGTAAGCATCAGGCAACTCCTTGCGAACCAGTTCCGCCGCTTGCCGTTCGTGCTCCGGATTGGCAAACGCGTTCATGAAACAGATCGCAACGGCTTCGACCCGCTCGCTCTTGAACAAGCGGATCGCTGCGCGAACGTCCTCCATCTTCAAGGGTTCGAGGACCTCTCCGCAGTAGTTCAGACGACCTGCAACCGGCGCCCGAAGATAGCGTGGCACAAGCGGAGCCACGTTCGTGTAGCGGTTGTTGTACTGTTCCTCACGGACACCGCGACGCATCTCGAGCGCGTCACGCACACCCTCGGTCGTAACCAGCCCGGTCCTCGCACCCGTGTGCGTCAAGACCGCGTTTGTCGTCACGGTGGTCCCGTGCACGATCGTCTCGGTGGAGCGCGCAAGCTCATTGAGCGAAAGCCCCACACTCGCGGCGATCTCCTTCAAACCGTCGATAAGCCCGATGGACGGGTCCGACGGGGTTGACAGGACCTTGAAGATGCGCGGCTCGTGCCCCTCAGATGTGACGAGGAAATCCGTGAAGGTCCCGCCCACGTCAATGCCGATCTTCAGCTTCATGCAGCACCCTCGCCTCGCCCAAACTCCCCGCCGATCCTGACACCGTTGAAGAACGCCTTCCTGTTCGGCTCGCTCAAAGCCGCAGGCATGCCCCTGCTCGCCGTGTCCCAGAACTCGTCCGCTGTGCACGGTAGCAGGCCCGACCCGAGAAGACAGCCCAACAGGACCGTGTTCATGGTCTTGCCGGCCCCGGATTCCCGAGCGACGCAGGTCGCGTCGAAAGCGAGAAGATGAGGCGTCACACTGCGGATCGTTTCGATCAAGCCCTCTACGTCCGGGTACTTACCGTCCCCTTCCTTCAGGACGTACTGCTGTCCCAGGACATAGGGGATCACCGGCGTCGTGTTCATGTAGACAACCGTTCGCGACGACATCAACCGCAATGAACGCACGGTCTCAACAGGCTCAAACCCGAGCACACAATCCGCCTGACCGCTCGCTATCACCGGACTCATCCCGCAATCGAGAAGCACGGAAGATTGCACGCTTCCGCCTCGCTGCGCCATACCGTGCAATTGTCCGCTGACAACTTCGTGTCCCCGCTCGACAAGACACTCACACAGCAAGCGGGCGGCTGTCAGGGCGCCTTGACCACCGGTACCCACAATGAGAATCCGGCAACCTGAGCCATTCTTTCGATTACCACCCGGATTCATTCACGTTCTCGCTAGAGCAAGCTCTGTCCAATCGTGGCGTTCCATCGTTGGTGTCGCCTGTGAGTTCCTCGATTCCGATCGCTACGTTTGGACTGATTGTGCTATAATGGCGCCGAACGGATGGCGTCATGCCCGCAGACACGCTCACACAACCCGCAACCGTCACAGAGTTCCTGATCGATCGTGAATCGCTCGTCCAATACGGAAATGGCCGGACAACCCAGTGCGCGGATGCACAGCGAGCAGGCCTCGCACCGATCCTGATCGATCACGAAGACCGGCCGTCTCGAGCCTTTGCCCGACCTGCGACGATCAACCACACACGGCGCATGACAAACCACGACGTTCACGCCGGTTCCGCCCTTTGCCCTCTTGAAGGCCGCCAGCGCCGAGTCCTCGTCAAACGGATCAATCGAAAGGACTTCTTTGACGCCCAACCCCCGCGCGGCATCTTCAATCGAGAAGCGCGCCGATCGCGACGATTCCAGTCCGGGATCGGAGCCCGACGCCTGCGCCACCGTCGTCAGACTCGGCTGAAAACCGGTCATGGCCGTGATGAAGTTGTCCAGAACGATGACCGTAATATTGTCATCCGCCTGCACCGCGTTGACGAGCGCCGGTAGCCCGCTGTGGAAGAAGGTCGAATCACCGATGTAAGCCACCGTGCGCCGACCGGTCATCCGGGCAATCCCGGACGCCTGAGAGATCGAGGAGCCCATGCACAGCAGCGTATCGCAGGACGCAAGGGGTTCGCCGTATCCCAACGTATAACAGCCGATGTCGTTGCAGTAGATCGTGCTTTTCCCGAAGACTTTCCCAGCCGTGTAGAAGCTCGCCCGGTGCGGGCAACCGGGGCACAAAACGGGCGGCCGCGGCGGCAGATCAGGGACGGACACGGTCACACGCTCCCGCCCGTCGAGATGAACGTAGTCGCGGACTGCGCCCTCGACGAGATCGGGCGTATACTCGAACTCGGTGGGAAGACAGCCGTCCAGCTTTCCATGAATGGGAATGCGCCACCCAAGCCGATGCGCGGAAACGTTCAGCCACTCTTCCACGAACGGCGTCAGCTCTTCGACCACGAGCACCGACTCGACGCCGTCAAGAAACTCCGCGAGCACGCCCTTGGGAATCGGATAGGCGCCGATCTGCTGCAACGTGACCTGATCTCGCAAGCCAAGATCGTCGACCACCTGGGACGCGTAGGCATAGGCAACACCACTGGCAACAATGCCATACTTGCCGCTTCCGCAGCGAGGGAAGAACTCGGACCGCCCCAGCAGTTCCTCGGCGAGCTCGAAGCGCTCAGTCAACTCCTTGCGCATCCGCCGCGCATTGACGGGGATGGGAACATGGCGGGCGGGGTTCTTCGTGAACCCGATCGCGTTTCGCTTGTCCGGTAGCGCACCATACTCCACCATACCGCTGCTGTGACAGACGCGCGTCGTCGGTCGAAGAAGAACGGGCAAACGCGTCTCCTCGGAGAACCCGAACGCATAGCGCGTCATCGTCATGGCGTCGTCCGGTGTGGCCGGGTCAAAGACGGGGTAATACAGGAAGCGGCTGAAATGGCGCTGGTCCTGCTCGTTCGGGCTGGTGATCGCCGACGGATCGCCGGCCGATACAATCACCATCCCGCCCTCCACACCGACATAAGGCATGGTCGAGATCGGGTCGCTCGCGTAGTTCAAACCCAGGTGTTTCATGCCACACATCGATCGCGCCCCGGCCAGGCTGGCGGCAAACGCTATCTCGACCGCGATCTTCTCATTGACCGAGTACTCGAACGTGACGCCGACGGACTTTGCGATTCTTGCGAACGTATCACCGATCTCGGACGAAGGGGTTCCCGGATAGCAGGAGAAGAACTGGACGCCCGCCTCCAGCGCTCCGCGCACCACGGCAAGGTTTCCGAGCATGCAGGATCGCCGGCCCGGTGTGTTCCGCAGAATCTCATGCTCGGCTGCGGCCGTCATCAAGAATCCCTCTGCATGCACCCGTTCGCGGGCCGTGCGCCGGCCCTCGCGCTGAAGGCTGCAAAGGTGTATAAAAACCGATTCACCCGGACAACGCAATACCCGCCCACGCCGCGCGCACGTAACCTCCAAGCCCTACAGAACTTGCGAATTGCGGGACACGCCGTGATGTGTAGGACCGAGATGTAGGTCGGGCTCTGCCCGACAAAACGCCAGAGATGTAGGGGTCGGGCTTTGCCCGACAAAACGCCAGCCGAATCCACCGACCGTGTTCAACACGACCCACGGCCGACATCACGATGCCTGTTCTTTTGCGCCTGTGACGCGATAATGCTTCCTTCAGGAATGCTCACAACGGAGTCTTGAACACATGATGAACCTGGACGATGCACGGCGGCGGCTGGCCGATCGGGTCGAAGCGCTGCCGAGCGTAAACATGAAGCTCATGGAGGCGATCGGGTGTCGCCTCGCCGAGTCCCCTCACGCCGACACCGACGTGCCCACAACCGATGTCTCCACGATGGACGGCTACGCTGTCCGCGCCGCGGACGTGGCATCCAACGCGACACTGCCCATTTCGTTTGAGGTTCCCGCCGGAACCGGCCGGAAGTTGCTTCCTGAGGGTTACGCCGCCCGCATCTTCACCGGCGCCGTCATGCCCGCCGGGGCCGATACCGTCATCCCACAAGAACAAGCCGAACGCCGCGCCGACGGAACGGTCCTGCTGACGGCCCTCAACAAAGGTAGCTACATTCGCCGCCAGGCCGAGCTCTGTGCAAACGGGGCGTCTTTGGGCAAGCCCGGTGATCCGATAACCCCGCAACTGGTGGCCCTGCTGGGCGTAGCCGGGGCAAGCACGGTTCGCGTCACTCCCCGCCCTCGCGTCGCCATCCTATCGACCGGTTCGGAACTTGTTCCGATCGACCAGCATCCCGCACCGGGACAGATCCGCGACAGCAATGGGCCCATGCTCGCGGCGTTGGCAAGGGTGAGAGGTTTCGATGTGACACTCGTCTCGCGTGTCGGCGATGAAATCCGCGCACTGGGCGACGCCATTGACCGTGCATCTCACGAAGCCGATCTGGTCGTAACCGGTGGCGGCGTCTCCGTTGGCGATTATGATCTTGTGCCCGACGCGTTGCGCGACCTCGGCGCTGAGACGGTGTTCCACAAGTTGTCGATCAAGCCCGGTAAGCCGATTCTGATGGCCCGCCTCGGGCGCAGTTGGGTGGCGGGACTTCCCGGCAACCCCGTCTCCGCATTGGTGGGGTGGCGGCTGTTCGCACGCCCGTTGGGGGAAGCCCTCGGTGGTGATCTCCATGCCTTTTTTGATCCACCTGAAACCGCCGTCCTGACCGAACCCGCGCGCAACACGGGTGACCGCACGCTCCTGGCACCCGCCGTGATGCAGTCGGGGGATTGCACCACCAGCGCAACCGTGCTTCCCTTGAAAGGTTCACACGACGTAGTCGCCGTGGCGCGGGCCAACGCCCTGGTGATCGTCGGGATTGGCGAGGAATACGGCGCGGGTGATCGGGTGCGCTGTTACCGTCTCGATTGAACGATGGGCGTTTCGTCGCGACGCGTCTATACGCCTCACGTCTCAATCAACAGTGATCCATCGGCTTCGCCAGGAGGCCAGGAAGGCGGGTATCCGTAAATCCTTTACGGATTCAGCGTTTGTGTCGACAGCCGACGGTGGGAATCGAACCCACAACCTCAGCTTTACGAAGGACCTAAGGTGCTATCGACGTAAGCCATAACCGTCGTTTAGAGCGTACCACAAAGGTTTGAGGTTGCAACCCTTGCACGTTTCGTATGTGGTTTCACCCGGTTTCGGGTAGTTTACCCTCGGGGGGAAGGCCACGGATGTCGTAGCCGCAACTTGGCCTAAGTGCTCCCCCTTCCCCGAATTTGCGGGCCCTGTCCTCCGGCGTCAAAGCTCATTAGATTCGGGGCTATCAAGCGGGAATGGCCCGCACGTGACCCTGCCCCACCCCGTGAACAGCAGGCTCGGCGCCGATCGGGCCGATCTTGCGGCGTGAGTGTTTCGACTGCACAATATCCACCTGTCGGCGACCCGACGATTGTCGGCGATCCGGCGGACCGGCGATCGTGGGCGGACGAGCCGAATCATCCACGCGGCAGATCACCCCGAGGTCTCGGACGGACAGGAGCAACCGGGATATGGCAAAGCGCACGGTCAAGAAGTCGACCAGGCGGAAGAAGGCAGCGAAGAAGCCCATCGAGTCCTACGACCACAAGGACAAGAAGCGGGCGAACAACCCGCCCGTCGGGCTGGTCACGCCGGAGACCTGCCCCCCCCCAGAACGAGTCCAGGCCGTATGTTAGGATCATGCGGTCTCTGGACCTGAAAGGGAGGTTGGATCATGGCGAAGAAAAGGCACACTGCGGAACAGATCATTTCGAAGTTGCGGGAGGCTGAGGTCCTCCTGGCCAAGGGCACGAAGGTGCCTCAGGTCTGTCGGAAGCTCGGAGTCACGGAGCAAACGTACTACCGCTGGCGTAAGGAGTACGGCGGCGTGCGTACGAACCAGGTCAAGCGGCTCAAGGAGTTGGAGAAGGAGAACACCCGCCTGAAGAAGGTCGTGGCCGATCTGACGCTGGACAACTCGATCCTGAAGGAGGCGGCCTACCCAAACTTCTGAGCCCGCCCCGCAGACGCCAGGTCGTGAACGAGGTTCGCGAGAAACTGGGCGTCCACGAGCGGCGGGCATGTCGAGTATTGGGTCAGCCGCGATCGACGTAGCGGCGTCAGCCGTATGTGCCGGATGACGAACCTCGATTGGTGGCACAGATGATCGAGTTGGCCAGCGAATACGGGCGCTATGGTTACCGAAGGATCGCGGCATTGTTACGACACGATGGCTGGAAAGTGAATCACAAGCGGATCGAACGTCTGTGGCGACGGGAGGGTCTGAAAGTGCCCAAGAAACAGCCGAAACGTGGGCGGTTACGGCTCAACGATGGATCGTGCATCTGGCTGAGGCCTCAGTACCAAGACCATGTATGGGCGTACGACTTTGTTCACGCTCGCACGTACGACGGCCGACCGCTACGGATGCTTACGCTGGTGGACGAGTACACTCGCGAGTGCCTGTCGATTGACGTAGCTCGGCGATTGAACTCGGAGGATGTGCTCGAACGTTTGGCGTGGATGTTTGTGACACGTGGTGTTCCGCAGTTCATCCGTTCGGACAACGGATCGGAGTTCACGGCCGATGCGGTGCGAGACTGGTTGGCCCGGCTGGATGTCAAGACGTTGTACATCGAGCCGGGAAGCCCTTGGGAGAACGGCTACGTGGAGTCGTTCAACGGCAAGCTGCGAGATGAGCTTCTGGATCGGGAGATCTTCTACACGCCGCTGGAGGCGAAGGTGTTGATCGAGCAGTGGCGTGAACACTACAACCGGGTACGCCCGCACAGTTCGCTGGGCTACCGGCCGCCGGCTCCGGAAACCGTCGCATTCTCGGCTCTGGCGACGGGCTGCGCTACGCTGCGCAGGGCTTCGCTCCGCCCGCCGCTTGCGGAACACGAGGCTCTTGGACTAACATAGGAAGTGGTACCATCGAGGGGGGCAGGTCAAAGCCTCAACACGAATCGTCGATTACGCAGGTTAGGGACAATTCGCAATGCTCCATGTTAACGCTCCCGCCTGGATACTCTTGACAGTTGAACGCGTCGACTTCCAGAAGTTGCTCCATCGGGAGGGAATTCAGAGGGAGACCGAAAACGGCAGCGACGTTTTCGAGGATGATCCACGTTGCTTGACGTTTGAGGTTAACCGACATCTTCTCGGCGTTACACATCGCTACAAGATAGAGCGATGTGCATGAAAGTCCGCGGTCGGACAAGTCTGCAAATGTGCCCGAGAACTCAATCTCGACTTGGCTGTCGATGTAGAGATTCATGTCGGCGACACTCTGTCGGAAGAAAGTCGTTTCTTCGGGTGTAAGAAAAGAGAACAAATCCCCAGCGACGAAAGTCGCTTCGGGTTCGGGCTCAGGTTCCTCGCAGGTCGACGTCGCCTCGTCGCACGGACGGTCAAAGCAAGGCGGTTCCCCAACGAAGCACGCATTGCCTTCGCAGAACTCCTGTCCGTTGCAGAACCTACCATCATCGCAATCGGCATCGTTGATACAGTCAAGGCACCTGTCGCCACCCTCATCGCAGTAACGCCCCAAGCAGATGGCGTCGCCGAACGCGCAGTTCCCGTCTACGCAGGATTCCTGACCGTTGCAGAAGAACCCGTCGTCGCAGTCGCCATCGGTCGCGCAAAGCGGTCCAGGGCAGGCTTGAACTGGCATCGCATACGGCAAGCACACATCGGGAATACGATAGCATAGGTCGTCCACTATCGAGTGATAGAAACGTGTCTCGCAACAGTCCGATTGTCTTGGGCAAGTAACACACGCACCCTGTTGTTCAAAGGTCCCTCGCGAACAGACCAACGGACTGGGTCGCGGTTGAGGTTCAGGGTCAGCCTGCGGCTCGGGGTCAGGGTCAGGCTGTGGCTCGGGGTCAGGGTCAGGCTGTGGCTCGGGGTCAGGGTCGGCCAGTGGTTCAGGGGCGAGGTCGGCCAGTGGTTGAGTGTCGGTCCCGCACCCGTATCCAACAATGACCAATGCCGCAAGTGCAAGTATGCAACGTCCTGCGCGATTCATGTCTCGCCCTTTCCGTGAGATGAAGTAACTCGTCAGAGGATAGGCCATGACCGTATGTTACCGAAGTCCCCAACCTGTTTTCAAGAGGGGGGAGCCTTGATAATCATGCTTCTGATGTGTCGCGTCACCTGCCCGGCAAGATCAGCACTCACGCAGGCTAGAACGGCATATTCGAGGTAAGCACGCGCGCGACGGGTTCGGGCTCAAACTCGCCATCCTCAAGATGATCGAGAGCACCATAGGGCAGCAGCGACCTCACGTCGTCGTTCTCATCCATGTACGCCAAAGCCACCGACGTGCCCGATAGACCAACATCGTCACGAACGCGCTGCCCCAACTCCGCCACGGCCAAACTTGCGATAGCCGCTGCACGAACAGCCTCGCGCCACGCGCTATCGGTTGGGTCGTCGGACGAATCGTGTGCCCGCTTCGGCATCCGGCCAAGCAAGTCCTCGACGAGGTTGACCGTCCGCCGCTCCAGTTCTACAACTTGCCGAGCCTGTTTTTTCGGTGTGCCGGGCATGGCGTCCCTGCCTTTCCGTTGAGTGAACATCTGATTAGCGCCTACGGGGACGATATCACAAAGCCGGGCTTGTGTCAACAGCTGGCACGGTGTTGGGGCAGTCCGAGTCGGTTACGTGATCGGAATCTGAACAAGTCGCGCTGGTGGGAGAGTAAGTGGTCAGACTCGCCACTTGTGCGAACCTAGGCCCAGAATAAGCGAGCGCGGGTTCATTTTCGAGCGTTGGCGTGCCAGTTC
>CBDUZO010000098.1:0-15040 GCA_965371725.1 uncultured Phycisphaerales bacterium
CCTTGTTGCTATCCAAGGATATCGGCTACGGACGGAGTTTTCAGACAGAGCCTAGAGATACTGCTCTCCAAACTCTTCTTTCACCTTCTCGACCAATTCCTTGAGCCGGTGCACTTCGCGCTTGCTGCAGACAAGCGTCGCGTCGGACGAGTGGACGATGATCAGGTCGTCCACGCCGAGCGTGGCGATCAGGTGATCTTCCTGTGACACAGCGATGTTGCCCGTCGACGCGTGGTGAATCGCCTTCCCACAGACCGACACGTGCCCGTCGGTGTCGGCCTCGAAGATCGCCTCCATCGCCGGCCAGGCGCCGACGTCGAGCCACTTGCAGTCCATCTCGACGATGAGAACTCGCTCGGCCCGCTCCATCACGGCGAAGTCGATGCTGATCTTCTCGAGTGTTGGATAGATGCGGTTGAGCTTGGCCTTGCGCTGATCGGTGGACCAGGCGGCGGCGATTTCCATGATGCCCGCGTGCGAGTCGGGCAGGTGGTTTTCAAGCTGATCCAGGATCGTCTGTGCCCGCCAGACGAACATGCCGCTGTTCCAATAGTATTGTCCGCTCGCGAGATACTCTTTTGCCTGGGCGGATTCGGGCTTCTCGGTGAAGCGCTCGACCTCGAAAACACCGTCGGCGATTCGAGCGCCGCGACGGACATACCCATAGTTGGTGTCCGCCCGCGTGGGCGTGATCCCCATCGTCACCAACGCGTCGGGGCGTTCCTCCGCCACCTCGTAGGCCCGCTCGACCGCTTTTGTGAACAAGTCGATCGGCGAGATGATGTGATCGGCTGTGAAGATGCCGAACACGGCTTCGGCGTCACGCCCGGCCAGCACGGCGGCCGCCATCCCGACGGCGTTGGCCGTGTCGCGCCCGACGGGCTCGCCCAGCAGGTTCTCGGCGGGCAGCTCGGGCAGCTCCTCCGCCACGATCGGGAGGTGCGACTCGTTTGTGATAATGTTGATCCGTTCCGGCGCGAGCAACGAGGCCACACGCTCGAACGACTGCCGCAGAAGGCTTTTCCCGTCGAAAAGCCGCAAGAGCTGCTTGGGCGAATTCTTTCGGCTGAACGGCCACAGTCGTACGCCCGCGCCGCCGGCCATGATTACTGCGTGTCGCATATCCAGGTTCCTTGTGTCATGCTGATGTCATTCAATCTCGTCGAAATCGACGCGTTCGAGCTGGGCGAACTCCAGCACCCAGGATCGGCTCGGCCCGCCCTTGAACTTCACGTCCACGTGCGTTCGCCGGACGCCGCGGTGCATCGACATGATCCGTCCGAGCCCGTGCGTCGGATGCCGCACGAGCGTTCCGACCTCCCACGACTCGATATCATCAGGCAACTGTCCCCGCGGGACACTCCGATCGCGCCGCACCGGCCGGGCGACGGGAGCGATCCATTCAATCTCGTCACGCGGAAGCTCGTCGAGGAAGAAGCTTCGCACCGTACGCTCCGTGACTCCCCGCATCATGCGAAAACGGGCATGGGAAAGCGTCAGTCGCTTCTTGGCACGCGTCATTCCCACGAACAACAGCCGCCGCTCCTCCTCGATGTCGATATTGTCTTCCTCACGGCGCCGCAACGGGAGCAGCCGCTCCTCGAGCCCGGTCACGTAGACGACCGGAAACTCCAACCCCTTCGCGGCGTGCAGCGTCGAGAGCGTGACGGTTCCACACCCATCCTTCAACGAGTCCAAATCACTCAGGAGCGCCGTGTGCTCCAACCAGTCGAGTACCGTCGCCTTGGGATGCTCCTGTTGGAACTCGGATGCGGCTGAGACCAGTTCGTTGATGTTGGCGATGGGCTCGTCGTCGGTCTGTGAGGCATACCGCGCCCGCAGGCCCGAGTGACTGATGACAAACTCCATGGCCTGGGCGGCGGGCCGCTCCATCACCTCGGACAACCGCGACAACAACCGGACGAACTCGCGCACCTTCTCCGCCGAGCGACCGAGGAAGGAAAGGTCATCATCCCCTTGCAGCAGGTCACGGACTCCGACCCCACGCTCACGGGCCTGATCCGAAAGACGCTCGATCGTCGTCTGCCCGATCCCGCGCGGCGGGGTATTGATCACACGGAACAGCGCGATCTCGTCCGAAGGGTTGACCAGCACGCGCAGGTACGCCAGCACGTCCTTGATCTCCTTTCGGTTGTAGAACTCCACACCGCGGGCAATCTGATAGGCAATGCCTTCCTTGAGCAACGCCTCCTCGATCAGGCGGCTTAGTGCGTTGACGCGGTAGAAGACCGCCGCGTCGCTCAAGTCGAGGCCTTGCCTTCTCTGCTGGGCGATGTCCTCGGCGATGCGCGTGGCCTCCTCCTCACCGCTTTCGAGTTCCATCACGCGGACGGTGCGGCCTTCTTCGTTTGTGGTCCAGAGCGTCTTTTCCTTTCGCTTGAGGTTCCCCGCGATCAGATGGTCCGCCGCCGACAGAATGCGTTTCGTCGAACGATAGTTCTGCTCCAACCGGGCGACCTTGGCACCGGGATAATCGCGCTCGAAGCTCAGGATGTTCTCGATGTTCGCCCCGCGCCAGCCATAGATTGACTGATCCGGATCGCCCGTGGCGCAGAGGTTCCGATGTTTGCGGGTCATAGCCCGGGCGATTTCGTATTGGGCTGCGTTGGTGTCCTGGTACTCGTCGATGAGCACGTAGCGGTAGCGGTCCTCGAGCTGTTCGCACAGCTCCGCGTCACTTCCCAGCAGCAGGGCCATCCTCATCAGCAGATCATCGAAGTCGAGCCCGCCCATCGCCGCCAGCAGTTCTTCATAGGCAGTGTAGATGTGCGAGATGGTGCGCCCATGCCAATCGGTCCGCTCTTCGGCAAACCGTTCCGCCGTGAGCATGGCGCTTTTGGCCAGGCTGATCTGGCGCTCGATGGTGGCCGGCGTCCAGTTGTTGGTGGAGAGGTCGCACCGCTCGATAGCCTGCTTGATGAGCTTGCGGCGGTCATCCGTGTCGAAAATCGTGAAGTTCCGGGGGACGCCCGCGCGGTCGTGGTAGGTCCTCAGCATTCTTGCGCAGATGGCGTGGAACGTACCGACCGTGATACCATCCGCCACGCCGAGCACTTCGACCCGCTGCCGCATCTCCCGGGCGGCCTTGTTCGTGAAGGTCACCGCCAGAATGTGATAGGGCGAGGTGACGGTGCAGGCGAGGTGCACCGCCCGCCGGGTCACCACCCGCGTCTTGCCGCTGCCCGGTCCCGCCAGGATCAGGAGCGGCCCGTTCGTGTGCGTGACAGCCTCCCGCTGGGCGTCGCTGAGGTCCTCCAGGAGCCGCTGAATCGTTTCATCGGTGCTTTTTCCCATCGAGCGCCCTGTATAGTCGTTCGCCCGTGCAGCGTCCACCGTGAGCTCCCGGCCCAGGTGTTGCAGCGGCGCCGGTGCCCATCGCGGACAAGCCCATCCCGCATACCAGTGTTATGCCGGCGGTTGGGGTGGCGTCGCCCTTGAGTCCGTCGGGGGGATGGACCGATATCACAACGTAAGGCGATCTGCGCGCCGACGCTTGGTCCCTGTCCCGCGGATGGTTACGGGACGGTGGTGTCTGCGCCCGTCGTGTCTCGTAGCAGAGGGCAGAGCACCATGAGTGGAATCTCCACCAGTATCGGATTGATGTCCGGCATCGACACCGGTTCCCTGGTTGATCAGTTGATCGCCATCGACTCTCGCCCGGTCACCACCTTGCGGGGGCGTGTCCAGGCAATCGATGTACAGCGGACCGCTTTCATGGAGCTGGCGGCCAAGCTGCTGGCTATCAAGAGCGCCCTGAGCGGTATGGACCGGCTCTCCTTTTTCCGCCGGTTCAACTCGAACAGTTCGAACGAGGACATCTTGACGGCCCGGGCGGGCGAGTCAGCCGTTCCGGGAAGTTACACGTTTCAGGTCCATTCCCTCGTGACGAACCATTCGGTGATCAGCCGCGGGTTCACCAATCCCGACAGCACACCGGTGGGCACGGGGTTCCTGTCCATCGAGGTCGGGCAGGGCATGATCAACGAGGCGACCCCGCTCGATCAGCTCAACGGCGGTCATGGCGTAAGCCGGGGGATCATCACCATTACCGATAGGAACGGCGCGACGGCTGACATCGACCTGACCCGAGCGGTCACCATCGATGACATCCTCCGGGCCATCAACTCGGATCATACCATCGAGGTGCACGCAAGCGTCAGCGGGATGTCGGGCACCGAGAGTGGCGTCGATCGGATCATCATTGAGGACACAAGCGGCGGCGCCGGGAACCTGATCATCAGCGACGTGGGAGGTGGGTTGGTCGCTTCCGACCTGGGCATTGTCGCCGACACGGAGGATGCGCGCGTCGAAGGGCATGACCTCATTCGACTCACCGAAGACACGCCACTTCGGTTCCTCAATGACGGGAACGGCGTAGGACACCTGCGGACCGGTTATGACCTGCATTTCGCGTCGGGGTTGGGAAACTTCGACGTGACCTTGGCAAGCGAACTGGCCCTTCGAATCAGCGATGATCCCACCGACCTGCGTATGCTCAACGGTGGGAACGGCGTGAGGCTTGGAACCATCCGAATCACCGATCGAGGTGGGCGGTCCGCCGACATTGACCTGTCCACCGCCAGAACCGTCGAGGACGTCATCGCGCTGATCAACGCGGCGGAGGGCGTGCAAATCAGCGCCGGTGTCGTCAACTCACGCTTCCTGATCACCGACGAGTCCGAAACGCCGGAGCAGCTTGCTGTAAACTTCAAGATCGAGGACGTGACCGGGCACGCGGCGGCTGATCTCGGGATTGACATGGATGTCGAGGAGAGCGCGATCAGTGGCCGTGACGTCTATCGGATGGAGACCGTGGGCGATGTCATCAACGCCATCAACTTCGCCGCGGACAACAACTCGCTGGTCGTCGCATCGATCTCCGAGGACGGCAACGGTTTGGGTCTCGAGACCATGATGCCCGACACCGTGACCGTCAGCGCGGGCGCGGGCTCTACCGCCGCCGAGGATCTGGGGCTGTTGGACGCCGTTGTCGGTCCGGACGACCCGTTCGAGACACGCCACCTGATCGCCGGGCTCAACACCGTTCTATTGCAGTCGCTCAACGGCGGGCGCGGTGTCGAGCTTGGGGTTGTGCGTTTCACCGACCGAGACAACCAGACGACGGAGATCGATTTTGCCGGGGCGCAGGGCCTTCAGGATGTCATTGATCTGATCAACGCCGATTCGGCCACGTCGTTCACGGCCTCGGTGAACCCAGCCGGTAACGGGCTCGTGCTGCGCGACGGCTCGGGCGGTGGCGGCGTGCTTACCATCGAGGATGTCAGCGGTTCGCTCGCCGCCGATCTGGGTATTGCCGTCTCCAACGCCCCGGCTGATCCGTTCGAGGGGAACACGGTCGACGGGGGGAACCTGCAACTGGCGTATATCAGCCGCAACACGCTGCTTTCGGACCTCAACGCCGGACAGGGGGTCGAGCCGGGGCAACTCAGGATCACGGACTCGACCGGCGCGATCTGCACGGTCGATCTTCGTGTCGGATACGCCGAGACGATCGGCGACGTCCTCGACTCGATCAACTCGACACCCGGCCTTCCTGATACGCTCGAAGCCAGAATCAATGACACCGGTGACGGAATCATCATCATCGACACCTCGGGCGGTGAAGGTGCGCTTTCGATCGAGGACATCGATGGTCAGGCCGCCGCCGGTCTGCGCATCGCCGGAACCGCCGGGAACGGCGAGAACTTCATCGACGGTTCCTACGAGGTGCGCATCGAGGTCAACGCCGGCGACTCGCTCAACGACATCATTGCGAAGCTCAACGAAGCCGGTGGCGACTTCTCCGCGTCCGTTCTCAACGACGGTGGGACCGTCAATCCCTACAGCCTGACGATTTCGTCAGAGCGGTCCGGGCGAGCGGGGCGACTCGTGATCGACACCGGGGGGATTGACCTGGGGTTTGATACACTCACCGAGGCGCGCGATGCCGTCATTGTCGTCGGCGGGGCGAGCTCCTCCAACCCCGTGCTGATCACGAGCTCGACCAACACGATCGATGGTGTCATCGAGGGCGTAACGCTCGATCTTCAGTCGGCGGGCAACGAGGAGGTCACCATCACGATCGACCAGGACGTCGAGGGTATCGTTTCCTCCGTCAAGAACTTCGTCGATCGGTACAACGACGTCCTCGGTACGATTGACGATCTGACCAACTTCAACGGCGACACGCTGGAGCGAGGTCCTCTGCTGGGTGACAGAACAGTGTTGCAGGTGCGGAACCGCTTGCACCGGATCATCATCCAGCCGTTCGAGGGCGTGCCCGAGTCGGTGTCCAGACTCTTTTCCATCGGTATCAGGCCCGGCACCGGAGGCAAGCTCGAGTTCGACGAGGAGCAATTCCGCGAAGCGTATGCGGAATCGCCGGACGCGGTCGAGGAGCTCTTCACGAAGGCGGAGACAGGTTTCGCAGCCGTGCTCCAGGACACACTCGACGAGATGACCCGGGACACGGACGGCCTTTTGGCGACCAAGGATGATCTGCTGAAGGACCAGCAGGAGTTGCTCAACGACCGGATCGATTCCATGAACATCCTGTTGGAGAAGAAGCGGGCCCGCCTGGAGGCGCAGTTCACAGCCATGGAGATGTCGCTTGCCGGTCTTCAGGCCCAGCAGGCTGCCCTCGGGAGGCTCTCCGACCTGGCCAACGGTCTGAGTCTGTAACCGGCGTCGCAGTGGGCTGGGCTCAAAGCCGGGTGGCCCCGCTTTTGAGTTATCCGAGGCCCCGGATTGTCCGATGTACGGGTGCTATGGCTAACGCAACCGAAAACCCCTATCTCCGCGACGCGGTTATGACGGCGACGCCCGAGCAGTTGCAGCTCATGCTCTACGACGGGTGCATCCGCTACGCCACGCAGGCGAAGGACGCGATCGAGCGGAAGGACTTCGAAACCTCGTGTGACAAGCTCACCCGCGCCCAGAACATCATCATCGAGATGCGTAACGGTCTGGACTATGATGTCAACCGCGAGTTGTGCGAGCGCGTTGCGTCCGTCTACGGCTTCCTCTACAGAAGGCTGATTGATGCAAACATGCACCGGGACACGGCCGCCATAGACGACGCCCTCAGGGTTTTGTCCATCGAGCGAGAGACCTGGCAGATTCTTGTCGACAAGGTCAACCGGATTCAGGGGGAGCCCGATGCGGAAGGTGATGAGAGACCCGACCGCGATTCGGAAACACCCGTCACGTTTTCGGCGGAGGGATGACCCCATCCCGGTCCGCACCGAAGTTCCCCGTGGTATCACACCGATTAGAGTCCAAGAATGCCGATTCCCCATCACCGAGCCGCGGGCTTGAGCCCGCGCGGACGCGAGACTACAGGAAGACGCCGGCAGATCTGATGCGACAAATCGGCGCTGTCAGACGGCCCGTGGTATCAGCTCTCGACAATCAGCCCAAGGCTCGCGGTTGACAACCGATAGCTGAACGAGTGCCGTTTCAACAGAGGTCGTTCTGCCTTCTTCCCCCCTTACCAAGGGGGGATTGAGGGGGGTTCGTGCAGACGGAGAAGAACCTCCCCCGGCCCCTCCTTGTCAAGGAGGGGAGGAAGAAACACCATTTTCTTTCTGGAAACGTCACGGGCTCAGCCCGTGACGTATTGTGCGTTGAACGGGTCAGTACCCGCGATCCGCGTAATCCCATGGTCCTCATTGGCTGCGGCGTGTTCGAGGACATGAAACACGGTCTCGACGTCCTCGGCGGCCCCGATTGCGGAGGCGATCTGCTCGGCCGTTTGCGCTTGCCGCGGCCGATCCCGAAGATGGGCAAGGACCTTCCGCTGGAGATCGATCACCACTCCGGCGGCCTTCTTGCCCGCCTCGACGCCCGGCTGATCGTAGGCGTTTACGTTGATCAGTTCGGCGTACAGACCGACCGCCCGCTCGAACAGCGCGATCAGCGCGCCGACACCGCGGGCACTCAACTCCCGAAGCGTGAGGGTCATTGACTCCCGGCCGCTCTCAAAAAGGGCGGTGCGCGTGCCCTGCAGGAAACCGCTCAGATAATCACCGGCCGTCACGTCCTCTTCCACTTTCAGTGACCCGCCCTTGCGGTTGTCGAGCACGTCGATAAACGTTACGAAGAAGTCATTCAATCCGTCGCGGAGTTGTTGCACGTAGGCGTGCTGGTCGGAGGAGCCCTTCCGGCCATAGACGGTCAGGCCTTGATGTACGACCTCGCCACCGCGATCCAGCCGCTTGCCGAGCGACTCCATCACGAGCTGCTGAAGATACAAACTGAACAGCGACAACCGGTCGCGGTAGGGAATGACAACCATGTTCCTTCGGCCCTGTCCGCCGCCCGCGTAGTGCCACAGGACGGCCAACAGGGCGGCCGGGTTACGCTTGACGTCGTGCAGGCGCGTCGCCTCATCACACTCGCGCGCTCCTGCAAGCAGCCCGTCAATGTCGAAACCCTGCAAGGCCGCGGGCAAAAGCCCCACACCCGACAGCACCGACGTCCGCCCGCCCACCCAATCCCACATGGGAAACGTGGCGAGCCACTGTTCGTCCGTTGCCTGTTTGTGCAGCTTGCTGCCGTCACAGGTAATCGCGACGGCGTGTTTGGCGAAGTCCAGCCCCGCCCGCTTGTAGGCGGCAGCCGCCTCGAGCATTCCGTTGCGGGTCTCGACCGTCCCACCCGACTTGGAGATCACGATCGTCAGTGTCTGATCCAGCGCTTCGTTGATCTCGCCCAGCGTTCGATCCATCCCATCCGGGTCGGTGTTGTCGATGAACCGGACGATCATCGGATCGTCAGTCGTGCCGAGCGCATCGGCCACGAACTGCGGACCGAGGGCGGAACCACCGACCCCGACGACCAACACAACGTAAAAGCCGTCACCTCGCTGCGGCTTTAGGGTCTCACTGTGCACACCGTCGGCGAACTCCTTGATCGAGTCGATCGTTCGCTCAATTTCGGTCGTGAGCTCCCGGTTTGGGGCAAGCGCGGGCGCGCGGAGCCAGTAGTGCCCCACCATACGATCCTCGTCGATGTTGGCTTTGACCCCACTCTCGATCCGGTCCATGGCATCAAACACCCGGGCCATCGGATCAGTCATCTCGTCGAAGAACGCATCGTCGAAGCCCATCCGGCTGATGTCGAGTCGAAGATCGATGCCCTCAACCGTGCACAAATGCTTCCTGTACCGGTTCCAGAGATCGAGATTGTTCATCCTTGTTTCTCCGTTTCAGTGCCGTCGCAATGGCACGAATCCCGTTCCGTGTCGGTCGCTTCGTCTGACGGGGTGAGGGCCAGAATGGCCTCATAGATTCTCTTGGTCGCGGCCTGGATGGTCTCACGGCTGCTACGACCGGCCTTGAACTCGCTAAGGTCGATCGGTTTTCCAAACCGGACGCGAGCCCGATGACGAACGAGGAGCCCGCCGACAATGGTATTGCGATAGACGGTCCCGGAAATGTGTACGGGAATCACACTGGCGCCCGTCTTGAGCGCGAGCATCGCCACGCCGTCCTTGGGAACGGGTGTCTGCCCCGGTGGTACGATCCCGCCTTCGATGAAAATGCCGAGCGCCTTGCCGGCGCGGATGTGGCGGATCGCCTGCTTGGTCGCCAACGTGTCTCGGCCGTCGCGCTTGACCGGGATGCACTCGACCATCTTGAGAAAGAATCTGGCTATGGGAAAACGCGAATACTCCTCCGCCACGAGGAAGGAGATGGGACGATACGGGGCCGCCGCGTGAAGAAACAGCGGGTCGGCCGGGCACCGGTGGTTGGCCGTGACGATGACCGGACCTTCGCGTGGTATGGTGGACGGGCCGACGCGCTTCATCCGCCACCAGGACTTGGCAACCAGTTCGTTGAGATTCTCGGCAAGGCGCAAGCCGCGCCCGAGCGCGTCCCGGCTGAGTCGTACCCACAGGGTGATCCCGCCGGAACCGAACAGGATGACCGCGGCAGCCAGAAGGATGTAACCAACCCATCTGTCCACGTGGACCCAGGCCGGCAAACCGATCGAACCGGTGGCAACCAGCAACGCCGCCATGCAGATAACGTCCTTCACGCCGTAGACTCGTCCCCGATACCGATCCGCCACGATTCGCTGGAGGAGGGCGTTGAGGCTGGCCATCACCCCCACGCCAAACGCCCCCGCCCCCACGACGCCGACGGCCCCTATGACCTTGAGGGTCCCCTGTGCAAACGGCAGAAAGGTTGAAGCGGCGAAGATGGCGACACTGACGCCGCCTCCGAACAGAGACCACGTGATCGCAATCTCGCCTCGAAGGGCATCGCCGAGCACACTAATGAGAATCGCCCCGAGGATAAAGCCAAGGCCGAGATAAGCCCGGTATGTACCCATGAGCTGATAATCGCCGCCGTAAACATCCCGGACAAGGGCGGGGATAACGCATTTGACCAACGAGCCGCAGAACCAGAGCAAGGCGGCGATGATCACCAATTCCCTGACACGACGGTGGCACCAGACGTACCGGAAGCCGTCGGCCAGATCGCGCAGCGCCGACGGTCCTTCTCCCGTTTTGCCGATCCTCTCGGGTCGCTTCGGCGCGACCAGTATCCATAGCAGCACCGCACTTACCACGAAGGTGGCGGCGTCAAGCCGAAAGGCGACGACGGCTTCGTACCGATCCGCCAGGGACCCGCCGATCCTAAGGGCGATCATCGCGGCGATGATCCCCAACCCGGCCATCATTCCGTTCGCCCGCACGAGCTGTTCGCGGCGGATCAGTGTCGGAAGCAGCGCGCAACGCGCCGGCGAGAACAATGCGGCGAACACGCCGACCAAGAGCAGGGGCATGAGCGGCCCCCAACCCCCCCACGACCCGGCCCAGGCAGCCAAGTACGCGAAACAGAGCATGATGACGCAACGCGCCAGATCGGCGAGGATCATCAGGGCCCGCCGCGGGAATCGGTCAGCCAGAAGACCGGTGATCGGTGAAAACAGGAAAAAGGGCACGAAGAACAGGAAGGTCATTCGTGCGTCGATCGGCGTGGCATCCACTCCCGGGCTCAGGGCGTTCTGCGTCTTGAGGATGGCCATCTCGGAGAGATGATCCCCCATCGCGCTAACGCCGTAGGCGCACCAGAGGAGCACGAAGTTGCGGTTGCGGAGCAGCCCGCCGTCGCCTTGAATGTCCCGGCCCGTTGATGCCATGGCCGTCTCGCCGCCCCGCCTGTCACATCCGCGCAACAACCGGCGGGGCAGGCACCATGGTACCGCAGGGATGCGTCGTTGGACAGCGCCGGGAGGTTGCCCAGGTCCGTTTGCATTGTTATGCTCCCCCGTTTGTCCGATGGAACCGCGGGGATCGCAACCTCATAGCACTCTCCGAATTTGTGTAGCGGGCATGGGGCGAGAAACCCAGGAGAAAAGGGTTGTTTCACCGCCACACGAAAGAAGAGCTTGCTCTTAAGGAAGCTGCGAACCCCGAAGACCGCGGCGACACGCTCGCCGCAACCAGGAAAGGAACGAGTATGACCCGTTTGATCGCAGTTCTTGCCGCGTTCGCGTTCAGTGCCGGCGCCCAGGCCGGCGATGAAAAAACCGCCGACAGCGCCACGGGAGATCCGATGCACCCTCGCGTAAAGATAGAGACCAGTCTGGGCGACATCGTCCTCGAACTCGATGCGGAGAAGGCCCCCGTCACCGTGATGAACTTCATCCAATACGCCGAGGACAAGTTCTACGATGACACGATCTTTCACCGTGTGATGAGCGGGTTCATGATCCAGGGCGGCGGGTTCGCGGTTGTCACGAAGGAAGAGGAAGGCACCTCTCGCATCGGGCTCCAACAGAAAACGGACGGCCTTCGTCCGGGCATCAAGAACGAGTGGCAGAACGGCCTGAAGAACGTCCGAGGAACGATATCGATGGCCCGGAAAGGCGGACAACCGGACTCGGGCACCTCGCAGTTCTTTATCAACGTGGTCGACAATGCATCGCTTGACCGGCCTCAGCGCGATGGGGCGGCCTACGCCGTGTTCGGCAAGGTCGTCGAGGGGATTGAGACCGTCGACAAGATCCGCTACACCGAGGTCGAGGCGCATCGGGATTACCCCGGCGGGAAGGTCGTCCCGGTCGAACCGGTCGTGATCAAGTCGGTGCAGACCATCGGTGCGTTCGATCACGCGACGGTCGAAGCCCGTGTGAAAGATGTCGAGGCGCAGGCCGCCGTTGAGAAAAAGAAGGCCGAGGAAGCGGCCGCCATCAGGAAAGAAAAGCAAAAGGGGGCCTTCGACAAAGTGTACGCGGAGGCACAGGCCAAGGGCGCCAAAACGGAGTCCGGGCTCATCACGCATGACATCACCGTTGGTGACGGGCCGTCCCCGAGCCCGACCGATCGCGTCGAGGTGCATTACACCGGTTGGCTGACCGACGGTACGAAGTTCGACAGCTCGCTCGATCGGGGCAAGCCGATTACCTTCGGACTGAACCAGGTTATCAAGGGGTGGACCGAGGGCGTCGGCGGAATGAAGGTTGGCGGTAAGCGCGTACTGATTATTCCCTACGATATCGCCTACGGTGAGGCGGGCCGTCCACCGACGATCCCGGCGAAGGCCACGTTGGTCTTCGAGATCGAGCTGTTGGGGATCAAGTAAGGGGCGTCCTTCCGTGGGCGCTTCGTGTGGGAGTTGCGTAATTGTGTCGTGACCGGGATCGGCCCCGGTTACCATTCTTGCGGACGAGAACTGATTCGAGTCTTAAACATTATGAACGAACAACGGTCTTTCGCGGTAGTCCTTGCGTTGGTGTGTACCCTTCCCTTCGGTTGCCAGGCGTCCGGTACGCAGAAACGTGCGGGTGACGATGCGCCGAGAACCCCGCAGAAGCAGTCGGAATGCCCCGAGCCGTCACGGACCGGCTCGCTGCTGCCACAGGTGTGCATCAGCACAAACCTCGGTTCATTCACGATCGAGGTGGATATCGAACACGCACCGATCACGAGTATGAACTTTCTGCGCTATGTCGAGGCGAAGTACTATGATGGAACGGTTTTCCATCGCGCGGTCAAGGACTTCATGATCCAGGGAGGCGATTACCTACCCTCGATGGACGAGAAGACGCAGGGACGACGGGGTCCCATCTTTCTCGAGAACCAGACCGGGCTTGGCAACACCCGCGGTACGATCGCCGCCGCACGGAAGATCGGGCCTCGCAGCGCCACAAGCGGGTTCTTCATCAACGTGGCTGACAACGCCGCGAAGCTGGACTATCCCCAACCCGACGGGTTCGGCTACGCCGTGTTCGGTAAGGTTGTGGAAGGGATGGAGACGGTGGACAAGATCGCAACCGCACCGGTTGGGCCTCATCCGAAGTTCGCAGCCGGAAGGCTTCCCGTCGTACCGCAGGTGCCGGTCGTGATCACGTCGGCCGGACTGATATCCTCGTTCGATCGCCGCCGGGCCCAGGTGTTGCTCAATGCCCACACGAAGGCACTCGCCGCGCAGTATGACGTGTCCCGAAGATTGACCAAAGAGCAACTCCAGGAAATGATCGAGAAGATCGAAGCGGAGGCGGGAGCCAAGTTCGTCGATGACGATGATTCCAAGATCAGGTACATTGACCGGCGCGTCGGCAACGGTCTGACGCCGCTGCTCGGCGGCAGGGTCACGATTCATTACCGCGGCATACTCGCCAACGGGTTTGAGTTCGAAACCTCACTGGCCAATGAGGAGGCGCCGGTTTACGCCGTTGACGAACTGATCCAAGGCCTTCGGGAGGCCCTGCTCACGATGAAGGAGGGCGGCATGCGCACGGTGATCGTCCCGCCCGAGATGGCGTTCGGCCGGTCTGGAATACCCAACCGGATCCCGCCTGACTCCACACTGATCTACGACATTGAGCTCCTTGAGGTGCATTAGGCCCACCACGGACTGGTATCGGCGCCGTGTGGGTGAATCAACAGTTGCCGATCCAGCACCGTTTCCAGAAAGGTAATGGTGTTTCTTCCTCCCCTCCTTAACAAGGAGGGGGCGGGGGAGGTTCTTCTCCGTCTGCATGAACCCCCCTCTATCCCCCATTGGTAAGTGGGGAAGAAAGATGGCTGCCCCATCGTTCGCGGAGCGAAGGGTGGGGGATGGGCGGTTGTTCGAGGATTGTAGGGTGGGCATGGCCCACCATCGGCGGCGATGTTTTTGGTGGGCGGTGCCGTGGCGACGAGGATCGTCGCCCGCAGCCGGTGTCACTGCGCAAAGACGTGGGATGCACGAACCGCCCAGCGGCCGTATCGATCACGAACCAATGAGTCAACAGCCACGCGAACCCCGAGCGGAACGTTCCCAGGTGGCGGCTGATGCGGACGGACTCAGCCGGCGCGTGCGGCTTGTTCGTGACTTCTCTTTCGAGGGTGCCCATCGTCTTCCGAACGTACCGGCTGGACACAAGTGCAGCCGCCTGCACGGGCACAGCTTCCGTGTCCAGGTCATCTGCGAGGGCGAGATCGATCCCGTGACCGGTTGGCTGATTGACTTTGCCGAGATCAAACGGGTGTTTGCGCCCGTCCTTGCACAACTCGACCATCAATACCTGAACGATATCGAAGGGCTCGATAACCCCACGGCTGAGAACATCGCTCGCTGGATCTGGTCGCGCCTGAAACCTGCCCTCCCATCACTCGCACAAATCAACGTGGCTGAAAGCGGTTCCTCCAGGTGTGAATACCGAGGGTAGCGCAGTCTCAATCCAGTCGCAGCGAGCCGCAAACTTCAGTTTGCGCGGATTCTCGAAGTCAGACAACTCCGCCCCGATACACTTGCCTTGAAAGCGCTATAGCAGCCGCTACCAAACGAGCAATGGTGCTTCTTTCTCCCCTCCTTGCCAAGGAGGGGTTGGGGGAGGTCCTTTTCGATCTGCATGAACCGGCCTCTATCCCCCCTTGGCAAGGGGGGAAGAAAGATGGCTGCCCCATCGTTCGCGGAGCGAAGGGTGGGGGATGGACAGATGTTCGAGGATTGTAGGGTGGGGGATGGGCGGTTGTTCGAGGATTGTAGGGTGGGCATGGCCCACCATCGGCGGCGATGTT
>CBDUZO010000099.1:0-14571 GCA_965371725.1 uncultured Phycisphaerales bacterium
CCGCCATGCGGGTAGTTGTAAGGCAAACAGACGGACGGTGTTCAGCAGGCGGGTCCGAACGGTCCACAGGAAAGGGGGCGTGCGCCCATCAGACGCATAGGTACGCGCGGGGGGTGCATAGAATTGCAGCGCGCGAGCATGCCGGACCTCCGATACACCTCTCGGCAAAGGAGCCGTGAAGATATGCATGGAATCAGATCGGGTATTTCAGGGTCCGCGCGGGCAAGTGAAGGCGCCGAGGGTGTCGTCGTTCGAGTGCTCGTTATGCTTGTTCTGGTCGCGGTCCTCTCGTCGTTCGTAGTCCCGGCAGACGCCCAATATTACCGGAGCCACGCCGAAATTGGTCAAATCCTCTTGGACGCGGAGACGGACTACCCGTCCATCTGCAAGCGTTATGATCTCGGCTCGAGCGTACAAGGCCGCAGCATTTGGGCTTTGCGCATCAGCGACAATGTTACTGCCGAAGAAGACGAGCCGGAGTTCAAGTACATCTCGACAATGCACGGCAACGAAATTGTCGGCAACGAGATGTGTCTGTATCTCATCGAGCACCTGACGACCAACTACGGCAGCGATCCGTCTATCACGAACCTGGTCGACGAGATCGAGATTTGGATCGTGCCGCTGATGAACCCGGACGGCTACGAGGCCTCTCCGCGAACGCGAAGAAACGCCAACAACACCGACTTGAACCGTGATTTCCCGGACCCCTTTACGAGTCCAGATAATACTCCGACGGGTCGGGCGGTGGAGACGGGCGTGATCATGAATTGGTCGTTCGGACGGTCCTTTACGCTGTCGGCTAACATTCATACCGGGGCGTTGGTGGTCAATTATCCGTTCGACAACAACCCGGAACACGTCAGTGTTTATACGGCATCGCCGGATGATGATCTGTTTATCTGGATCAGCGAGGAGTACTCGCAGTACAACCTGCCCATGTGGAATAGCTCCACCTTCACTCACGGCATCACGAACGGGGCGGATTGGTACTGGATCAGCGGCGGCATGCAGGACTGGAGCTATCGCTACATGGGGTGCAACGAGGTCACCCTCGAGCTTAGTAACTATCAATCGCCTTATCCGAACGCGTCGGAGCTACCAACGTATTGGAACGAAAATCGTGACAGCATGTTGGCCTACATCGAGACGTGCCTCGTTGGTATTCGCGGAATCGTCACGGACGGCCAGACCGGTTTGCCGCTGGCTGCCACGGTCGAAATCGTGGGACGCGATCACGAGATCTACACGGATCCGGATGTCGGCGACTACCACCGCATGTTGCTGCCCGGGACGTATGATCTAACCTTTACGGCCGACGGGTACGATCCGTTGTTTGGTGAGGGCGTGGTCGTGTACTCGGGCGACGCGACTCGTCTGGATGTGGAGTTTTGGCCCGGCCCCGGCCCACAGGTAAGCTACCCCACCGGCGGTGAGGAGTTATCAACCGGCCAGGAGGCGTCGGTTACCTGGACGGGCAATCCAGACCTCCAGTTCCACGTGCAGTACACGGCCAACTTCGGCGACCTCGACACGATCACCGATGGGTTTGAGAGCGGCTCGCTCGATCCTGCTTATAGCACCGGCGGTGACGCGGACTGGCTGACGACCACGGCCGACAAGCACACCGGCCTGCGATCCGCCCGTGCCGGCGACATCGGCGACAATCAAGTCAGTTGGATGACGCGCGAGGTCGGCGGTGGTGATGTGAGCTTCTGGTACCGCGCCAGCTCTGAGGAGAGTTTCTCCGGATGCTACGACTCGTTCAACTTCTACATCGATGGTGACAAGAAGTTCGAGGATTGCGACGACGGTACTTGGACGTACTACTCCACGACGCTGGATCCGGGATCGCACGAACTGAAATGGGAGTACAAGAAGGACGTTGATACGTCTTGGTACGATGATACGGTCTATATCGACGATCTCCAAGTCGTTGCTGACAACACGACGTGGGAGGACATCGTTGCCTTGACACCCGTTGGTGCCACCTCGACACCGTGGACGCCGCCGGCTCCCGGTACGGATTACAAGGTCCGCGTGAGGTCCTTCGATGGTGGAAGCCTGTACGGCCAGTGGGATGAGAGCGAAACGACCTTCTCGGTCGTGGGATACCTCCCCGACGCCATTCCCACCGTGTCCGAGTGGGGGTTGATCATGATGACGCTGCTGGTGATGACCGTCGGGACTCTCGTTTTCAGGCGTCACGAGCAAGCGAAGCGGTTCGTGACCGTGAGAAGCACTATGTCCGACAAGCGATCGATTCTTCCCGTGTTGATTCTCGTGCTCGGAATCAGCCCGCTGTGCCTGGCAGCCAATCAAGCTGACATCCACGGGGCGGCTGAGAGTGGAAACGTCGCGCGCGTTAAAGGGTTGTTGGCGGAGTCGCCGGACCTGGTCAACGCGAGAAACGGTGCCGGTGAAACGCCCTTGCTCCTGGCGCTTCGCGGGTTCCACAGCGACGCGGCACGGGCGCTCTTGGCCGGCGGGGCCGACGTCGGTGCGACGGATCGACATGGCCAGACCGCGCTGCACCTGGCGGTTAGGGCCGGTGGCAACACCAAGCAGGATAACGCCAAGCGCAGGGACCTTACGGCTTCGCTGCTCGAGGCCGGTGCAAGCGTCAAGGCGGCGGATCCGCAGGGCAACACCGCGCTCCACGTGGCGGCGATCAAGGGCAGAACGGAGACCTTGCCCCTTCTGGTCGCTTCCGGTGCTTCTATCACCGCGAAGGACGCGAGGGGCCGCACCGCGTTGCACGATGCCGCCATGTACAATCACGCGGATGTCATCGGGTGGTTGCTCAAGAAGGGCGCTGACCTGAAGTCCGCCGACAAGGAGGGTGACACACCGTTGCACCTGGCTGCGCTGCGGTTCAAGGAGAAGGCGACCCGTGTTCTCGTCAGCGCCGGCGCCGACGTCGGTGCAAGAAACGCCCGTGGGGCCACACCGCTGCACGTCGCCGCCTCGGCAGGACCGGAAGAGGTCGAGGTGGATCGCCTGCTCGTGAAAGTGGCGACGGTGTTGCTCGAGAGTGGCGCCGATGTGAACGCCGTCGACCTATCCGGTGCCACGCCGTTGCACTATGCCCTCGAGCGTGGTCACGGAAACCTGGCGGAGCTGCTGCGCCTGCGCGGCGGCCACGAGTAGCAGCGTACCGGCAGCTTCCGCTTACGGCGTGCGGTCCTCACGCAATCTCATCGCCTCCGCGACGACAGCCGCGTGGAACCGATCGAGGTCCGCAGGCTCGATGCCGGCTTTCGCGCGAAGCTCCTGGATCAACTCGCTGATCAGTCTGTTGTAGGCCACACGGAAGTGATGCTCCTTGAGCTCCGGTTGGACGTCCTGGAACCTGGGCTCGAAAGCGGGTTGAATCTCGTCGCAACGAACCAGGAAGAACCCGTCGGTTGTCTCGATTGTCTGGCTGACCGCGCCCTCATCCAGCTTGTGAAGGGCATCGACAGCCGATTCGAAGCGTTCCCGCACGCTGCCCTTCTCGACGGTTCCCCATGCGCCACCGTCCTCGGCATGCAAGCCGTGGGAGTGACGCCTGGCTGACTCGGCGAAGTCGGCGTCGTTTCGCAGATCGACCTCGATCGCTTGGATGGTGGACCGGGCTTCGGCCCGGGCGGCGGCGTATTGCTCGCGCGTGGGGTTGTTCACGTTCTCGGGCAGGTATTCCAGCACGCGGATGTCGATCAGTGACATGCTTCGTCGCTCCGGTCTGCGCCATTGCTCGCGATTGCTTTCGAACATGGCGACCAGTTCGGCCCGCGTCGGTTCCGCCACCTTCGGTTTCAGATGCCCGTCAAGGTAGCTGGCGATCATGACCTCACGCCGGAGCCTGTCTCGTGCGTCCTCGAGCGAAAGACCCTGCTTGGCCAGTTCCTTTTCGTATCGCCGTCGGGTCCCGTTGTATTTTGTCGTGATGATCCTCCGGATTTCGCCGTCGATGTATCGGTCGATGCTGGCGTCGGCCTGCTCCGGTAGGCGCAGCGAGGCCTGTTGATAGAGCAGCAGCTCGGCCGTGCGATCGGTGATCAGTTGGGCGGCGACTCCGTCAGCGTACCGCCGGTATTCGGGCTCGGTGAGGTTCTCGGCCTTCTCGATGAGTTTGTGGTGCGAACCCGCCCACAGCTCCTCGGCGCTGACCGTGTTACCGTTGACGCGGAGCCGGTCACCCCGGACGGTCTCGGAAGCGCCCGCGCAAACGGGCGTGGACCTTGTCGCCGGTCCCGGACGGGTCGAACGCTGTGAGCGATCCTTCGGAACGCCAACCGGCATCATGCAGCCTGCCGTGAGAAGCGCCAAAAGGGCCGGTGCAAACGCCGTTGGACGGTTCATGAACGGGTCTCCGCTTTCGATACGGCTTTGATCAACAGGTGCCGAAGCACTGTCACAAGCGTCGGTGGTTCCAGGTAATTCGGCGCCAGCCTCAAATGCACGGTCCTCGCGTCAGGTGTCCGCGCCGTACCCGGTGCATCCTCGAACAACGGCTCGACCGCGGCCAGGCTCTCCACGACAAAGATTACATCCGGCGGTCGAAGGCTGATCGAGATGATCCCGAACCTCCGCCCATACACACGAATCTCCGCCAACTCGAGCAAACGCTGCACCTGCGGTGGAAACGGACCAAACGCGTCGATGAGGTCGCGCTCCAACTGATCCAGGTCCGCCTTCAACCGGCAGGCCACGATGCGCCGGTATATCTCGATCCGCGACCGGTCCGACGGAATGTAGTGTGGCGGTATATGGGCGGCTACGTCAAGGTCCACGTTCACGGGCGGCGGTGCGGGATCGGGCTCGTTCTTCAGCCGGCGGACCGACTGATCCAGCAGGCGGCAGTACAGTTCATATCCAACAACCGCGATGTACCCGCTTTGTTCCCGCCCGAGCAGGTTACCGGCGCCTCGGATCTCCAAGTCGCGCATGGCGATGCGGAACCCGGCCCCGAGCTCGCTGAACTCCTCGATTGTCTTGAGCCGCTTGCCCGCCTTGCGCGTGACGGGTCGGTCGGGCGACAACAGCAGATAGCAGTAGGCCCGGTGGCTTGATCGGCCAACGCGCCCGCGAAGCTGGTGCAGATCAGCCAGTCCGAACCGATCCGCCCGGTTGATGAAGATCGTATTGACCGTGGGGATGTCGATCCCGCTTTCGATGATCGTGGTGCACACGAGCACGTCCGCCTCACGGTGGCAGAAGCGGTGCATGACGGTCTCCAGCTCGTTGTCCTTCATCTGCCCATGAGCGTAGACGACGCGGGCTTCGGGAACGATCTGCTTGACCGTCTCGGCCATCCGCGCGATGGTCTGCACGTAGTTGTGGACGAAGTAGATTTGCCCATCCCGGTTCAACTCTCGCAGGATCGCGTGGCGGACCAACCCTTTCTCGAACGCCCGGACCTCGGTGGCAATGGCCCGTCGATCGACCGGTGGGGTCTGAAGGGAGCTGATGTCACGAATCCCCATCAGCGACATGTGCAGTGTCCGCGGAATCGGGGTGGCTGTCAGCGTCAACACGTCGACCGTCTCGCGCATCGCCTTGAGACGCTCCTTGTGCTCGACCCCGAATCGCTGCTCCTCGTCGATGATCACCAGCCCGAGGTCGGCGAAGGAAACGTCCTTGCTCAGCAGCCGATGCGTCCCGATGACGACGTCGATCTGCCCCTTCCTGGCCTTGTCGATGATGGCCTTCTGCTCCGACGGGCTCCGGAAGCGCGAGAGGCAGCCAATGGCGAAGGGATACTCGGCCATGCGTTCACGGAAGGTCTCATAGTGCTGCTCAGCCAGTACCGTCGTGGGCACCAGGACCGCCACCTGCCGTCCGTACTCGACAATCTTGAACGCGGCCCGCATCGCCAGCTCGGTCTTGCCGTAGCCCACGTCTCCGCAGACGAGGCGGTCCATCGGTCGCGGTCTTGTCAGATCGTCCCTGATCTCCTCGGCCACAAGGAGCTGATCCTCGGTTTCCTCATACAGGAATGATGCGTCGAACTCCCGCTGCCAGTCGGTGTCCCGGGGATAGGCTGTCCCACGCGACTCACCTCGGAGTGCCTGGACGCGTAACAGTGACTCGGCCAGATCGGCTACGGAATCCACCACCTTCTGCTTGGTCTTGCTCCACCGCTTGCCGCCGAGCTTGGAGAGCTCGGGCTTGCGACCGGCGGCGCCGATGTACTTCTGCACGAGGTCAATCTGTGAGCACGGCACGTGGACCATCGCGCCCTCGGCGAATTCGAGACTCAGGAACTCCTCCTGCTGGCTCGACGTGCCCTTGCGTATCTTCGAAAGACCGCGGTACCGGGCGATACCGTGCATTACGTGAACGACCAGATCACCGCTGTTGAGGTCGGTCCACGACTCGATCGGGCGGCCGGCATGGACGCGGCGCAGGCGGCGCCGCTGGCGGTGACGCTGGAAAATCTCATGGTGCGGGACAACGACGGTCCCCGTGTTCGTCCACTCAAAACCGCGGTGCATCAGGCCGACGGCGATGTGAATCGACCCCACCGAATCCCCGCCTCGCTCCGCCACCAACTCATTCAGACGCCGGCATTCGCCGTCGTTGTCACAGAAGACGTAGACCTGGCGGTCCTGAGCGATCCCGCAGAGTTGATCAACCTCCTCGGCCGCGCCGCCCTCGAAGCGGGCCAGCGACTTCACCCTGAAGTCGAACCGGTCGTCCCCCTCGGCTGCGGCCGGGCCGAACCTGGACAGGTGCAATTGGCCGAAGCGATTCGCAGCCGCCAGCAGATCCCGCGGACGGATGAGCTGATCCGACTCGCCCAGACGCGAAAGCAACGTATCGCCCATCTCCTGGATTTCCGACGGGCCGTCCAATGTGATCAACGTGTCTTCCGGTAGATAGGCGAGCAGGTCGGTCGTCTCCCCGCCGTCACAGGAGGCTCCCGGCATTGCGCTGACGGCGATCGACGGGAGCGTCTCGATCGAACGTTGGGTGCTCACGTCAAACCGCCGGATCGACTCGATCCGATCGCCGAAGAACTGGATCCGAAAAGGCATCTGCTCGCCTGGTGTGAACAGATCGACGATATCACCGCGCTTCGCCACGTCACCGGGCGACTCGACCATATCAAGCCGTTCAAACCCGCGATCAATCGCCCATTCGAGCAACGCTTCGGGAGAATCGATGTTCGCCGCCCGCCCATCGCAGCCGACCGTCAGTCGCACGGTGTTTCGCTCGAGCGCCTCGATCGTGGGGATCGGTTGCATCAATGCCTGAATCGGCGCCACGATGACGGGATAGGCGGCGGCGTTGTCTGTCGATCGCTCCGATTCGTGAAGGCGGGTGCAGACTCGAAGGCGCTCCGCCTCGATCTCACTACTGGCGACGCCTTGACCGGGCAGCGTTTCCCAGGCGGGGAACAGGTCGCATGATCGACCGAGGAATAGCTCGAGGTCGTCCCTGGCGTTGTCCGCTTCCTCGAGATGTGCGGTGACATAAAGCTGACACCGACCGGAGGAAGCAAAGGCGAAGGCAGCCACCAGAGGCGCAGACGATCCCCACAGCCCTGTAACGTGAACCACCCCCCGCGGTTCGGCGAGTCGCTCGTCCAGGCGCTTCAGTGCAGGATCAGCGGCGATAGGGTTCACGACCATCGCTTGGTCCGAATCATAGACGATCCTGCGGACGCTGCCAAAGCACGGCCCGCGCTATGTGTACGTTCTTTGTCGGTGTCACTGACAATTCCCAACAAATACCGACACATCCTCGCTGGCAACTTGCCGAAAGCGCGAGTATGCTCAATATGGCGTATCCGTGAGGGAGCGCCGGGGCAGACCCCGGACGGGATGCCTGCCTTACGTGTCGTCAACCCGCGAGCCGGTCGTCTCGTCGGGTGCAAGAGTCTTCGGCGTTAGGGAGTTACTGAAATGTGTTTGCATGTCCGCCTCACAACGGTTCTGACGTGTCTCCTACCGGCTGTCACTGCCCTCGGGGGGCAGCTTCCGCCTCAGTTTACACTCGGAAAGTACGTTCCGGCTGATTCGCTGCTGTACGTTCACGCCGTGAGCAACCCCGAGCGCGAGTGGATCGACGCGCAATGGGCTGAGGTCTTTGACGCCCTGGCCAACAGCGGGATCGATCAAGACATCTTCTCGATGATCCTGGGGCTCGTCGAGGACCGCGAGGCGGCTGAGGCGACGCTGAATCGGCTCACCGAGCGGTTCAAAGCCGTTGCCTGGGGTGATCTTGTTGCCAAAGAGTTCGTCTTATCCGAACGACTGGGGGTCCTGACAGAAGGCGCGAAGACCATCCCCGCCCCCAACTACTTCGCGCTGGCACGCGGCAAACCCGGTACGACCGACGCCAACATGGCGGCGCTCGTCGGAATCTTCAAGGAGTTGTCGGAGCTGAGCGAGGATATCAGTGTGTCCGAGAGCAAGACTCAGGGCGTGGAGGTATGGACGCTCGGCTCGTCTGAGCAATCCGGCAAGGACATCCCGTTGCGTTTGCAGCTCCTTCGAAAGGCGGACGTCATCGGGCTGAGCTTTGCCCTGGAGACCGAGACGAGTGTTCTTTCCTACTTGGCGGGCACAAACAAGAAGCCGCCGATCGTCGCGTCTCCGCGCTTCGCCGAGGCCATGAAGCTGGCCAAGACACCCGACACGAGCCTCGTCTTCTTCGACGCGAAGGTCCTCATCGCCAGCCTGGACAAGCTGATTGCGGTTGCGACCGAGGATCAGGCTGACGACGCCGACAATCTCTCCATAATCAAAACACTGCTGGAACTGGCCGACGTCCTTGACTTCAGCATCGCCACCGTTGAGACGGAAGGAAGGCGCGAGCTGACGCACTCGGTCGCGGTATTTCAGCCGGAGAAGATGAACTCGCCGGTCGTCCGCGCCTTCATCGACCGCAAGACCTTCCATCCCTACGACAAGTACATACCCGTCACGGCGAAAAGCTTCAGCCTCAACGGATTCGTCGATCTGGAGATCCTGTACGACGAGATCATCGGCTTCATCGAGCAGATCCCGGAGGAGGGCCCGCAACTCATCGAGAAATGGGATGCCACGCTTATGACACTCGGCTTTGCCCCGAAGTCCGACCTTTTTAGCTGGTTCAGCGGCGAGATGATCAGCATGGAGCTACCGGCGGCCGTCGTCACGCCGATGAGTGACAAGGACTCCGTCGCAATGTTCCGCGTAAAGGACGATGAGCTTGCAAGGCAGAAAATCGCTGCAGGTATCGATTGGGCCAACGCGAAGCTGCAAGCCCACGGGCAGATGTTGATGGTCACGCCCGCCGACGTGAAGGCCGAGGGCTTCCTGCGCGTGACCCACCCCATGCTCATGGCGATTCTGAATCCCGTGATCGGCGTCAAGGACGGGTGGATGTTCATCGGAACCTCACCCGCCGCGGTCAATGCCTGTCTCGACGTAGCCGCCGGTAACGCCCCCTCCATCGCACAAAACGATCGCTTCAAGGCGGAGGGGCTTAGACCGAGCGGGCCCGTGGGAGCCATGTCGTTCAGGGATCTGTCGAAACTGGGAGAGGAGATGGCCGGAATCGTCGGAATCCTCGGCATGATGGGCGGTTTGGCGACCGCGCAGATCCCCGCCGATGATCCCGAGGCACAGAAGGTCAAAGGCGTCATTCAGTCGATCATGTCGATCGTCATGAAGCTGTCGCCGGTGCTCGCGAAAGTGGATTTCTTCAGCTCGAGCGCCAGTATCACGACGCGCGATGGGAACATTGTGCGTACCGAAATGGTGACGACCTATAAGCCGCCCGCCCCGCCTGCAGAGGAGGCCGCGGCTGCCACAAAGACAACCACGGCCCAGTAAACGGCGCGTAGCATCGGTCCGCTTCCTGAGGACGCCAAGCCATCCTCCCGATTCGGAGTAACCCCCTGGGGCGGGTCGAAAGGCCCGCCCCATCTACGTCTTCGGACGTGTGGCTAGCCCGCATTTCTCACCAGGTTGATTGTCAAGGGTTGTGGCGGCCGGCGCCCGGATGCTTCAACCGGCCAGGCGGCCGCACTTTCTGTGGTACTCGCAGAAATGGGCAGCGCCACTCTTTCCCATGTGGCGATCGAGAATGCGGGGGTCGGCTTCCGTCAGGTCGGCCATCATCAAACCCAGCCAAACGTTCCCATACTCGGCGTCAACGTTGCACGCCAGGAACCTGGCATTCAACCTGAGATACTGCCGCAGCAGGACGGGTACGCCCTTCTCATCCTCCTCGATACCCGAGACCAGCGACGACACCTCACCAATGTCGGCGACCGATTCTCGGCAATAGCGAACCTCGTCGCGCGCTTCGAGTCGCACGGGGTGACGTGCTTTCACGAGCTTGGCCATCCCGGGTAGGCAGGCGTTGGCCTTGAGAAACGCGATCATCATTTGCCTGGACACCGACTGATACTCGTCGCTGATTCCCACCGGCCCAAACAGGATTCTGTATCTCGGATGGCGAGCGACGAACGCGCCGATCCCCCTCCAGAGCAGGGCCATCGGCGAATGCTGCTTCTGATACTCCGGGCGAACGAACGATCGTCCCAATTCCAAAGCGGGATTGATCCCCGTCAACAGCCGGGGCGCGAACTTGTACATCGTGCTCGTATACAAGCCCTTCTGGCCGTACTTGGGAAGGACCACGTCGGTTTGACCAAGCCGATACGCACCGACGAGTTCGCGCTTCACCCTGTTCCACACGAACAGGTGTTGATAGTAATCGTCAAACCGGTCAAGGTCGCAGGCCGTTCCGGTACCCTCGCTGATCTGCCGAAAGGTCATCTCACGAAGCCTCCCGATCTCACCCAGCACGTTGGGCACTTGAGCCGCTTCCGCCCACCAGACGTCATAAGCGCTGCTCGACATCAGGCGTCGGTCATCCGAAAGCCCAGCGATATCGTTTTCAAGCAAAGCCGGGGCAACCGGAGGCATGACCGGGGCCTGGTGCTCCCTATGCCGTCGGATGGCGGTCGTCCTGCGACTTGTCGTCCGCCCCCCATCAGCCCCAAGCATGTAGGTGCGCATGCGCAGATAATCCAGCATCTCCCGGTCGTCGGAAAACGAATCGAGCTTCGAGAAGGGAACGACGTTTCCGATTCGTACGCCCAACGTCCTGCCGCGGCATTTCAGGAATGCGCGAGGAAGCATGGCTGTGCGCAGCCTTGGGTGAACGACTCCGGCCATCTGAAACAACGGACCGTTACAACCCACGAAGTAGACCGGAAGCACCGGGGTCTCGGTCCTGCGGATGATACGGGCTGTCGTACTATGCCACTCGTGATCACGTACGGTCATGCTGCGCAGGTGAAGGTACGACACGCGCCCGGAGGGGAACAACATGAGGACACCGCCACCGGTCAGCCACTTGAGCGCCTGTTTCAACGGTGCGATGTTGGCCTGCGGGGAATCCGCCCGACCGAACGGGTCGACTTCAAACAAGCGGCTGCGCATTTGCGGGATGCGACCGAGAAGGAAGTTGCTGAGGGACCTGACATCCGATCGGATCCGCTCGAGTATGTGGTAAAGAATGATCCCCTCGAAGGCGCCGTACGGGTGGTTGGCCAACACGATCAGCGGGCCCTCTCGCGGGATCCGCTCGAGCTGTCGCGGTGGGACCGCATACTTCATCCCCAACACCTTAAGCGCGAGCTCGGGAAAACGCTCCGGGTCGTCGGGCGGTTCGCTCTCCCGCCAGAGGCGGCTAAGCGTGCGCAGGCCCGACAGGCGCTCCACAGGCCCCTTCGCCAGGTTGAAAAGGAATCGGCCGACCGGGCCCTTGAAAGGCGATGACAACTCGAACGGCGTCGGCTTCACATCGGACGAGTCCATGACAAGACCCTCTGGAGCTTCAACCACGTGACCACGGCAACCTGCTCAACCAACGCGCCAAAGACGTTAACCGTTCAGAGCGTATCGAGCTACGTTCGGTCACGTCTCGAATGCTCGCGCACATCCACCACTCTCTCGAATCAACGAGAGTATGCCCTCTCCCAATGCTGCCCTTCCGCATGTATCGACGGAGTATACACTCCAGCGTGACGAGTTCAAGCGGGAACCCACCCCGGCAGCCACCCCCAACATTTCCCGAACCGCCACCAGGCGCTTCACACCCGCCCCTACACCACGCACGGCCCCGGAAACGTGGATCCGGTCCACCCAGAGGCGATTCCGACGTCACAGGTTCGCGCGGCTTCGGGGAGGCTGGATCGGCCCGACGAGCCGCCCGCGGGAGAGGCGCCGGAGCCGGTTCCGCCGCGCGGGACCTCGCAGCCCGTCGGAGGCAGTCGGAAAAACGCTCAGACCGCGTGCGGACGCATTGACGAAACACCGCGATCGTGCGGGACTGGTACCGCGTTTCATAGGCTTCACGACTATGCGCGCCGCGCACTTGAAGTCCGCGCGGGCATCCCGTGTGCACCAGTCACTCTCCAGCCTGAAACCGCTACGCGAACGCCGAAACTGCTCTAGATGGAGATCTTGAGTCGCACACCACCGACCAGCGCGTCACGACCGTTCTTGCTGCCGCCGGGGTTCGTGATCACCTGGATGTCCGGCGTGATGATGCACCATGGTGCCAACTTGATGGCGTAGTACAGTTCATAGACCGTCTCACGATCGGCGCGAGAGTCGATTTTGTCTCGGTACCGGTTCGATAGGATCGACTGGGCCACGCCGAAACCGAGGACATCCGCATCCCGCTCCGGGATGAGTCCCTGATAGGAGGCGCCGATCGACCAGAAATGGCTGATTGTGTTCACGTCGCGGTGAGCATAGCCGTAGCGGGCGAAGATCCCGAGCCCCTGCTTGTCTTTGGGGTTGCCGTTCTCCTTCAGGACCATCTGGTCGAAGTTGAAGTAGAAGCCCATGTCTCCACTGCGCTGACGCCCGGACCGGCGACCATTCAGATCGTTGATAAAAACCGTCTTGGGCTTCGGATCAAGCCATGTACCAAACCGGAAGTGGCCGGGCATACGCCCCTTGTCGGACGTGATCCTCGGGAGGAACCCGACCTCTCCGAAGGCGCGGAACCGATCCTCACCGCCGAAGGCCGTGTCGAACCCGTTCCAGCCGTGGGAGCACGAGGTCTTGGAAAAATCCGGGTCCACGGCCATGGCCTGGATATAGAGCCAATCCGTGGGCCACACGCGCAGAAACGCTCCGAGACCCTTTGTCGAGGGGATTGTCTGGTTGTACGCCAGTGCCTTATTCATGAACTTGCCAAGGTAGCTATCAGCGTACGTGTTCTTGTCGAAAAGGTCAGTAATGTTCAGTATTTTGCCCAGGCGGAGCTCGATCCTGTTATCCAGCAAGCGCTGTCGATACCACCATTTGTCGAGCGTCCAAGCCTGATCGCCGCCGGAACCCGCGCTCCAGTAGGGCGGTGTCAAAGAGCCGACATCCGCCCCGATCCCACTGTTCCAGGTCTGGATGCATCGGCCGAAGAACGTTGCGCCGTGCAGACCGGCCATCTTCTCGAAATCGAGCTCCAGGTTGTAGAAGGCCTTCCCACCGGTCTCATGTGCGTTGTGCGTGTTCAGACCGCCGCGAAAGTTGAACTGCGTCATCGTGCCCAGCAGGATGGAGAAGTTGACGCCCTCCTCCTCCAGGTCGGTCCGCACGCCGCCCCAGTCGCCGGTCAGGTACTTCGTCGTGCGGATGTCGTAGGGCTCGGTCGCGCTTTCAACCGTGGTTTCCTTCGCGGTCTTCGCCTGCGGCGCGGTCTTGCCGTCCTGTGCTTCCACCGCGCCGGCCGTCATGAGAGACCCGACCGTGAAGACGCATACGGCCAACATGCTCATCCCGTAGCGGATCGCATTCATGTTCGGTTCTCCAAAAGCGGATGTCCTTATGTGATTCATGCAGCCTGCTCGCCCGGCCGCGCCGCCAGCCGCGAAGTGCGAGACCACAATCGGGCCGGAACGGTCCGCGAGAGCGTGCCATTCCGTTCACACCGTGTGGGATTGCCTATGATCAGGACAGACAGTCCCTAATGCTCTATCTTATCGGCCCTGAAATGGCGATTCATAAAGCCACTCCGTACTGAAATCGGATGATTCGGGTGAGCAATTCGCACGGTATCGAGAACCGGGCCGTGCCGTGTGACGGCGTTTAGAGCGATTTCAGTGATCTCGTAGCGTTCGACGGCCAAGAATCTCCGGGAGACTTCGGGATTCGGACGCTACATCGAAATAGAACTTGTTCTAGCCTCCGCTGCCGCCTCCCTTGCGCTCGAAGCGTTGCTTCCACTCGGGCATTTGGGGAGGCGTCACCCCGTCCCAGAGACCGACACCGCTTCTGCGGGCTCGCTTCTCAAGGGCCTTGAACTGCTTGTAGTAGTGGTGGTCGAACCGCAGGTCGGCGTAAGCATACCCTTGTTCAAGGAGCATCTCATTGAACATGCGCCCGCCGCGCTCGAGATGCACATAGGCCAACAGCCGGCCATACTTGCCTCGGGTCCGCTTCGGCGACAGGACGATGTGAACTTCGCGCCCGGACAGCGTTGTCTCGGCAAAGGCGGTCGCCTCGGGACCGAAGTACATGAGTCCCTCGTAAGAACCCCCTGTCGATTTTGGCTTGGCGGCGCGGAACGTGC
>CBDUZO010000100.1:0-14533 GCA_965371725.1 uncultured Phycisphaerales bacterium
CGACGAAAAACACTGCGATTATAGAACGATCAGGCTTTTTCAGGGGCGACTACTTGCCGCTACGGGGCTGACCGGCGTGGGCTGTGCCTTCCGCGACCGCCTGTGACCAGGATCCGACGTATCGCCTTGACGTCCCCAGCCGCGACGCCATCTCTTGCCGCATTCGCGTACCTTCTCAGCGCAGTTTCCGTAGAGTTGCCTTTGCTGTTTGGGCGTGAGGTGATCCCGCACTGCAATCAGGTACTTTCTTTTAGCGTTCGACGGCAGCGGCGGCGGACACGGTTGCGACCTCGTGTGCTCTTTCTCTGACGCGCATCAGGTAGATCACCAGCGGCCTGTACGCCAAGTGCGCCCATTTACCGAACGGCACCTCGATAACCAGCATGGGGACCGCGATCATCAGATGGATCACGTACATGTAGTACGTTGAGAGGGGGAACCCGCTAAGTCGCAAGACGTGGACCACAATCCCGGTAAGCGCGGTCAGGAACAGGAGGATCAGAAACATCCAGTCCGTAGGGTGAGAGTGTTTATGGATCTCTTCGCGTTTCCGGAGCCGGCTGATGATCGCATCGGCGGTCACGTAAAGCAACACGGCGGTGGCGAAGTAGCCCAACAGGCGGGTGGGATGCCAGATCGGGTGGATTTCGTCCGTCTGGAACCATCGCAGAAAAACAACCACAAGTAAGAACATGGTGACGTAGCCGAACACGAGAAGCATGTGTTTTACCCGGCGCGTCGGCGTCTCACACTCGCTCCAGCGTTTCTGCGTCAGGCCATGAACGATCAGCGTCGTCAATTCCTGTAGATAGAGCGCGGGAGGAATCCTTATTCCATCCTCGTCACGCATAACGAAGCGGTACATCCGGTAGGCGTTTGAGAGTAACAGGAAGCTCAGAATGGCCGCCATGATCCAATCGCCGAGCTCGACCCACACCACCGGTGCGAACGTATTGAGTTCCACGCGGTCGGTTACCATTGGTCCATGGAGGAAGTAAAACAGGGCCGCGACGAACAGGCCCACGGCGAGCAACATGCCGATCTCCCAGGCCTTGGAGAGATACAGCCGCTTCGACAAGCCGGTCCAATCGTATTGCGACGTCAAATACCGGCGCATGGCCATCATCAACTCGCCGGGATTTGCTTGACGCGGGCACGTTTCGGAGCACTCGCCGCAATAGTAGCAAAGCCAAGGCTCGGGAGACTGAAGCAGTTTGTCTCTCAGGCCCAACTGGAGATATCGAATGATCTTACGCGGGAAAACGGTGGAATCGCGCGAGAGCGGACAGACGGCGGTACAGTTCCCGCAGTTGAAGCAGGCGTCGACGTCCTCGGCACCAAACTCTCGAAGTTCATGACGCAATTCCGGATCAACACGAATGCTCACTGCCTGCACTCCTATTCTTTCTTCAAGGCGTATTCATAGCAACCGTCGCGTTCCTCACCCTCGACGACAAGCCCATACTTCTTCATGCCCATGAGTTTCCACAACACTTCGTGGCTGGGGATGGCCGTGGCTTTGGCGACTTCCGGCACCGTCTTGGGACCATCCTTGAGCGCCTCGGAGATCTTCTTTCGCATCCTCGCTTGCGCGCGGCTGCGTTCTAATAGCTCTTTGGGAACGCCGCGGCGGCGCTCTCGGATGATCTTGATCGGTCTTTCCTTTTGCGGTTCTTCCGTCATATCCGTCTCGCCTTCAATCGTCTTCAACCTACGCTGACGCCCCCTGAGAGCGTCTAACAGAACCGTGTTCCAGTGCGTCATCGCCCCTCGGAACACCGCGCGGGCTGAAGCCCGCGGCTCGTTTTGTCAGACGCTCCAAGCAGCGATAGCGTCCGCCATCGCTTCGAACTGGTCCAGCCGCCAGCCTTCAACTTGGATCGCACCGTGCGGACACACCGCAACGCACATGCCACAGCCATTGCACAGGGCCGCATTGACTTCGGCCCGCTTCACCTTCTCCCCGTTCACATCCCGCTCGACGAGGGACACCGCCTGCGCGTATTGGCATTCCTCGACGCACTTACCCTCACCACGGCACAACTCGGGGTTCACCCGGGCTACAAACGGGTCGAGTTCTATATGTCCCTTTCCGAGTAGCGCCGCCGTCTTCGCGGCCACGGATGAGGCCGCGGCGCAGCTTTCGGTGATGTCCATCGGCGCCTGGCAGGTTCCCGCGATAAACACGCCGTTGACGGCCAGTTCCACCGGCCGCAGTTTCGGGTGGACCTCCTGCAGAAACCGGTCGGCGCTTCGCGGCAATTTGAGCATCTCGATCAGACGGTCGATGTTACGGGGCACCATTCCGGTAGCGAGCACGACGAGGTCGGCAGGAACCTCGAGCTCTTCTCCGAAAGTAAGGGTGTCCTTGACGCGGACCAGGAGCGGAGAGCCGTTGGGCGCATTCGCTTTGGTGACGACGGGCGGGGTCTCGGCCAGATAGCGGAAGAAGAGAACGCCGCGCTTCGAGGCGTTTTCGTAATAGTCCTCGTGTCCCCGGCCATAGGTGCGAATGTCCTGGTAGAACTCGAACACGCTCACATCCGGGAACCGCTCGCGTATCTCGTTGGCCGCGTGAAGGGTCGCGGTGCAACAGACGCGCGAACAATAATCGTTGACCCGTCCATCCGGTCCGGGTTCGTGAATTCCTTCCACCTGTCTGCTGCCCACGCAATGAATCAGACACACGTTCTTGATAGGC
The DNA here is from genome assembly GCA_965371725.1 of uncultured Phycisphaerales bacterium. Lineage (GTDB taxonomy): Bacteria > Planctomycetota > Phycisphaerae > UBA1845 > UBA1845 > CBDUZO01. The sequence goes on from CBDUZO010000100.1 coordinate 2,702, forward strand.
TGCCCGTTGCGTTGCAGCATCCCGCCGGTGGGTCCTTCCTTATCCAGCAGGCGGACGAGTTGTGCCAGTGTAATGACCTCCGCATGCTCTCCGTAGCCGTATTCACCCTGCCGGGGCTGGTAAAGGTCGAAACCGGTAGCGAGCACGATCACGCCCGCGTCCAGCTCGATCTCTTCGGGTTGGGCGTCGAGAGTGATCCCCTTACCACCGACCGCCTCGGCGCACTTTCCGCAACGGGTGCATGCTTCCCAATCGATTGCCGGGATGGGAGGATAGCAACCGGGATACGGGAAATAGATTGCCTTTCGTCGGGCGAGTCCGTGATTAAAATCGCTATCCGCGGTTTCGCGGCAAGCGTCAATTGCAGCGCGGAGCTGATCAGGATCGAGCTTCTCGGTCACACCGCGGGGCTCCAGCCGTACATTCAGGTGGAAGTTGCCGACGTAACCGGAAGCGGCAGTTATCTCGGCCCGGGTGTAGACCGTGATGTTTGCATCGCGGTCGATTTCGCCAACGAGTTGCTGCAAAAGATCGCGTGCAGCGTCTTCCGTGGGGTAGACCCGGTCCAGCTGGGACATCCGCCCGCCCACAAAGGCCGACCGCTCGAGCACGCTTACCGCAAGCCCGCTGCGCGAAAGGTCCAGTGCCGAGCGCAGGCCGCTCACGCCGCCCCCGATCACCACCACATGCTGCCTCGCGTTCACGCGGATCGGCTCCAGGGGTTCCAGCAGCCTGGCCTTGGCTATCGCAGCACCAACCAAGCGGGTTGCCTTGTCCGTGGCGCCCTGGGGGTCGGACTTGCTGCACCAGCTTACCTGCTCACGGATGTTGGCGTGCTCGTACAGGTAGGGGTTCAACCGCGCGCGCGCCAGAGTCCGACGGAACGTGTGCTCGTGCAGGCTGGGGGAACACGCAGCCACGACGACCCGGTTGAGCTTCTTGTCACGAATATCTTCGGCGATCAGGTTCTGGCCAAGGCCCGAGCACATAAACGTGTTGTCTCGGGCGACGACTACATTCGGAAGTCCGGCCACCGCTTCGACCACCTTTTCCACATCGACCACATCGGAGATATTGCCGCCGCAATAGCAGATATAGACACCGATTCGGAGCCCCTCGACTTTCGGCGCTGGCGAATCGTCGAGTTTGTCTTTCTGTTCGTCTGTCATCAGCTTGGCATCCCACTTGACCGGGTGTCGGCAACTTCACGGGTCCGCCCGTCGCCACTGACGTTTGTCGCCTTGTCCTGCCAGCCGTTGCGCCGAAGGTAGATCGCAGCCTCCACGGCCGCGGCGCCGGCTTCCACGATCGAATCCGGAATGTCCTTCGGACCCGCCGCCGTCCCGGCTACAAACACACCTTCCGTGTCCGTCCGGCACGGGGCGAGCTTGGGCTCCGGACAGCGAATGAACCCGTCCTCGGCACTGCATGTCGGCAAGATGCCGTCGCGGTCTCGTGCCGGAACCATCCCCAATGACAAGACGACCATATCGTGCTGCCGTTCTTCCACGCGGCCGTCTTCGTCCATCACCTCGATGCGCACGATCGGATTCTGTTCCTCATCCTCGGTGATCTTGGCGACCTTGGCCTTGACAAACTCGATTCCCATGGCTTTAGCATTTTGATAGAACTGTTCAAACCCCTTCCCGAATGCGCGAATGTCCATGTAGTAGATGGCGATGTCCACCAGAGGGAGCGCACCGGAAAGAAGCATGGCCTGCTTGATTGCATACATGCAGCAGACGCGCGAACAATAGGGAACGCCGAGGCTTTGGTCACGCGATCCGGCGCACTGGACGTATGCGATCGAGTCGGGGATCTTTCCATCCGAGGGGCGGAGCATCCTGCCGTACGGGCCGTGCGGCGCTAGCAGACGTTCGAGGGTGAGTGCACTCAGAACGTTGCGCAACCGACCCTGCCCGTACTGTTCCTTGGCGTCGACCGGCGTCAGCTGAAAACCGGTGGCTAGGATGATCGTCCCTGCCGTTACCGTGATCTCCTCCGGCTCCTGTAGGAAGTCCACCGCCTTGGTGGGGCAGACTTTCTCGCAACGACCGCAGAGGATACAGTTATCCATGTCGAGCAACGCTACCTGCGGAACCGCATTCGAAAAAGGCACGTAGATTGCCTTACGCATGCCCAGATTGCCTTCGAACTCGTGGGGGAGTTCCATCGGGCAGGCGTACTCGCACAAGCGGCAACCGGTGCAGTCGGCCTCATTGACATATCGGGGCTTCTTGACGACGGTCACCTCGAAGCCGCTCTCGCGACGCTTGGTCTGCGTCACCTCGGAATACGTCATGATGGTGATGTTCTCGTGGTGCGCCGCTGCGGCCATCTTGGGCGTGCAGATGCAGCTCGCGCAATCAAGCGTCGGAAACACCTTGCTCAGGGCGATCATCTTCCCGCCGATGCTGGGTTCCTTCTCGACGATGAGGACCTTGAAGCCCTGATCGGCCAGATCGATCGCTGCTTGAAGGCCTGCGATCCCACCACCGATCACCAGGCCATCAACGGTTACTCTCCCATTGTCTTCCATCTTCCCGAATCTCTCGTGACCTTTTCGAGTGCTCTGTCAGAAACGCGCTCTTGTGCTACCCTGCGTCAATGGATACACCCCGTCTGCCGGAGTCACTTCCCTGGCGGTGCGATGGATGTTTCCCCGATGAGATACTCATTCATCTGGTTCACCTCTTTCAGGAACGCACTGGAGCAGACGGTACAGATCGCGCACAGCCTCAACCGCCTGGTGTCCAACCCGCGCTCCTTCATCAGGGCGTGAACCCGTCCTATCCGCGCTGCGAAACGGTCGTAGGCTCCTTCGTAGGGGCATTCGTGCCCGCAGCTCATAACGATGATCCCGGCAATCCCCTTCTCGAAGCACCGAAGGTAGAAATCCTCCGGGAACACCACCGGCGCAGGTACGCGCACCACGTAGGCATTGGTCGGGTACTCGGCATGAACCTGTCCTACGTTGTCCGCTCCCGGATAGGCACAGGTCTCGGTGGCCAGGATGAGAATCTTCGGTCTCTTCTCGAGCTCAGTTGCCGCCATCTATTCGAGTCCTCAATCTCTATCCATTCTGCGCTTGTTCTGTGTCCGCACTGGGAAGCACCACCTACAAGGATGAAGGCGGAGGGATGAAGGATGAAAACCGATCAACGTATCCAACCCCCAGCCCTTCGTTCGCCTGCGGCGAATTCAGGGCCGCCTTCATCCTTCATCCTACTTCTTGCGGGTGATGAACAACCGATCGTATCCTTCGCCGGTGAGGGCGCCGAGGAACTCATGGCCCACCTTGGCCGCCCACCTGGGAACGTCGTTCTTCGTCGAGGCATCACCGGAAAGGATCTCAACCGTTTCGCCAACGGCAACCGATCCGATGGACTTCTTGGCTTCCAAGAGCGGGCCGGGGCAAGCCATGCCACGGGCATCAACCACCTTTGCCGCCTGGATCTTCGCTAAATCAACATCCGCCATTTTGCTTCTCCACGCTAGAGCTACTGCATTCACAACAAGAACGAAATACGCCTTGAGGCTTAACAGAAAGTCAAAACAACATCCGCTTCCTGCGCATCCGCGACAAACGACGCTACGCCTCCACATTCCACTCCATCGATCAGATCCTGCTCCGTGACACCGACCATTTCAAAAGCCGCCGAGCAAGCAATCATCTTCGCGCCACCTTCCTGCATGATCGTGATGAACTCCGGCAACGTCTTCGGCATTCCCTTCAAGATGATCTTCTCCGCACCGCCCTTCTTGATGATGTTCAAGCCCGACAGAGTGAAGAACAACGTCACCTCCATGTCCATGGCGATGGCCCCCGAACCCAACATGAACGGGGGGAACGCCTTGCTCGGATCATCCGATCCGCAGAAAACCAACATCTTCTGTGCCATGCCTATCCTTTCTAAAAATCCGAACCATCTTGTCCTTTATCACCTATCACCTGTCCCATGTCCCATGTCCGCGAGTCGCCCCTTCAGACTATCGCGTCCCGCGCCGCCGCTGCCGTTCTCGGGCTCGCGCCTCAGGGCGGTCCTGCCAATAGTCCTGTCCGGGCGAGATCGCCCCAGACAGGATCGCCTGAATGACAGCGTCCACCGGACCCGCCACCTGCGAGACCAAACGAACAGGCAACTCCTCGAAACCCGCCTCGTCAAAGCTGCTGAGGGCACCGCAGATAAGCTGATCGACGCCCAATTGCGCGACGCGTGCAGCCCGCCCGTGTGCCGGCCATGTACTGATGTCCAGGACTTCTCGGCTTTCTTCGTGGTCGCTTCGAGCGTCAATGACAATCAAGGTGTCCGCGCGGTCAAACCTCGGGCAGACCCGATCCCGGCATGTAGCTATCGAAACCCTCATCTGTTCACCAAGCAGCCATTGTCAAAACCTAGAGCAAGCTCTTTTTTCGTGTAGCGGTGAAACATCTCTTTTCTCCTGGGTTTTTCACCCGGTGCCCGCTACACAAATTCGGAGAGTGCTATAGTGAATAACCATAACAAGAAACATGCCACGACACGAAAGGGCTTAGCGGTTCGCTCTCAGGTCCATTATTGGCCCATTCCGATGGATTTGGCGAGGTCGGGTGGCCCCGTTCCACCGAGCCAGGATTCTTGGAGCGTTGCAATTCTGAAACACCTGTGATACGATTATTGCAAATCTGAATGATCAAACGCTGGCCTGGGAGGACGAACGATGCCCGGAAGGAAGACAGAAAGTCGGCAGGCGCAACCCGCACTTGACGCGGATCCGTACACGCTCCTGGAGTTTGGTGACGAGCCGGATGCTTGCTGCCCGGCGCAACCCGCACTTGACGCGGATCCGTACATACTCTGCTGCTCAATCATGGAGAGCGTCGCGGACGGTATCCTGGCGATCGATTTGGATCACAACATCACCGCATTCAACCCCGCAGCCAGCGCGATCACGGGCGTGCCGCGCGAGCAGGCCATCGGGCGCAAGTTCTTCGACGTGCTTCATCCGGACATACCTGAGGAGGACTGCCCGATTTGCCGGGCCATAGCGACCGGGGACACGATCGCGGGTCGGCGCGTCACGATTATCAACGCGGCAGGCGACGAGGTTGCGCTGAACGTTAGCGCCGCTCCCTTGCGTGACAAGACCGGAAAGATCGTGGGCGGTGTGCAAGCGCTCCGAGACATGTCCGCCGTCGAAAGGCTGCGTAGGGAGCTGACTGAATCGTACACGTATCAGGATATTGTAGGCAAGAATGTTCGCATGCGGCAGCTCTTCAAAATCCTGCCCGCCATCGCGGAGAGCGAGAGCACGGTGCTCATCGAGGGTGAGAGCGGGACGGGCAAGGAACTTTTCGCTCGCGCGGTCCATGACCTTAGCCCGCGTCAGAGCGGCCCCTACATCGTTGTGAACTGCGGTGCGCTGCCGGAAACGCTGCTGGAATCCGAACTCTTCGGCTACAAGAAAGGCGCGTTCACCGATGCCAAGCGGGACAAGCCCGGCAAGTTCCAGCTCGCCCAGCGGGGCTCTATCTTCCTGGATGAGGTCGAGAGCGTGACCCGCGCGGTCCAGGTGAAGCTGCTGCGGGTGATTCAAGAGAGAGAATTCGAGCCGTTAGGTGGAACCAGGCCGGTCAAAGCCGACGTTCGCATCATTGCGGCAAGCAACCAGCCGCTTCGCGATCTCGTAGCTCAGGGTGTATTCCGCGATGACTTGTTCTACCGCTTGAACGTGGTCACGCTCGAGTTGCCGCCACTGCGAGAACGGCGCGACGACATCCCCCTCCTGGTGGAACGCTTCGTGAGCCAATTCAATGCGGCGAAGGGCAAAGAGATCGCCGGGGTCTCACCGGCTGCGTTGAGGGTGCTCACCGAGTACGATTTCCCCGGAAACATTCGCGAGTTGCAAAACGTCATCGAGCACGCCTTCGTGCTCTGTGAAGGCGGCCTGATCGACCTGCAGCATTTGGCGCGCTTGGTCATCAGAGACCCGCCCGGCATGAGCGCCGATCACACCGAAACCGATCGAGAGGACAAAGCCAGCCAAAAACCGTTCGCCCTCGCCGAGGCGGATGTGATTCGCGCGGCACTCGTCCATAACAACGGCCATCGTGCACGAACGGCCTCGGAGTTGGGTATCTCACCCACTACGCTGTGGCGGAAGATCAAACGTTACGATATCTCTGTCTGAAGCTGCAGACCCGTGCCTGATACCATCCCCGAGGTTAGTCATAGCCGAGCCTAGGAGCCCTGCACCTATTCATTAGAGCAAGCTCTTTTTTCGTGTAGCGGTGGAACAGCTCTTTTCTCCTGGGTTTTTCGCCCGGTGCACGCTACACAAATTCGGAGAGTACTATAAGAGTGGTCGGACCCTCCGTGCGCGAGGGAAAGGTCACCCCGGTCTTTGGCTCCGCGACGCAAGAACCCCTAATTCACTCTGTGGTATTACTACCACTTTCCCGCAACACAGCCGGTTGCGCCCACTCGTTCCAACCGAAGGGTCTGGTCTCCAGCCGCATGATTGACTGCCTGGGTCGAAACATGTCAAGGTCCTTCGGTCAGTAAGGCGCGGTATTCGTCCGCCTGGTCGGGTTTGCCCCAGCCCTCGTAGAGCTCGACGAGGAACTCAATGACTGCTCGGTTCTCCTTGTCGCTGGGCCCGAATACCCTCGCGTGGCGTTCGTAACACTCAATGGCAAGCGGTTCCACCTCCTCGAACCTTTCCAGGGCTATGAGTGTCGCCACGAGCCCACGGAACACGTGAAGTGTCCCACGGTTGTCATCGCCCAGGGCGCGGCTGCGCTTTTCGAGCGCTTCGCGATACAACGGCAGGGCATCATCAGGACGACCCTGGCGCTGCCGAATCAGCGCCAGGCCTGCGATGGAGGTCACGGTGTTTGGATGTTCCTCCCCGAGTATGCGACGGTAGGTTTCCATGACTTCGACTATCAGCGGTTCCGACTCCTCGTATCGCTCTGACAAGTTGTAGACGGAAGACAGAGCGTACAGGGTACCGAGCGTATGTGGATGCTCCTCGCCCAGCACACGACGGCGGGCTTCAAGGACTTCCAGAAACAGCGGCTCGGCCTCCTCGTGTCTACCCTGCTCGAGATACACGTGGGCCAGGCTGTGCAAGGATACCAACGTGTCTGGGTGGTCATCGCCCAGTAAGCGGCGTTGGGTCTGCACGACTTCAACATATAAGGACTCCGCTTCGTCAAACCTCCGCTGGCTCCGGTACAGTACGGCCAAGTTGCTCAATGCACCCAAGGTATCGGGATGCTCGTCGCCAAGGACGCGCCGGCCGAGTGCCAGGGCCCTGTCGTAGAGTGCCTCCGCTTGGTCGTATTTCTCCTGAACCCTGTAGAGGACCGCCAAGTTCCTCATGGAGACGATCGTGTGCCGATGCTCCTCGCCCAGCACGCGGCGGCGCGCCTCCAGCACTTCGACGTAGAGTGGCTCCGCTTCGTCGTAGCGGCCCAGCAGCCGGTACAACACGCCCAGTACCTCCACGGCGCTCAGCGTGTCGGGATCTTCTTCACCCAACACACGCCGGTGGAGTTCCAGGCTCCTGACCAGAAGAGGTTCCGCTTCCAGGTAGCGTCCCTGTCTGACGCACAAGTGCCCCAGCAGCATGAGAGACTCGAGGGTATCGCTATGATCCTCGCCGAGGTCTTCCTGCCGCAAGGCGAGTGCCCGGACGAGATGCGGCTCCGCCAGCTCGTATCGTCCCAGGTTCATGTAGGTATGCCCCAGCGTCAGCCGAACCGCAGCCTCGACAAGGGGTTCTTCGTTGAATCTGTCTTCGATCGTCTCCGACGCCTTTTGCAGGACTTCGAGAACCGTGACGTCGCGGCCCTGCTCCTTCAGCGGGTCTACGGCGGACAGGAGATCGTCGTTGAGGAAATCGTTGACGGCCTGGGCTATGGCGGCCTGCCGATCGGCAACCTGCTCGGCTCGAAGCGCGCGATTGCGCTCCAACGTCACGCCAATCATTGCCCAGGTCAGAGTGGCGAACGCGAGGATCACTGCGGTCACCAACTTCTTGTTGCGTTTTGCGAACTTACCAAGCTGGTAGAGCGCACTCGGCGGGCGGGCGAGGATCGGTTCGTTGTGAAGATAGCGGCGCAGATCTTCCGCGAGCAGATCCACGGACTGATACCGCCGCTCCTTTTCCTTGACCAGTGCCTTGAGCACGATCGCTTCGATTTCTCGATCAAGGTGGGATGCGACGCTCGATGGTCGGATCGGCTCGGCGTGCTCAATGCGGTGGAAGACATCGGGCAAGTCACCGCTGACGTCGTAGGGAAGGGCGCCCGTCAGAGCGTTGTACAAAACCAGGCCGAGCGAGTACACGTCGGCTCTGACATCGACGGCACTTGTACCACTGCGCAGATGCTCGGGAGATGCGTAGGCGGGCGTGCCGACGAACTGCTCTGTTAGCGTAACCGTCAACCCACCATCGGCGTCCGTGCCGATCGGCCGAGCAAGGCCAAAGTCGAGCACGTGCGGAACACCGCTTTGGTCCACGAGGATGTTCGAGGGTTTCAGATCGCGGTGGATCACGCCATGTTGGTGTGCGTGCCGGACCGCGTCACACACGTCATGCATCATTGACGCAATCTGTTTCGGCGATCGGCGACCGGACTCTCCGCCCGTTGCCCATTCATTGAGCGGCACCCCGTCTATCCACTCCATGGCCAACAGCGGTTGGCCATCGATGATCTCGATGCCGAACACGGTGACGATGTTCGGATGGTTCAATGAGGCCGCCAGCTCGACCTCGCGCTCGAATCGCCTAAGCATGGCCGGTGTTGCGAACGATCCGGCCAGCAGACGCTTTACCACGATCTCGCGCTTGGTGCCCGGTTGACGCGCACGATAGACGATTCCCTGGCCACCGCGGCTGATTTCCTCTATTAACTCGTACGGGCCGATGCAGCCGAGTGTTGCCGGTGTTTCCGCCTCGCGCACGCGGTCCATCCACTCGTCGGACTCGCCGCTGAGCCCGAACGAGTCGGGTACGTCGTCGACTTGCGGTAAGTTAGGGTGCGATTGGGGCACTGCCGTCGTCGTCCTCTTGTCTGATCTGGTCCGTGATCAACTCCTTCAACCGGTCGCGGATCCGCTGTTTGACTTTGTGCACCGCCTGAGTCGTCGTCTGAAAATCAGACGCCAACCGGCTTACGTCGTCCCCGGCGAGAAGCCGATCGAACATCTGAACGCTCTTTGGATCGAACGCGTTGCGAACGGTCTGCATGGCCAGGCGGTAGTGATGCCGAACCCATTCGCGCTCCCAAACCTCATCCGCATCCCCGGCGTCGTCTGCCTCGACCGTGACCAGCACATTAGTATCTAGCGCGCGGGCCTCCCGATCTGGACGCTTGAAATGGCGCGAAATCGCACTTCGGACCACCTGGCCGAGATAGCCCCGAAAGCGGCCACGCGCGGGCTTGTACTCGAACGACCGCAGGCTCTTGGCCAGGTTCGCCATCGCGATCTGGCGGACGTCCTCCGCATCGGAAGTCTGCAAGCCGCGTACGCGGCAATAGCACAGGATCAGTTCGCGGTACTTGGCATCGAACTCTCGCCAGGCGGAATCGTCAGCCGAATCGCGTACTCGCGACAGCAAAGACGGTTGTGTGGTTTCTGAGCCCATTGTCCCAACAGTGCCATACCAAGGCGCACGTGATCACGAGGTACTGAAGCGATCACGCACGGCCCACGTAACGATCGCAAGTCTTGCCCCCATTGTAGCAGATGGAGCCACCCGGCATACGCGTCGCTGCCGGACGAGACAAACCCCGGGCAGAAAGTCCGACAATTCGCTCCCGTGCCGTCCATAGGCCGCCGGGCCGGCGCTATTTGTGGTGGACACCCGCTTCGGCGTTCAGTCCCGGCCATCGTTACCGGACGCTACGCCGGGCGGCACCATGAAGGTTACACACTTGGGAGGTTGAAAAGTGCGATTCGGAGTGAATAGGCAGGCAGCGGCGAGCGCGTACCTGATCACCGCGGTCATCGCCGCCGTAGTCACACAGGCTGCCGGCTGGCAGGCCAGCTTGCTGGTGGCCGAAGAACCGGCCTTCGAAATCAGTCGGTCCACGATCGACGGCGGTGGTGTGATGAACAGCGTCGGGGGCGGGTTCGAGCTGTCCGGGACCGTCGGGCAGCCGGACGCCGGCGTTCTAAGCGGCGGCGGGTTCACACTTGCCGGCGGATTCTGGTTCGGCCAGTCCCCTGGCGACAGCAACGAGGACGGCGGGATCAACCTCCTCGATTACGCTGAGCTCAACGCGTGCGCATCCGGGCCCGACAGCGAGATCGTCACCCCATCCTGTGCGTGCTTCGATCTTGACGGCGACCAGGATGTCGACTTGGAGGATGTCGGCACGTTTCAACGAATGTTCAGCGGTTCCTAGCAATGGTCGGCTCACCGAGTGTGATCCGCGAGCTTCGATTCCGCATAGGTAGTGCGAGGAAGAATGTAGGTCGGGCTCTGCCCGACGGCGGGTTTGATTGTCGGGCAACGCCCCATCGAACTAAAAGATCAATAGCGAATGACATAGAGATGTCATTAGGAGGAAGATAATGCGAGCGACAAGAGTGATCGTAGGCATGGCGGCATGTGCCCTGGTTTGGGCGCACTTCGTGGTAGCGGCGGAACTGGGCACCGCATTTACCTATCAGGGACAACTCAAACAGGACGGCGTGCCGGTCACCGGCTCGGCCGACTTCGAGTTCCATCTCTGGGACGCGGAGACCGGAGGTGTCCAGTTTGCGACAGTGAACTCCTATGGCGTTGCGTTGACCAATGGATTGTTCACCGTTGACGTGGACTTCGGTGCGGGCGCGTTCGACGGATCACCGCGCTGGCTGGAGATACGGGTGGCCGTCCCGTCGGGTGGCGCCCTTACGCCCTTGGCAGGGCGCCAGCCGGTCACGCCGGCGCCCTATGCGTTGGCTTTGCCGGGTCTGTGGTCCCAGCAAAACGACACCAGCCCGAATCTGATCGGCGGGTACCGCGGCAATACGGTTACCGCCGATGTCACCGGGGCGACCATTGGCGGCGGTGGGTCGGATGGCATGACAAACCGCGTCACCGACCAGGGGGGAACCATCGGCGGTGGTAGGAACAACCAGGCGGGTGATGACGCCGGAACTACCATCGACGCGAGGTACGCGACCGTCGCCGGGGGCTATAGCAACACCGCCTCAGGGCTCCGCAGCACCATCGGTGGCGGGCAGGACAACACCGCATCAGGTATCAACAGCGCCGTCGGCGGCGGCTACAATAACAACGCCTCGAACAGCAACAGCACAGTTGCCGGGGGCGCGAACAACGTCGCATCGGGGAGCCAGAGCACCGTCTCCGGAGGTTCGGCTAATACCGCATCAGGCGATATGAGCACCGTCGGCGGGGGCAAGGACAACACGGCCAACGGCTATCTTGCCACCATACCGGGCGGGTCGCTCAACGAAGCCTCGGGCACTTACTCTCTCGCTGCCGGGCAGCGGGCTCAGGCCAATCACGGGGGATCCTTCGTCTGGTCCGACAGCACCACGACCGATCCGGACTTCTTCTACTCCACCGGCCCCAATCAGTTTCTGATCAGAGCCACCGGCGGCATGGGAATCAACACCAACGCTCCCGGCGCGGCACTGCACATCGGCGGGACGGCAGGCGCCGACGGCCTCATGTTCCCAGACGGCACGCTTCAAACGACCGCAGCCACCGGCGGCGGCGGAGACAGCCTCTGGTCCGAGTCCGGCAGCGACATATTCTACACTGCCGGCAAGGTTGAGTCCCTCGTAAGAACCCCCTGTCGATTTTGGCTTGGCGGCGCGGAAC
>CBDUZO010000101.1:0-14340 GCA_965371725.1 uncultured Phycisphaerales bacterium
CTTTTCTAACGAAAAGGACGGGGCACCCTCTTATGGTAGTATATCATGCCTTCGAGTGATCCCGATAGTAGTAGGGCCACTGTGTGGTGGCGGGGCCACTGTGTGGCAAGCAAGGCCACTGTGTGGCTCTGTGGCGGGTGCAGGCGTCTCTTGGCACCTCGGCCTGCACGCTCAGCGGCGTGGCGCCGTCCCGGAGGGACGATGCGAGAATAGCCCAGCGATTTATCGCTGGGTGGACGATGTTGCGTGGGGCAATAGAGTCCCGTAGGGACGATTGAAAGTCACGTGGTGCGCAATGCGCACCCTACGCGTTTCATCCGTTCCTCCGGGACTGATCGGCGGAACAGGCAATGAATCACCAGCGATGAATCGCTGGGCTATTGCCGGCTGCCCCTCCGGGGCACAAGGAGGTATCCGCGCTGGAGGAATCGGACTGGCGCCGATCAAGAACGCCCAACGCGAACGGCCGATCGGACGTGTCAAAGGAAATCTGTGCGTCTCTGTGGCAAGCAAGGCCACTCTGTGGCTGGCTATTCTGGATTTCCGGCACTACCTTGCATTGACGATATGGTTCAGACCACGAACGAGTACGATTACCTTGCTTCACCGAGCGATCGCCGCGTGCGAACCCGGCTGGGCTTGCTCGCGGTAGTCTGGGGCATCCAGGCGATCGTCACGCAGTCGCTCTTGCTGCGCGAGGCGCTGGTCTTGATGTCCGGTAGCGAGCTTGCCTGGGGTGTCGTGTTGTTTGCGTGGCTCGTTGGGGTGGCCTTGGGAGCGGGAGCGGGTGGGTGGTGGCAAGCCGCCTCGTGGTCTTCCGGGCGTGCTCGGAACCCCGACGTGGCGTTGGTGATCGTTCTGCTGACGCTAAGCGTTGTTGCCTGTGCAGAGCTTTGGGTTTTTCGCGGTGCTCGAGCTTGGCTTGGTGTGGCACCGGGCGAGCTTCTCCCTCTCCCAAAAACAATCGCAGCAGCCATGTTGTTCGTCTCGCCGGCCGGCGCGCTGGTGGGCATGGCCTTTCCGTTGGCGTGCGGCGTCGGACGTGCGGGCAACACACGGGCTGTGCCCGCGACGGAATCACCCCGCCGATCGAGCAGCGAAGCCGGTAGCCTGCTCAAGCTGGGCAACGTTTACTCCCTGGAATCGGCCGGTAGTCTGATCGGCGGCGCGGTCTTCAGCTTCTGGGCCGTGGAACACCTGTCGCCGATCCAGACCGCGCTGTTTTGTATGGTGATGACGGTGGCGGCGTCCGCCGCTCTGCTGAAGACGACGCGTAATGCTCGGATGACCTGCGTTTCCTTAAGTGGCGTGGCCGTTGCGGTTCTGTTGATCGCCATCTTCGCGGGCGAAGTGCTTGGTGATCGGCTCGTCCTACGCCGGTGGGCCGATATCGCGCCGGGTTACGAGCTTCGCGGCGATGTCGAGTCGAAGTATCAGAACCTGGCCGTCGGTGAGCGGGCGGGACAGTTCACGCTCTATTGTGACGGGCAGGTGTCGGCTGACTTCCCTGATCCGTACACGTTCGCGCCGCTTGCGCATTTCTGGATGTGTCAGCATCCTGATCCGCGACAGGTGCTCGTGCTCGGTGGCGGAGCGGAAGGGCTGCTCGCCGAGATTCTCCTCCATCCCGTCGAGCAGGTGGTCTATGTTGAGCCCGATCCGCGTCTGATCGATCTGATCGAACCCTATCTCGATGAAGCGGATCGCCGTGCCCTGCACGATCGGCGCGTCACGGTGCACCATAGGGACGCCCGCCACTTCATCAAGACGCGGGCGGGACAATTCGATCTGGTCATCGGGCGGTTGCCCGAGCCGATGTCCGCGTTGCGGGCCCGCCTGTACACGGATGAGTTCTTCCGTGAGCTCCGTCATGCGATGGCGCCGCGGGCTGTTCTGTGCATGACGGCAACAGCCGGCCCGGGAAGCCTGACCACCGCCTCGATGGGATACGTTGGCTCGATACGGGCCACGCTGGGGCGACATTTCCCTCATATCACGATCGGTTGGGGCAACCCGGCCCACATTTTGGCTGCGACCGAGTCGGGGCTGACGACCATCGACCCGAGCGAGCTCTCGCGGCGGTACGTGGATCGCGGTGTGGCATCGGACCTGTTTCGCCCGGCCTGGTTTGATGGGGCGACGGACTGGCTCGATGCGGAAAAGGTCCGCCGACGGGCTGACGAGCTGGACGCCGCTTCCAACGTCGAGATCAGCACGGATCTTCGTCCCATCGTGTACATGCAGCGGCTCGAACTGTGGGAGTCAGCCACGAGCAGGTCACACAGTCCCGATGCGCATCGTCCTGCCGCCGCCGGGAGTGGTGTGACGGGCAAACGTGGCTGGCGCTTGATCGCGCAGGTCCGATCGATTCGGCTCGCTGAGCTCGCCGTGGTTCTTGTGGGGATAGCGGGTGTCACGGTTCTGGCATGTTATACAAGGGATCGCCTCGGCCGCAGGACCGCTCGTCGTGATGGGGCGCCTGTACCGGGCCGCAGTGTGGCCGCACACGCGTCGGGTGCCTGGTTCCCCAACAGTGCCATCATCCTGTCGGTAGGCTCGACGGGTTTTGCCACGATGGCTTTGAGCGTTGTCTGGCTGTTCGCGTTTCAGAATCTCTACGGCTATGTCTATCAGCAGATCGGTTGGATCATCGCCGTGTTTATGGGCGGGCTGGTGATCGGATGCGAGATCGTAAACCGCCGGTCACGGCGCATGCGTGGCAGGCCGCCGCGTGGCGGGTTGCTATGCGGTCGGTCCAACGGAGCGGCGGGCCACTTTGTGGTTGGCGAGGTTCGGGCGTTGCTCTGGCGGTGGATCATAGCGGTGGACGTGTTGTTGGCACTATTGGCGCTGGCGGTCCCGTACATCCTGCCCGTTCTCGGCGGGATGCCGGCGAGCCCTATGACTCTGGCCCTTGTTGAGTGGTGTGTGCTCTTGATGGTGGCTTTTACGGGTGTGCTGGGTGGGGCGGCGTTTCCGTTGGCCGGTGGTTTGTACGGCGGGGGCATTGCCGATCGCTACACGGCGAAGGATGACGTCGAGACGGCGGCGGCCAGTGGCAAGACAGCCGGTGTCATCGTCGGAGTCGACCACGCCGGCGCATGTCTCGGTGCGCTGTTGTGTGGGATCGTGCTCGTGCCGGTTTTTGGCACGGCGTTGGCTGCCTATCTCCTGGTGGGTATCAAGCTCAGCTCGGCTGCTTTGCTTCTGTGGGGACGGCGGGTCTCTCGCGCGGTGTAAACGCCAGCGCCTGCTCCTGTGACCAGACACCGGGTATGGCCGTGCCACACTCCGGGCACTTGCCCTCCGTGATCCGGTTGAACATGATGCGGAACCCCGTCCTTCGGATCAGCTCGTGTCGGCAGTTGTGGCAGTAGGTGTTCTCACCGGGGTGCATCGCCACATTGCCCGCGTAGACATAGTGTACACCCGCATCCATCGCAATCCGCCGGCAACGCTCAATCGTCTTGATCGGCGTCCGCGGGAGGTTCGTTACCCGATACGTCGGATGGAATCGGGTGAAGTGCATCGGCACATTCGGGCCGAGATGATCCAACACCCATCGGCTCATCCGCTCAATCTCATCGGGCGAGTCGTTAAGCGTCGGCAGGATGAGCACGACCAGCTCGAACCAGATGCCCGTGTCCTTGAGAATCTCCAGCACGTCGAGAACCGGTCCCAACCGCCCCGCACACATGTCGGTATAGAACTTTTCGCTGAACGCTTTGAAATCGATTTTGACACCGGTGAGATGGCGGCAGAGTTTGCGCAGCGGTTCTTCCTGAATATAACCGTTGGAGATCATCACGCTGCCGATACCGTGCTCTCGCGCCAGGGCGGCTGTGTCATGCATGTATTCGTAGAAGATCACCGGTTCGGAATACGTGTAGGCAATGGTGGGGCAGTGGCGTGACTTGCATATATTGATCAATCGGTCGGGCTTGACCAGTGTGCTGTTCACCTGCTCGGGCCGGAACTGGCTGATCTCCCAATTCTGACAGAACTTACACTCAATGTTGCAGCCGGCGGTGGCGATGGAAAACGCCGTCGTGCCGGGCTGATAGTGAAAGAGGGGCTTTTTCTCGATGGGGTCCACGTTGGCCGAGCACAAGGCGCCGTACACGAGCGTCTGATACTCGCCGCCGCGGTTCTCACGAACCCCGCAGTAACCGCGTTCCACGTCAGCCACCTGGCACTCGCGCGGGCACAGAACGCATTTGACCTTTTTCTCGTCGAGTGTCTCCCAGAACAAGGCCTTGTGGCGGGTGACACCCTTGAGCTTCGGTCCCGGAAGATCACCCGGACCCGCCACGTCCTGTGCCAAAGCGGAACCGCCGCCGAACCGGCACAACGCACACGCTGTTCCACATCCAAGTCCCCATCTCAGCAGGTCACGGCGTGTCGGTTGCTGGAAGAGGTTCACCAGATTGCTCATATTACACCTCGATGCGTTCGATCCGAGACAGATCAGCCACGCCGAGCCCGCGCTTGGCGGCCGTTGCGATGTGTTTCGTCGGTCGGTCGTCCTCCGCCAGTGGTTTGAGGCCCTTGGCCTTGCGCTTCGCCTCGAGCAGATCGGCGGCCACGGCGTCGGCGGCCACGAAATCGTCGCTGACGATCAACCCGCCGAACGGCCACGCGAAACCCGGATGCAGGCCCGGCCCGGCGTGATACTGGGCCCGCGTGGCGTCGCACACGGTCAAACGCCACTTCGGACGAATGTACCGGTGTGACACCACATCGACGATGTACGGATCGCAGTTGTGATCGTGATACTTGTTCGGATTATGGATCGCTCCGTAGAAGTTCTTCATACCGAGCGAAACCCCAGCCAGGTTGTGGTCCTTCAGCACCGGTACGCAGATCAGGGCGTCGACCTCCTCCGCGACGATGCGCGAAAAGCAGGACCCGATCCGGCCGCTGTCCTCGATCGATCGTTGATAGCCGCTGCCGACCTGCTCGGTGTCAGTTCCACGGCACTGTACGCCGCGCGTCGAGTTGTTGATCTTGAACCCCGCGTGGGACAGCTCCACGTCGAACCGGTCCCAGATGATGACGTTCTCCGCCGGAACACCGGCTTTGCGAAGACCGGCGACGACCGCATCGACCACCGCCGGCTGGGTCGAAAGCCCGAGCGTGTTGACCTTGATCCCGATGCGATCGGCCGGTCGGAACAACTTCCGCCACGCCGAATCCGCATCGGGGGAACCCGTCACCCGTTGGACGGCGGCGTCGAGCAGTGTGCATAGGAGGTCCTTGTGCTGACCCAACGGACCATGTGTCAAGGCCTCGTCACGGGCGACGGCCACACGCGCGCCGGGCGGATCGCCCGCATTCAGGGCAGCCAGGATCGGCGATGGGCCAAGCGATGCACCTGCGACAAACGCACCCGCTCCAGCCAGGAACTCCCGCCTTGTCGGCCTACATACCATGCCAGACCCCTGCAATGCGAGAACCACGCTACTCCTTCTCCCCGAACACTTCCGCCTCGAAGGAGTAAATCTCAGACGTGGGGTCCTTCCATGCGTCGAGCGGAAGGCCCGCCTTGCGACAGGTCTGGGAGAGGAACTCCTCCCGAGTCCAGCCACGCTCATACGCCACCTGTGGAAGCAGCACACCACGCCGGAATCCACGTAGGATCCAAAGCCCGTGTTGCCCGATGATGATGTCCTTGATGTTGTCGACACGCTTCAGCGGCGTCAGATAGCTGATCTCGATATCCAGTTGATCGAGCTCGTCAGCCGTGACCGGGTTGCTGACGAAGCGCTGATCCTGACAGGCGGATACGGCGTTGCGGATCACGGCTTCATACAGCGGACCCTGAGCCTTCATATTGCCGATGCACCCGCGCAGGCGACCGTGGTTCTCCAACGTTACGAAGCACGCGCCGTCCGCCCGCAGCATCGGATCGAGCTTCTTGGCGTCCACGTCGGGAGTGTCTTTGCCGTTCAGATAGGCTGTCACCGTTTGTCTTGCGAGCGTCAGCAGCTCTTTCCGCAACGGCTCCGCCAGCGTGCCCGGCCGTGATGTGAAGACGAATGACTGATACGTGACGCTGTTGTTCCAATCTCTGGCGATCGCGCCTGACGTGTCAAACCCCATGCGCTGGGCAACGGCTCCGCCCTTCATCGAGAGCACACGCAACAGCAGGCTGATCGGCCCGCGACCGCAGATCGTGTCACGCGTCTCGTCGAGATGCTCGACGAAACCGTCGAAGTCGCAACGGAGGATCGGGGCGGCCGCCCGATCGCCAAGCGCCCGAATCCTGTTGGGCACGTCGTCGCTGAAAGGCTGATACCCGTAGTTCGGGCCGAAGTGCGTGAAATCGCTGCTCGCGACGAGCAGAGTCTCATCGTCAAGCCACGGCAGGATGGCGCCCGCGGCGTCGGCGTAGTCCGCTGTTTCCATTCGCCCGACCAGCAACGGTACGAGCTGGAAGTCGCCCAGCACACGCTGAAGGAATGGAAGTTGAAGCTCCAAGGAGTGCTCATTCCGCCCAACCTCGGGGTTGGACGTGAACAGTCGATGCTTCAACAGATCATCACACACCACCCGATCAATGGGAACATCGCCCAATGGCGTGGCATACGCCGTCAGTTCACGTGGAACATCAACGCCCCAATACCGACTCGCCTGACGGTGGCTGAGCGCCAGGACGATGACACGCTTATACCTATGCCCCTTGAGGCATCGATACGCGTCGGCTGCGACGGGAGCGCTGTAACGATACCCGGCGTGCGGCGAGATAACGGCTATCGGTTTGCCCGGCAGCTTGGGCGGCTCTTTGCCGGCCATGAGGTCATCCACCTGCCGCGCCAGTGCTCCGGCGTCACCGGGATACCAGCTACCGGCGAACTGGGCCGGACGCACCAACTCGTCCCCCAAGGCGGTGACGGGCTGACTGCACGCCGCCGTCAAAGCGATTGCTGTTAGGACACAAGGAAGTGGGCCACGCGTGCTCATGATTCATTCCTCCATCGAATCCGATGCAGGGAGTATACCACGCAGGCCAACCATATCGAAGAGTGCTCAACCATCAGGCCGTGTCGCGAAGGCCGGTGGCACATCCTGTGAAATGCTTTGGGTTCGCCGCTCGATAGGCGTTTCAGCCCGGCCTGCCTGGATCGGTCCGCCAGGTGACCTGCTTGCGGGCAATATCCTCGAGGCTGATCCTACCGAGCGACGCCCTCAGTCCGGCGTGAACGATCCGCATCGAGTCCTTCACCTCGCAGAGTTCCTCCCGATCGCAGTCGCCGTTCTCCTCGTCGCGCGGATCGGAGCAGCAGAGGGTGAGCCTGATCGGCCCCTGCACGCCTTCGATCACCTCAGCCAGGCTAATGTCCTTCGCATTCCTCGCCAGCCGATACCCGCCACGCGCACCGCGGATCGACGAGACCAGACCCCTGTGCTTCAACTGATTGAGGATGTTGGTCAACGCTCGGAGGGGAAGCTGAAGCCTCTGCGAAAGGTCTCGAGCGCTCGCCCCTCCGTTGTTTGACTTGGCGAGGTCAGTCAAGGCCGCGAGAGCGTAGTCGGTTTTCCGGTTCAAGGATCGCAACGGCAAACTCCCCCTAACACGCCGAACCTTGATCATGGCCTGGGCCGAAACGCTGTCAAGGGACTACTGGAGCAGCGGATCGGCTTTCAGCACTTCGCGAAGCTTGTCCAAAGCCTGCCCCTCAATCTGCCGGATGCGCTCCTTGCTCAGACCGAGCGCCTTGCCGATCTCACGCAGTGTCAGCCCCGCGCCTCCGCCGGTCGGGAAACGCCACTCGAGCACCGTGCCCTCGCGGGCGGTAAGCTGTCCGAGATTGAGATCGAGCGCCTGGGTCAGGCGGTCGACCCACGGTTCATCGTCGCGATCCGACCGTACAGGTCGCTCGAACGAGGCGTCATGCTCGATTGGAAACAGGAGCCGGTACCTGATTGCCTTGTTGGTGGCGTACATCAACCCGCGCGATATCGCGGTGGTTGCATACGTGCTGAATTTGAAGCCGCGCCAAGGATCGAACCCCTCGACCGCTCGTGTCAACGCAAGGAACGCCTCGCTGCGAAGCTCGTCAAGATCGGCTCTACGGTTGGAGAAACGTCCGACGCCTGCATAGGCCAGACCGAGGTTCTGCTCAACGATATAGTCGCGAAGAAGCTTCCAGCGATTTTCCCACTCGAAACGCTTGAGCGGTGCGAGCGGCGTTGCTCGTGCCTTTCCCCGGGCGTGGAACCCACAGGTGTGCATGGCATGAAAGAGCTGCCGTTCGTCGGCCAAGTCGGGGGTCTTGGGGTTCGCAGCCACACGCTCACCAAGCGCGATCGCAGTCCTCGCGGCCTCATCCGTGCTAACACAACTCCGCGGCACGTGGCTGGGGTTACGCGCGAATGCCTTGGAACGCGGAACGTCGTATAGGTTGGTTTCGATGACCATGGCTTGATTCCCTTTATTGTCAACCGCATCGAACCCGGATCAACCATCACCATAACGGTGATGTATGAATCGTACCCTAATCCGGTGATATTACAAGGAGTTTCCGGATTTTTTTTCGGACTGTTCGCGGATGTTGAAGATGCGGTTGTACGTCCGATAATGTACGCTCTGCTATGGAGACATGGAGGTTTCGAGGATATTTGTCCGGTCCGTGGGGCTACTGTGATGGAGATGGTCGCTCTCGATGGTCGTGGGCTCGCCGTCGAGATGCTGCCTCCCGTACGGACTATGGCACTCTCCGAATTTGCGTAGCGGGCACCGGGCGAAAAACCCAGGAGAAAAGAGCTGTTTCACCGCCACACGAAAAAAGAGCTTGCTCTAACGCGGCCTGACCTTGATGTGCCAGGCTTCCTCGCCATCCTCGTGCATGGAGATGTCGACGTTCAGGAACTGGCGGATTACGTCCGCGTTCGTTCGCGTGTGGAGTGTCGGTTCCGTTGTTCGGAAGGAGCCGTCGCCGGCCATGGCCAGCGGAATGAGGAGCTGATCTGCAAGGTGTTCGCCAACAGGCACGCCGGCGCGGGTGTATCGGTCCACGGCATCAGCCAATCGTACGGCGACGGTCTCGGCTCTGATACCCTTGGTCCCGAACTCGGTGAACACCTCGGTAACGTTCTCAGATTGCAGTTCCACTACTACGGCGTTGCCGGGACCGTTCGAGTCAACTTCCTCGACCGAGAGTGACTCGTCCGACCAGCCGAGCCTTCGTTTGAGGACGTTGAGTTCGCGTTCGGCGATGTGTGCGGGGAGTTTTGAGATGATGGCCCGCGCTCGCCGAGAGACGGTCTCACCTCGTTCGAGCAGCGCAAAGCCTCGTAGATCGATGGAGGGGTGGATGGCGACGGTGAGCCTGCCACCGCCGGCAGGATAAAACCCCGGCCTTTCGAGGTTGGCTTCGATCCTCGGTCCCATGCGTGACAGGACTGGGATAAATGCCTTGAGGAGGAAGTCAAACGGTGGTGCGAATGGGTTGTGTGTACCACCCTCCAGGGTGAGGACGGTCCGACCGGATGACGTGGTGAGCGGAGGCAGGATCGCCTGGAGAACGAGCGTGGTGCTACCGGCTGTGCCGACCTGGAAGTCGTACGTCCCTGGAAACACTCCAGACGGCGCAAACGTGAGTTCCTGCGATCCGAGGGCGGCGCCGTCCGTACGCGCACGGCCGACCCGGGTGGCGGCTGTCACCGCGGTGAGATGCTGACGCAGCAGTCCGGGTTTCTTGCGGCCCGCGCGGATGCTGATGATTCGGAAAGGCTTGCCCGTGACCAGGGAGAGCGCGAGCGAGGTTCGAAGAACCTGGCCGCCGCCTTCACCGAGCTTTCCATCAATGGTCAACATACGCGTTTGAGTCTCCTGGCTGATCCGGTGTTGAGGCAATGGTGATCCGCAACGCACATGCCAGCGGTGCCGACGCGGGGTACGAACGGTTCGTGTTGCACACTGCCGGCTGGACGGAGGACCACTGTGTCAGTCCGTCCCCGCCGCAACACGAAGCCCGAAGAACCTCGCACGCAACGATGCCCCGGCCACGGATTATACCAAGGGCACATTGAGAGTGCCGATTTGTCGCATCGGGTTTGCTGGCGTCTTCCTGCATGGGTCAGCCTTCGCGGAGCGAAGGGTGAGGAACGGCCGGTTGTTCGAGATGTCTTCGGCTGCTCGATCTCTTCCCTGTCCTTTCTGGTAAAAAAGGGGGGCGGGGCACCCGCTGCCGGGGTTGCCGTTACTCAGAGCGGGGGCGTGTGGATACGCGTCCGTAGCGGGTGGAAAGTTGGCTCTTGACGAGTCCAGGGCGTTTTCGGTACGCTTCTCGGTAAAGGCCCCCATCGTCTAGCGGTCAGGATATCAGGTTCTCATCCTGAAGACAGGGGTTCGAGTCCCCTTGGGGGTGGTTCAAGACGGCGGCTTCGCGGGTAACACCAACCTGCGAAGCCGCTTTTCGTTGGCCGTTGCGATGGGATGAGCGGGGTGGCCCGCACGGCGGATCCTACGCCTGGGCATGGCCGCCGTCAGAGGCGACCGGTATCGCCCACGGGCGTAGCAAGGTGTGGACGCGGGCAGCCAGGGCGACGGACACGATCGCAAGGATGGGCGTTGTCAGGTCCGCCGTCCGCGCCGGAGTGGCTGTCTGAAGGAGCTCGAGCACGAAGGCAAGCAGCACGACCGCCGTTCCGGTGATGAGCCAGATTCTCCGTTGCCCGTTTCGTCTCACGGATGTGCCGCGGATGCGTCGGACGATGATTCCAAGCGTCAGCGCCAGCATTGCATAGGTGATGAGGGTCGAGGCGGTTGTTACAGCCGCTCCGGTCATCGAGCCCCGCCATAACGCCTCGAAGGGTAGCCAATGGAACCTGGACAGGCTTACTCCGCTTCCGGAGGTGAGTTGAGGGTCGATCGTAGCGGCAAGGACTGCAAAGAGTTGATACATCGCCACCACGACGAGCACGAGCGTGGGGACCGCGAGCCCGGGTCGAATGACCGTTCCCTCCGTGTTCCGGCGCGTGTGTTTCCATGCCGACCGCGTGTACGCATCCACGATGAAGATGGCCACATAGGCTCCGAAGGCGGCGGCCAAGGAGCCAATCATGACGCTTGCCATGTCAAAGATGTGTGACCTTGTGAACAGTTGCACGAGTTCGATTACGATCAGCAGGATCGTTGCGTTTTGCCATGCTGATGCCATCGCGTTGACACGGCGTCGTCCGGTCTCGCGCTCGGCCAATGCGAGCAGGTATCCCAGCGCTGCAAACCATGCAGCCACGATCGAAGGCTTGATGAGATGTGCGTATGCGGCTGGGGATGGATGGACGTCCATGGATGACCCTGTGGCGGATTGCATGCCCATTCCGGCGCGAAGAAGAGCGTCGCGTAGACCGGTGGTCGTCGTGATGAAGTCGAAGGGTGCGAGCCTGAAGAAGAGGAGACCCACTGCAAGCAGAGACGCCATCGTAGCGAAGGGGCGAGTTCCAAGCCCGATCCGCAGGCGATCGAGCCAGGACCAAGCGACTCCGTGCAGGGCAACACCGACTGCACCACCTGCACCGGCGCCGGCCGTATTCAACAACACATCGATCCAGGACGCCACCCGCGAGTCGAGACCTGTCTGCAATGTTTCGATCGTTAGGCTCACGCAGGCACCGATCGCAGTGGTGGCGGCCACCCGTGCCAGACTGCTCGATCGAAGGCAAAGCGCTATTGACAGCCCTATCGGAAAGTACACGAGCAGGTTTGTGGCGATATCCTCGTAACCGGCTTCGCACAGTTGGATGGACAACGGGCTGAACGCGACGCCCGTGGTCGAGCGGTTGAAGTCAAATGGCAGGCAGGAGCCGTAGAGCACGACGATTACGATGGCAGCGGGCCAACCCCACCCGAGCACGCGCGGGACCCGCCCTCCGATCCGACCGATGGAAGGCCGGAGGGCTTGTGTTGCGGTTGGCTGTGGATCGTGCGACCCTCGCGACTGCGCGAGATCCCCGGCGTTCCCCATCGCTTCTTCCCTTCACCCTCAGAGCAAAGCGATCCCAGATGGACCACAAACCCTGCGATGGAAGAGTTGGCACGATCGAACCCGGTTTCAGGGGCGTGATTATTCCGGACGTCGGGAATCGTACCGGTGCCGCGAGTCCCGTATAATCCGCCCTCGACGTGACCGTGTGGCCTTCGCGGTGGATTGACGGAAACCGGTCGATGGTTTGTACGGGTCTTAGCGGCTGGTTCGATCATGTCGGGAATGGCGGCGATGTTGCGGAGAGGGTCAATCTGTGCAGGGCGATGTTGAATCAATGCCCCGCCCGCATGAACCCCCTTCAATCCCCCCTTGCAGAAGGGGGGACGCAGGGACGTGATGCGATACACGGTAAACGGAGACCGTTTCTGGGAGACGGGATCGCGTGTCGGTCCTAGAGCATTTCCCGTTTCTGTGTGCCGAGCCGCGGGCTTCAGCCCGCGCGGATTCGCGTACGCCAGAGCGTATCGGGCGATTAAGAAGCCGGAACACAATAACGAATTTCGCTCTAGTCGGCGCGTCAGGCACTGGACATGCTGATCTACCGGTTCGACAACGCCGAGAGCTATCGCATCTTTGAGGGTGCGACAAGCGTCGTGAAACCCGTCATGCTTCGTGTGGAAACTGACAGGGGCGAGGCAGTACTGAGAATCGTCGCACGACGGCGAGCGGACGGCGCTGCCGGTCGTGTCGTTCTGGCACTGCCGTTAAGGGCGATCGGGGGCATCGGGCCGAACGCATCCGTGTCATGCCTCAAGACCGTGCAGTTCCAGCTTGAAGCATGTCGCGGCGACGGCGGCGGCCCGGTTCGGCTTGAGGCGTCAGACGCCGGTGGCGGTGAGGTGGTTTGTGTTTTCGAGCCGGCGCGGTTCGTCGGTTGGTGCCGCCTGACAGCCGACATAACGCGGCCGGATCAGTCTGCGGCGTCCCGAAGGCTTGGAGATGTTGCAGGCATCACGTTTCCACTTCAGCTCGAGCGGCTCACGTTTGACCTTGTGCCCTCGCAGGAAGTGATGGACCTGCGTTTGAAGGCGCTGGCTGTAACCGGGGATGTGCGGCTTGTTGCGGTTGGAATCGCATAGCCGTGCGGATGGTCAGGCCATCGTGCTTTTCACTGGGATGACTATTCGGCTTTCGTGGCGCCTCCTCTGGCATCGTCTATGAAATCAGCGTTCTCGAAGGCGATCTGCTCGAGGTCAGCGTCTGATGCACTGATTCCGAAGTACCCGTGTGAGAGCACGGCGATCCATCCGACGGAGCCCTCCGCCGGATCGGCGATGCTCGGCGTGGCTTTGACCTTGACGGTGCGGAGCTTGTTCAAGGGGTTGGCCGGGAAGGGCGAGCGGAGGTAGGGGCCGTATACGAACGGATAACCGCGCGTCGCCTGCGTCTTCCCGTTAGCATCCGAGTACATCAGCAGCTGATCGACGAATGCATCATCGTCCGGCGAACCGGTCCCTGGGTCGTATCCGGGATACCGGTCGTGTTCGGCATAGTAGGTGTCAATGGCCTTTCGCACGTTGGTGAGTGTGGCTTCGAGGGCGTGAGCATTGGCGCTGATCGCGGCGCTGGTCATTCTGGGCATGGCGATGGCCGCCAGTATCCCGAGAATCGTCACGACCATGACGAGTTCGACCAGGGAGAATGCGCGCACGCTGTGTCTAACTCGCCTTCCCGTCACATGCCGTGGCAACGCTATCCCTCCTCGAATTGGGGGTTGCTATTCGGATAACATAGGCGGACCCCGGATCAAGTATAGGATATCGACGTGGATAAGAGACGGCCGCGGGGCGTGGATTGAAGACCCTGCCCCGCGGCCGTTATTGTCCTATAAACCCCAAGGAAGTTTGCTCGGAATCAAGCTCCGATTCGCGTTCGTCCGGTCACGCGAACGTCCTCTTCAAACCGGAGTTCCCCGTTGCGTCAATACTCGTTGTACGACCGGAGCCCCTATTCTCGGGCCAATGAAATGGGTCACCCCCGTTCAAGTATGCGCCAGGCGGGGTTGGCGTGCGGTGGCACGCGTTGGGATGGGGTTCATCCGTCTTGGTTTTTGCGCGCTTCTTGCGCGCTTTTTCCCCTGTGATTTTTTTGAAGGTGTTGGTGCCCCCCCGAACGTACACGGATCGATCGCAGTAGGCCGTAAGTGAGTCAGGGCTTCGCAGGAGAGGGCGAGATAGCTTCTGCCGACGAACCTTCGTCGCTTCGCTCGCGTGCGCGCGGTGTCCCGACCCTTCAGAATCGTTCTGACTCCTCTGTGTCGCTTTCGAGGGTAACCATGTGGAGGCTGTCCCATCCGTAGTTGGAGGTTGAAAAGAAGTATGGCGGCTCGATCCTACCGGTATGTAGC
>CBDUZO010000102.1:0-14249 GCA_965371725.1 uncultured Phycisphaerales bacterium
AAACAGGCATTACCGGGGCGATTCTCCAGTAACTAATTCGGAGGAGAACCCCTTAATAAGGAGGGGCAGGGGGAGGTTCTTCTCCGTCTGCACGAACCCCCCTCGATCCCCCCTTGGTAAGGGGGGAAGAAAGCGGCACGACCTTCGTTGAAACGGTACGAGTAAGGCCACTTTGTGGCTACATTGGAGGGTATCGGCCGTTGCCTTGCCGTGGGGGACCCTCCGGGATCAAACCATGATACCGCGGTGGGCCAGTTCAGCACAGGCTAACTCTCGGACCGCCCTGCAATTCACAGCCGCCGCAATGTCGCCCCCGGCGCCGTGGTACTTTGCCCCCATCAAGCGGTTGCGGGCCTGAATGTCTCCAAGCACGGCAATCGTGCGTAACTCATCGGTTGACAGGCGAGGAGCCGACAGCTCCAGGACGCGCCGCAACGCATTGACCGTCTCGTCCGGCGCTAGAGAGTCCGCCGCCAAGGCCAGAAGCGGTTCGACGGCGGCCGAGCCCAGGTTTCCCAGCTCATCCCAGTCCTCGTTTGCAATGGCAACCAACGCCTTTTGATTGTCGTTGGTGGGCTTCCAACCCAACCGTGTAAGCGTCCACACGGCCACCTGGCGAACCACGATGTCGTGCTCGCTGAGCATCGCTTCGACGGGCGCGATCGCCCTGGGGTCGCCCGTCTTGGCAAGGACCCCGGCAACCACCTCGCGAACGCCCATCGACTGGTTCCCATCGCGGAGCACGACCAGCAAGGTGTCCAGACCGGCCTGCCCAATTTCCAGCAGGACCCGTGCCGCCGCAACGCCCACGGCGCCGTACTTGAGGGCGTCGGCGAGCGGCTGGATCGCCGCCTCACCAAGAGCCGTAAGACAAGCCCAGTCCTTATTCGCAATGGCGTACAGTGCCCGCTGGGTATCGTCGGTCGGGCTCCATTGGAGATTACGGAGAGACACGGCCGCCGCTTCACGCACAACCCAGGCCTCATCGCCGAGGGTGGCTGCGAGTGTGGGTATCGCGTTATCACCCCCGATGGCACCGACCGCCCGTACGGCAATTTCGCGGACGTTGACTTCTTGGCCCTTGTCGGCGAGCACACGGCAGAGAATCTCGGCGGTCCGAGCCCCGCCGATTTTTGCCAACGTCTCGACGGCCGGCCGACGTGTGTCACGAGGACCGCACGTCAATACGTCGGCAAGCGGGTCGACGGCGGTGTCGCCGAGGTCGATGACAGCAGGCCAGTCTCCGTCCAGGATGCCAATCCAGGCATGCTCCGTCTTACTCAGGTCTTGCCAGTAGAACTTCTTCAGCGCCCAGGCCACGGTCTCGCGACAGGCCACCTCGAGTTGGGTATCCGTGAGCATTTGGCTGAGTGATCCGTGCGCTTCAGGTGTTGCGATCCTGCCGAGTACCTCAGCCGCTTCGCGTTTCGCGTGCGGTGTTCCCTGCTGCACCACGGCTTCAAGGGCTGGAATCGCGGCCGACCCCAAGTCGGCAATCTCTTCCCATGCGTCCTGAACGATCGCAACATGCGCGCGTTCGGAGTCGTCGAGCCGGTCCCAAAGGGCCGTGCGAAGCAGCGATGCCACCCGCGATCGCACCGAGGCATCATCATCATCGAGGAGGCTCATCAGCGTTCGTGTTGCAGTCTCGTGATCCAGTTCCACAAGGGCTCCCGCAAGCGCCGCAAGAACGTCGTATTCAGTCTCCCGATGAAGGGCGGAGACAAGCGGATCGATCGCTTCCGAAGTCCCTCTCTCTTTCAACGCAAGGGCGGCGGCTACGCGCGCCTCCAGGTCCGGATCAGACAGCGCTTCCGTTAACAGCGCAATTGCTTGCGGGTCGCTTGCGCCGGCCAGCCGCTCGATGGCACGGATGCGTGTGTCTGCGCTCTCCGAATGCAGCCCACGTGACCGCAGCCACGTGCCAAGATGGTTTTTAAGCGAACCTCGGTTGGCCATTCGCGTTTTGATCTCCGTCACCGTTTCCGCGGAGTCTCGACACGCCGTCATGCGTGCCCGGTTTGCCGCTGCTGATGGCAGGTGTCAGGCCGCCAACGACCCGGTCATACAGGGGAATGATCGAGGCCGGTTCGCAACCCGCTCGCACGAAATCTCCATGAGAGCATCGGCAAGTTACGTGCGCTTCCTTCGCGAAGTGAGTGAGATGAACGGACAGGCAACGGTCTCGCGGATGCTCACGTTAGGTTACCGGTCCATCGAAAGGACACGCCTGCAAGGACGGACGGGCCATCAGTTGACGTGTGCCTCGAGGGTGGTCGTACTTTCGGCGGAAGGGTGTCCGTGTGTCGCGGACAACCGGGTACACCAAACCGGCAGGCGCGTGGCGATGGTGGGTTCTTTCGGCCCTGGAGCGGTGGCGACGATTCCGCCACTCCCCGCGGCAACGTCAAGCGTTCCGTCACCGTTCACATCACTTGTCGCCAGGCCCCAGGTGAACGCCAATCCGGTCTTTGGAAGACCGGATTCGTGGACGTGCGTCCACTGCGCCGAACCGTCGCCCAGGAGAAGGAAGACGCCGTAGACGAACCCTACGTCAGTGCCAAGCCGGCCTGAGACCAACAAATCGAGATGGCCGTCGACGTCGATGTCGGCAAGCGCGAGGCCAACGGCGCCACCGAGCATATCGGGGAACACGTCCGGAGTCTTTGCCCAAGAGCCGTCTTCAGCCTGAAGATACACTTCCGCTCCATCAACCCAATTGGCCGTGGCGAGGTCGGGCCGGCCGTCCTCGTTGATATCTCCGACCGCGATCCCGCGATACAGTCCATGAATAATCGGTTCGGGAAGGCCGATTGATGCCGGAGTCCACCCGCCCTGCCCGTCGCCAAGCCAAACGCGCGGCCCCACACTGCACGCGGCCACGATGTCTCGAAGACCGTCACCGTTCACTTCGGTGAACATGACTCGATTCGCCCACCCGGTGGACGGGAGGTCCGACCGTGTCCATGTCCAGTTGCTGCCCGTTCCGTCTCCTAGATACAGGTTGATTCCACCGGCGAACGTAGCCGCGACGAGAAGGTCGGCGAACCCGTCGCCATTCGCGTCGCCGATGTCAATGTCCTCCGCACCGAGAATGTCCTCGCGGTTTGTGTCGTGCGTGATGAGGCCGTGCGGGTAGAGCCCTGCCGTAACCATCTCCCAGCGGCCTGCGCCGTCGCCCAAGTACACGAATACGCCCTGACAATGATCCGCGGCTGCGAGATCGATATGCCCGTCGCCGTTCAGGTCGCTGAAGCTCAGGCCGCCGCCACAAGAGCGAACGCCTGGATTCAGCCCGGAGGAGGTGTCCGTCCAATCTCCTTTGCCGTTGCCCAGCCAGACATGCGGCCCGTTGCCCTGACGAGGAATCGCGGCCAGGTCCGGTAGGCCATCCTTGTTCACATCGGTGAAGACCGGATCACATTTCCACATTCCGATCGTCGGCAACCCGGTCGTGCACAGGCTCAGCACCACGGGCGACGGCGCGCGCATCGGCTTCGCCGTGCCTTGATCGTACGTGCCCTCCGCATGGCGTGACGCACATCCGGCGAGCCCCGAACAGATGATACAGACGAGGCACACGGCGGCCCACGCTTTAAGATTACGCACAGTCAGGTCTCCATTCGCTGTCAGCGTTTCAAATCTCGAAACCACTCGCCATCGCGCAGAACCCACGTCTCCGTGACATAGGCCATTGTGACGGGTAGCTTGGTCAAGCTCGGATCATCGAGTTTGTGTTCGTACAACACACGGATTCGGCCTCGGTCTGCCACCGCCTCAATCCAATGAATGTTGAAGGAGAAGTACTCGTACATGTCCTCCGCCTCCACGAATACATCTTCCGCGACGTCCTGGTGATCCTGCGGGTCGGACAAGCGATACAGCTCACGCCAGTCCTTCGCTCTCCGTGCACGCCAGGATTCCATGAATCGTGCGCGAAGGCGTGTCTCCTCCGCAGCATTACGCGTGGCAGGTGACTCCGGGTAGGATGACAAAGCACGGGTCGGCACGGGAAACCACTCACCCGCAACTCGATGCCACTTCTGCCACGTAGGGGCGTCTTTCGGCGGCATGTCCGGGAATTTCCGGAGTGTTGTCCGATAGCGGACCTCGACCCAGCCAAAGTCGCCGTCGGAAAGCACGGTCGCAATCTCGTAGGCGAGAATTCTGAACGGCTCCTCCTTGGCGCACCACGCGACAAACTCATCCTCAGAGGCACCCGCGAGTGTGGCCGGATCCTGAAGGAGGAACAGCGCGCTCCAGTCTTCGGCCCGCTTGGCCGTCCAGAGCCGCTCGGCGCGTTCGCCGAGTGACGTCGTTTGGGTAGGTCTAACCCCCTCGCGGTCGACCCGAACGTCGCGCGGGCTAATACATGCCCCACAGATCAGCGACAGTGTTCCAACAAGATAATATCGAGGCTTCATAAAGCGTCCGCTCCCAGGGCCATCGGTCTCCCACTCAGCGTAGACTAATCGGGCGCGGGCATGGGTATCAAGGTAGGAAGTTGGCTTCGTCCCCTCTTTTTCGCAGGGTGTCTACCGGATCGAAGGCGTCCGGCTACACGATGATGGCCGTGCGCCGTGACCGCATAGCCGGACGCCTGTGTGGTTTGCCCGGGCCGGGCGCCGTCTATCTCTTGCTGCTCTCTCCGGGAGCCCAACCGGTTGGACGCAACGTTCTTCCTGGCGAATCGTGGTCATTCTGTCCACCGTCAAGAAGCGTGCCCGGCGGCCTCATGACGTCGCCCAGGATGTATCCGGCCTCCTCGCCCTGGCCCACGAGCGTCATACCCGCATAGGCGCGAGTCGTTGTGGCGCCGCTGAACGCGAGGACCTTCCAGGAAACACCGAGCAAGGGAGCATTCTCGCTCTCCTCACACATCGTGCTGTACACGCCGTCGATCCGGGCTTTGCCCTTGTCCGTCTGGAGATTGTCCAGCAGGAAGTGGTTCGGCATCCCATAATCGCTCAGGAACGTCTGGTCCCAGCAGGTGACGCAGCGCGTCGTCCCCGAGAAGCTGTCCTCGTTCTGGTTCCAGATGTCGAAGTGGGCCTTCGTGGTGACCGGGCCGGGTGTGTCCTGCGTAAGATCCATCATCACCGGCAGCAGCGTCAGATCCGTGTCCAGCATGACCGGCGGTCTGGTGGGTGGGGGGAGCGCCACACGAATGTTGTCGATGGCACCTGAGCCCAGGAAGTCAAAGACGATCTGCACGACGTCTGTCGGATCGAACCCCGAATCCTCGCTGGCCGTCGCGATGGCACCACCCTCGCCCGTCTGCGGCGCAAGCGTCGTCAAGTCGAGCGTGTCGTACCCCACGGGGGCGGTGGTGATGTCGTTTGTCCAATGCCCCGGCACGATGTACAAACGCTCAAGTCCCGCGGCGTCCACCAGTGTGATGTCCACATGCTGCCCGTCGCCATTGATGTCGACAAGGTCGACCGATTGCGGCGTAACCGCGGTGAGGAAGTCGAAGATGATGACTCCGCCGCTACGGTCATCGTCCGGCGTGTCGAAGACGCCGGGGACCGTTTGTGTCGGGTGGTCGGGGTCCTGAAGAATGAGCAGATTGCCCAGGCCGACCAGCAGGTCGAGGTCAGGCCCGGTCGCATTCGGCCCACCCGGCGTCGAATCGAAGATCGCGGACCCGAGGTGCCCTGCGCCGGCGTCGGTGATCGCGTAGAGAATCCCGAACTCCGGCGGTGTGGAGATATCCTGCCCGTTCACCAGAGGCGTAACCAAGTCGTCTTCGGTTTCGAAATCAATCGTGACGATGTCAGGCAACGGGGCCGCCTTCGTCCCGGCCCCCGACAGGGCATTGGAACCCACGGCGTAGAAATCGAACAGCAGCATGTCAAACGCGATGTCATACTGGAATCCGTCGCTGTCCAACTGTCCGAGAATCACTTCGGCCTCGCAGCACGTACCGTTGTCATCGAAGAGGGTGCAATCGAGCGGCTGCAAACCGTGATCACGGCAAGTCGCCTGGAATGCGTATGCGTTGTACTCCCACGCGGCCTGATCGGCGTAGTTCACGATCATCGCGCCTCCGGAAAGATGGTTCCAGGTGATCTCGTGGCCGAAGTTGTCCACCGCATAGACGACAATGTAGCCGCGCAGCACACGGCTCCCGACCGGTCCATCGGGGTCCAGACGACCCAGCACGCCGCCCTCATCGTCCAATGACGTAAACGGCTGAGCGCCCGCCGGCATCCCCGTCAACGCCGAGAAGTACGTCGGCTCGTCCCCCGTCATCATCGTGACGTAGTTCACCCAGTTCCAACCCGGGTGGGCTCGCTCAATCAGCGTTTCCGGATCGCCCGCGTACACCGCGTCCAACGGCGCATCGCCGTTCACGAAATACCCGTGAACGAAGATGGGAGCCGGATAGTCGTTCAGGATCGTCACAAACGTATCCTGCGTCACCACACCGGCAGCGTTCCACTTGATTTCCACCTTGGGGTAGATCAGGACGCTTCCCTTCTTGGTCGCGTCAACACGTTTCGGGGGCTTGATCGTAATCGTCGAAGAGCACACCGACTCGTTGCCACAGTCGTCCGTGGCCGTCCAGGTTACCGTCGTTACGCTGTCAAAGGGGAAACCACACTCGAAGCCGTTGTCCGCAGAGTCATCGACAATGTCAACGTCGGTGTCACAGTTGTCGGTCGCCGTCGTGCTGTCGAGCCAGTCCTGCACGTCGTCATTGCAGATCTTGTCGCCGCGCTCGAGTGTGATGGGCTCCGGGCATGTGATCTCCGGTGGAATCAGGTCCACCACGTCCGCGGTGGCCACACAGGTTTCGACAAGGGGATTCCCGCAACAGTCAAACGCATTCACCGTGACCTGCACGGTCGCCGGGCAACCGGTAAGGTCGGAGACCAGCACCGTCCCGTCCACTTGGACCTGGTCCACGCCGACCTGCATCTTGATGACGCCTGGCGTTCCCAGTGTCGCGTTACCGGTGATCAGTGACACATTGACGGTCACATCATCGTCATCGACACAACAGTTGTCATCGATGGTGGCGGAGAACGGCATGAGGTATTCGCAGTTTTCGTCGACTTCGCCACCGACGGCATCACACTCAGCCGTCGGCGGGATTTCATCAACCACATCTGCAAGAACCGAGAGCTGGTCGCTGGTATTCCCGCAACAGTCGTTGGCCCGGAAGGCCAGGCGGATCACGGCGGGACATTCCGTTACGTCGGACACCGGCACGGTGCCATTCACGATGACCTGAGTGGCGGTGTCTTGTACGGTGCTGTTGATCACTACCGGGCCGACGTTCGCGCTACCCGCCTCGACAGTGGCGGTGGCGCTCAGACCGAGGTTGTCCACATCGACGCAGCAGAGATCCGTGATCGTCAGATCAAATGGGATGACGTACTCGCAGTTCTCATCCACCGAACCGCCATCTGCTTGGGCATTGAGAAAGGGGTCAATTTCGTCGAATACGTTCACCGGAGCGTCGCATTCCTCTGATAGCTCGCCGTCAGAGACCGTCAGGCTAACGGTACAGTCGATGGGGCAGACTTCGATCGTGTTGAAGACCAGACTCGGCGTCGGACTCGACGAATCGGTGATGAAGGTGTCAGGGCAGTCCGTGCTCCACGCGTAGGTCAGCTCGTCCTCATTGGGATCGAACGATCCGCTGCCGTCGAGCGCGACCGTCGTGCCCGCCCCCGTGCACTGAACACTGTAGGGCCCGCCCGCATCGCAGTCGGGCGCGCTATTGTCGAACTCGACGTCAAGGACCTGCCAATAAAGGGCATACCCACCATTCTCGGCGTTGAGGTCTGTGTACTGACCGCTGTAGTTCATGTCCATTTCGACACGGAAGATTCCATTCGGCCGACTCCCGGCCGTACCCCAACTGTTGACCATGATCCAATACGAGTTGTCGGGGTCGTCATCGTTGTATCCCACACACAGCACGGCGTGCCCGCCGGGGTTATTGCCGTTATCGTATGAGCCACCCATGTGGGGATCGAAATCCCAGACAGCAGTCTCAGGTTGATTGCTCCAGAAGCTGAAGAAGGGATTGAAGTCAGCCAGGAAGAAGCCGAACCATACGCCCTGATCGGCGTTGAGAGCCCCCTTGATGTTCGCGATGGCGGTGGCCTGTGTTTCTCCCTGCGTGGCGATTCGGAACTCATCGATTGAGGTGATACCATAATCGGGTGTTGTGCCGATACTCGCACCGGCAACCGTCGTGCTGCCGCCACACCCGGTGCCACCGTCCTGCCACTGGGCGTTCGTGTTACTCCAGGGTATCGCGAATCCCACGGGTCGGTAGAAGTCCGCAAACTCCGAAAGCCATCCGCCGCAGCAGGCGTAGTTACCGCCGGCGCCTCCCGCGTGGTTGGAGTTGTGATACTGGACGGAGAGCCTGTCGAACACACCGTTTTCAACGTCGTGGGCAATCTCCATGCAGCCGGTCCCCGCCCACGCCCAGCAGTTCCCACAAGAAGCCTGGTTGCGATCCCCCGTGATGTAGTCCAAGTGCGAAAGTACGCTGTAGGATGTGGGAGCGTCACGCATCCCCGCGATGTCTACGCTCAACTCCGCGGCGCTGTTGTAGTCATCGATCCATTTTGCCAACGTTTCCTTGTCTGGGCGCATGATCGGATAGGGCGAATCCGCTGCCACGGAGGCTGTCGCGGCCAAGACCGCCGTCAGTGTAACAAGCGTTACCATCGCTCTGCTGAGTTGATTGATCCTCATCTCATTCCCTCCTGTGTAGCTCTTCAGACCAATGCGCCTTGCGTCAAGGTTCGCCGAAAGGTTACGCCATCGATCACCCGATTGTCCGGCTCCCTGTGATGCGATGGGATACTCGGGCACCACCGCCAGGGTGTTAAGGACCTCCAAGCGCTCACCGTCCAGGTTTAGGTACTCGTATACACGCACGCAAGAAACCGTCTGGCCCGCCGCGACTCAGCCTCTCTCCCCTGTTGCGTCGTCGGCCTGGGCCAAGTGGAAGCATCCACGTCTTCTGCCGGGCCGAAACGACGCACACACACTGCATTCGGAGGAGCCACCCGGGGCCAACCACACCGTTGGCCGGGCCACCGCACGTTTCCAGGTGCCCTTCGGAGGCGGAACTGATCGCAGCGCGTGTCGCGCTGCTCGCGCACTGACATGATCCGTTGCCGCGCTCCGGGCTGCCCGGTCCGCTTTGAAGATGCATGCGCTCGACCAAACCGTTTCGCTTCGCCGCCTGCGGAGCCGACGAACTGCCACACGCGGAGCATGCAGCGAGCCAACCGTCACCAGACAGCGCCAGGTTGTCTGGTGTTGAACATCCGATACCTCACCAAGCCGGCGCGGCGCGGTGGGACTCAGGGCAAACCTCACACCTGTCCAAGCGCGCCAGCCGGGACAGGAGAGGACGCGCGTCAAACGCGTCCTCCCCCGGCTCTCGGCTTCTATTGGAGAAGGAATACTCCCTTCCCAAGATGAGGCCTCCTTTATGGGAAGCCTTTCAATCAGCCATCGCCTGCTGCGGGCGAGCGGCTACTTCCCTCTCGGCGTCCACGCCGACCGCAGAGTCCGCCCGACAGGGTCGCTGTCAGGACCGTCCAACAGGGTTCCCGGCGGCCTCATGATGTCGCCGATGATGTAGCCGGCCTCTTCGCCCTGGCCAACAAGCGTCGAACCCGCATAGGCCCGAGCCGTTGTGGCGCCACTGAACGCAAGCACCTTCCAGGAAACACCGAGCAGGGGAGCATTCATGCTTCCTCCGCACAAGGTGCTATAGACGCCGTCGATTCGGGCCTTGCCCTTATCCGTTTGGAGGTTACTTCCGAAGTAGTTCGTTCCTCCGTGCTGGCTCAGGAATGTCTGATCCCAGCAGGTGACGCAGTGCGTCGCACCCGACATGCTGTCCTCGTTCTCGTTCCAGATGTCGAAGTGCGCCTTCGTGGTCACCGGGCCGAGGGTGTCCTGCGTAAGATCCATCATCACCGGCAGCAACGTCAGATCCGTGTCCACCATGATCGACGCCCCGCCACCGGAGAACACCTCTGAACCCACGGCGTAGAAGTCGAGCAGCAGCATGTCAAAGAGGATGTCATACTGGTATCCGTCCATGTCCAGATTCCCAGGGATGACCTCGGATACGGTGCAGCCAGTATCACCCCATTCGGTGCAGTCATACGGCTGAGCGGCGTGCGCAAACAGGCACTGGGCCGCGTACGCGTTGTACTCCAGCGCTGCCTGATCCGCGTAGTTCACAATCGTCGCGCCACCGGAGAGGTGGTTCCAACTGACCTCTTTGCCGAAGTTGTCGACGGCATAGGCCACGACGTATCCGCGCAGAACACGGCTGCCTGTCGGTCCATCGGGGTCCAGACGGCCCAGGATGCCGCCCTCATCGTCCAACGCAGTAAACGGCTGAGCGCCCGCCGGCAACCCCGTCACCGCCGAGAAGTACGTCGGCTCGTTCTGCGTCAACATCGTGATGTAGTTCACCCAGTTCCAACCCGGGTGGGCTCGCTCGATCAGCGTCTCCGGATCGCCACCGTACACCGCATCCAGCGGTGCATCGCCGTTCACGAAAAACATGTGAACGAAGATGGGAGCCGGATAGTCGTTCAGGATCGACACGAACGTATCCTGCGTCACCACGCCGGCCGCATCCCACTTGATCTCCACCTTCGGATAGATCAGAATGCTGCCCTTCTTGCTGGTGCTCACGCGATCATCCGCTCCTGCCGTCGCGGTGACCGCAACAATCGCCAGCACTACCGCCAACACACACACATGTCGCAACATCATCCCTTCTCCTTTACAGTTCGCGTCTTCCTTAGCTCAACGCTCGTAATAAAAGCCTGCGCAACGCCCGCAACGTTCACACGTGCAGACGTTCCCTCGCACATCCAACCAAGCAACTTACATGCGCCTCACGCTGCCCCCGCTCCTCCTTTCGCTCTCGCCGATGGGCCACGGCGGGACGCACCGCCGCACAGTCCTCCGAAGTGTCTTTGTGACTCTTCACGCATAGTCCGCAGTCCAATAACCACCCCTACGAGTGGCTCGTTTGCTTCGAGCGCCATCTATGCCCCGACCTCAGCACAGATCAACGTCTGAATATGCAACGCCCGAAAAAACGGGCGTTCACTTGACCACCATTCAGCCTCGAACTCCGATAAATGTCAACACGCGTAAGCATGTATACCTTACCCACGTTTCTAACTCAACCCACTTTCCAATAAAAACTTCAGTTTTTTCCCTAGAGGGGCCTTTCCCGGCTGATTAGTTATCGGAATCTGGCGCCAACTCACGAACGCCGTTTGCTGCGACGACTACGTGGTGTGATCTGTAACTTCTTTGCAAAACGAAGGTTACGGTGGATTCTCCGAGAGCCGTGGGATGCCGGCGTGTGTCCAGCCGTGGGCGGCCCAGACGGTATTACAGCGCCCGAATCTGCTTTATCTATCTTGACGTTGGCGGTAAGATACTAGGACCCGGGAACGACGTGGCCTGCGTCATTGGCCCTGTCTGCTGTATACTTGCGGACTGTAGGGGGGAATGGGGTCTGCGGGGATGAAAGGAGGGGATGTCATGCTCAGCTCTTGTGGAATGGCGACCATGCGGCTTATCGCGCGTCCGGCTGGCCGGCCGGTCGCTTCGACTCTGGTAGCCGTCGTCTTGGTCGGGCTTGTTGGTGCTCTGTCTCAGGTCGCCTCGGCGGGCGAGAGACCCCAAGCGGGCGCGGATGCCCGGAGCGGGACATCTTCTGCGCGTGACAACGGAACGACGTACATACTCGTCAGCAGTTTTCAGTGCTACGTTGAAGGGTGTGAGTATGAGAACGCGGTTTTGCGCTACGACGGTGGTACAGGCGCGTTCTTGGACGTTCAGGTCGCTGATATCAACGAACCGACCGGTATCGTTCTGCATCCACGGAAGGAGACGTTGCTGGTAGCCAGTCGGGGGGACAATGCCGTTTACGAGTATGACGTTCGCACCGGGCAATCGTTTGGCGCGTTCGTTGCTTCGGGTTCCGCGGGCTTGAATGCGCCTCAAGCGTTGTCGTTCACGCCTGGCGGGAATCTCCTGGTAAGCAGCACGCAAACGGCGGGCCACCTCGATAAGTTCAACGGGATCCTCGAGTTCGACGGGGACACCGGCGAGTTCGTGGCTCCGTTCGTAGATGGCGGACAGACCCTCTACGACTCTTGCAGTGATCCGAGGTGTTTGCGCGGGCCGAATGGAATGACCTACGGACCGAACGGGCACCTATACGCGACCAGCGGTGTGAACCACATCATTATTGAATACGACGGGGCAACCGGGACCTACGTCGACTACTTTGATTCCAGCAAGTTGGTGTCTCCGGTAGGCCTTATCGCTCGCGCCCCGGGGACGCCGAGAGAGGGGAACATCCTGGTAACGTCAAAGTACCCCGACCCAGGCGATCCCTTCGACGACATGATCCTGGAATTCGACAAGGATACTCATGAGCTCATCAGCACGGGTGGCGGTATCTATGCAAGTGGGCTTATCAAGCCGGGTCCGTTGTACTGGAAGCACAACGGCAACTTGCTGGTGGGAGAACGGATGGCGGAGTTTCCGCCAACGTTCAGCGACCGGATTGTAGAGCGAGAGCGTGACACGGGCGCGTTCGTTGACGTGTTCACGGCCGACGGCGATACACACATTCACTTTGCTACGGCGATGCTGCAGTTCGTCGAGGGGGCTACATCGGGTGACCACGATGAGGATGGAGATGTCGATCTCGTGGACTACTCCGCCTTTCAGAACTGCTTTGGAGCAGAGTGCTCCGAGGAGTGCCTGGCGAGCTTTGACGACGGCCTGACCGGCTCGGTGTTTGGCAACGATCTGCGTGTTTTCCTGCGGAACTTCACCGGACCGCGCCGCCCCTGCGAGGGCGATGAGGAGTGCGATGATGGCAACGCATGCACTGTCGATCAGTGTATCGACGGTGAGTGCACGCACTCATTCGTTCCGGACGGCACATCGTGCGATGACGGCGCGTTCTGCAACGGCGAGGAGACTTGTCTGGACGGATTCTGCATTGGCTTTTCGCCTTGTATCGACGTGGCGCATTGCGATGAATCGACCGATGAGTGCCTGGAGTGTCTCATTGACAGCGAGTGCGACGACGGGGACCCGTGCACTGACGATACGTGCGATCGTAACTGTGAGTACTCGTTCAACAGTGCTCCGTGCGATGACGGTAATGTGTGCACGTTGGACGACACGTGCTCCGACGGCAATTGCGAAGGCGGATCGTCGCTGACATGCGACGATGACAACCCCTGCACCGACGACAGTTGTGATCCTGGACTCGGATGCCTGTTCATCAACAATCTCGCTCCGTGCGACGACGGCGACGTCTGCACACTGGTTGATCAGTGCCTGCTTGGTGAATGCAAGGGCGTGGGCAATCTGGAGTGCGATGACGGGAATCCGTGTACCAATGACACATGTGATCCGACTCTCGGCTGCCAGTACGCAAGCAACAGCAATCCGTGTGATGACGACGACGCCTGTACGACGGACGACACGTGCGTGGGCGGGGTCTGCGTCGGCAATCCGATTGACTGCGATGACGGTATCTTCTGCACGGTAGACGTGTGTGTCGATGGGGATTGCACGAGCTCTCCCAACGACGCCCTGTGCGACAACGGCCTGTTCTGCGACGGGGCCGAGGTGTGCGATCTTCTCGTCGATTGCCTGCCCGGGACGCCACCGTGCACGGACGGGGTGGGCTGTACAACGGATGCGTGCGATGAAGAGAACGACGCATGCGTGTTCACTCCGGACGACAGCCTGTGCGACAACGGGCTCTTCTGTGACGGGACCGAGACCTGTGATGCCGTGTTGGATTGTCAGAGCGGCACCGATCCATGTGATGACGGGGTCGGGTGCACCGTTGACACCTGTGACGAGGAGACCGACACGTGCACGAATACTCCCGACGATACGCTGTGCGACAACGGGCTGTTCTGTGACGGGACCGAGACCTGCGATGCGGCGTTGGATTGTCAGAACGGCGCCGATCCGTGCGATGATGGGGTCGGGTGCACCGTCGACACCTGTGACGAGGACACCGACACCTGCACGAACACTCCCGACGACATCCTGTGCGACAATGGGCTCTTCTGTGACGGGACCGAGACCTGCGATGCTGTGTTGGATTGTCAGGGTGGCGCCGATCCATGTGATGACGGTGTTGACTGTACGGTCGACACCTGTGACGAGGAGACCGACTCGTGCAC
>CBDUZO010000103.1:0-14010 GCA_965371725.1 uncultured Phycisphaerales bacterium
CCCCCCTTGGTAAGGGGGGAAGAAAGCGGAACAACCTTTGTTGAAACGGCGCTAGGCCCGTTTTCGTTCGGAATCACTATCGGTAGCACTCACCTCTGTGGTTGGGGTGGACTGTTGGCGGCGAAAACGCATCACCAGCAACGCCACCGGTCCGCTCAACCAATACCAGAAAACGAGCAGTACGAGCATGGGAGCTTTGTACAGCCAGAACAGGGCAAAGATGGCCACAAAGCCCACCAACTGCCCGAACGGTTTGCGACCCAGCAGATACGTCCGGTGGAACCGCACGTAGGGGATGCGGCTGACCATGAGATAGGCCGCCACCAGAGCGACGAACGGAAGTGCGTAGACGATCGACGTATGCGCCGCCTCGCCGTAGTGCGGGTCCTGCTGGAGAATGATCAACGCGGCGATACCGAAAGCGGCGCCGGGGCTCGGTAGACCGCGAAACGCCCGATGGTCGAACTCGGGCTTGGAATGCTCGACGTTGTATCGTGCGAGCCGGATGGCCACGAAGGCGACATAAACCGCACTCGATACCCAGGCGAATCGGCCCACAAGGTGCTCGCTGATCGGTGACGGCAGGATCGCCTCGCCCGCCAGGTGCGTCGTCATCAACACCACGGTCAACACAGCCGGCGCGACGCCGAACGTCACCACATCCGCCAGCGAGTCAAGCTGGCCTCCGAAATCGGTCGTGCTACGCGTCACCCGGGCAAGCAGCCCGTCCAAGGCGTCAAACACACCGCCGAGAATCACCAGCCCGGCGCCCACGGAAAGGAATGACGGAAGCATTCGTTCCAAAAGCCCGGCGGGAAGGCCTCGCGGTAGGTCTTCCGGCAAACCGCCGCCGAGCTCGTACATCGCGCGAAGGGCGAAGTGAATCGCCGCGAAACCACAGAGCAGGTTGCCCAGCGTAATGAACGTCGGGATAAACGCCAGTGATTTCAATCGCCGCGGTCGCCGTCGCGGTCGTTTGCGATTATTATGTAGCTTTGCGATGACCGGCATCGTTGCTCCCATCAATCCGCCGAAGGGACGCAGGCGCCCTTCAGGCGTGAACGCGGGACCGCGCCTCACCGGCGCCGACCTCGTTCCTGCCGGCAGCCTCCACTGCCTGTCGCGCGACGATCGTCAACCCGCCGCGCACCCTATCACCAATCCCGACCGTTACTTCGGTACCTTCTTGCCGTGGGATGACCAGCTCCACCCGAGAACCGAACTTGATCAACCCGAAACGCGAGCCGATCAAGAGATGCTCATCGACCCGTGCATGACAGATGATGCGCCGGGCCAGGACCCCTGCAACCTGTCGCACTTCGACGGGCCCGGGCATGGGCCCATCCGAATCAATCAGCATTGTGTTCGATTCGTTTCGCCGACCCGACTCCGGATGTCGCGCGTCAAGAAAC
This sequence comes from uncultured Phycisphaerales bacterium, assembly GCA_965371725.1. Lineage (GTDB taxonomy): Bacteria > Planctomycetota > Phycisphaerae > UBA1845 > UBA1845 > CBDUZO01. The sequence continues at coordinate 1,413 of CBDUZO010000103.1, forward strand.
TCACCCGCTTGATGAGACACGGACATCACACGACCGCTGCAAGGGGCTCGGTTTACGTGAACGTTGAACAGGCTCATGAAGATGCCGATCCGAACAGCCGGTCCGCCGATCGATTCGTGGTTCTCAAGCTCCGAGATCTCCGTAACCGTACCGTCAGCCGGCGCGCACAGATCACCCCGCTCATACTCGCGTTTGCGCCTCGGGTCCCGGAAAAACGAGAGGACCCAAAGCCACACGATCACGAACGGGACCGCGATTGGCCAGTACACCATCCCACCGCCCACCGCGACCGCGCCGAGGATCAGCGTGGCAAGAACAATCTCACGGAGACCCTCCTTCGCGATCGGCATAGGACTCACCTACGATCGGGCTCGATCCAACTTGAACCGCCACCGCTAGTCCACGCGACGGCAGCCGCGAATGCACCAGCGCGAACTCGGCAACTTGCCGCGACAAGACGAATTCATCGCCTGGAATGATACCGACCCCAACACAAAAACGCACGCCCCGGGAAGGAGACCTTGACCGGGACGTGCAGTGGTTGAACCAGTTCGGTTTGCAGCGTTCGACTCGTGATCCGAAACGACGCTGCCCATCCGATTCGTCGATGCGATGGGCTACAGCCCAAGCCGGACCGCCCATCGGAGTCCGTGCTCGCGATGTCGATGCGACACGAACGGCCGCGCAGTACGCCGATACCGGTGCGGATAGTGCATCTTTACGTGATCGGGCCTCGCCCAGCGGGCCGGCGGCGTCAGGACCGATCCGTACAGAACCTTCCTCGACACCGGTTGGGCACAGACACGCTCGTAGATGGTTTCATGGAACCCTGCCCGAACGAGTACGCGTTGGGTCGTCCACACCGCCCGTGCCGGTCGGATGACGGTTCTTCTGATCTTGTAACCGATCAACCGCCCGAACCGGTCATACCGGGGCACGCGCTTCGTCACGACCTTGGCCGGCACATCGACCAGGACTCGACGGACCTCGTATACCGGCTCGTGCCAGATGCGTCGCGGCCGCATCTCGCAGACGGCTGGAACCGCCGCGACACGGTGTTGCGCCGTGTACCGCGGAGAGACCCAAGTCCCCGAACCCCCAGCCGCGTAGTGCAGCTCGAGGGTCCCAGCCGATGCGGGGATGGGCACGCAAAGCCACGCGGCCCCGAGGGCTGTACCGACCAGCCAAGTCCACGTCCGATACTCTCTCACGCCGGTGTCTTTCATCGCTACATCCTCCCGCTAGATGGGCCATCGATTACACCTGCCGACGAGATAGTTGACATAGCGAGACTATCGCCGTTAGGGCAAAAAACGGAAAGGAAGAAGTTTCTCCCGGCGGACGCGACCTACCGCGTTGCCCGCAGAGCAGCTACAGTGCCAAACCTGAAGCATGGCACTAATCCGTGGGCTCGATGGCCTGGCGCGTAGGCTGCGTCGGGGCGGGATCGGGCCGTTGTGCGAATCGCCGCCTGCCCACGTACCACGCAGCCAACGTTGCGACCGCTGCGAGCAAGACCTGAAGGGTCAGGCCGGGCGCAAGCGGCGTTTCGAGGTCGGTCCAGAGCGTCACGAGTGATCCGACCGGTGAGCAGCCGAAAAGCCAGCCGACTTCGAGTGGTTCATTGTACACATGCGTCGCTTCCGCGATGACCAACGCCGCGCCGCTCGGCCCACCCCATGCAAGGGCCAGGACAAGCCCGGCAATCAGCCGAGGTTTGCCCAGAAGCCCGTACGAGAGAACGAACAAGCCACGCGCAGACAGCAACGCGGAAAGGCATACAACGCCTGTTAGGAGCCAAAGCAAGACGCACGGATCGATCGCCCCATCAAGGGACAGCCATCGGGGAACATCCTCCTGGCAGCGTTCGATTCCGATGAGCCCCATCGCGAGGCAGATCATCGCTGCCGCAACGAATGCGACGACAAGATCGCTCGCGCGATCCCACCGGCCTCGCGGCAAGGCGCCTCGGCTTATGAGCAGGCGGCATGCAACCACGCCGTTCAGTGGGACGAGGGCAACGACAAGTGAGAGAATCATTGTGGCCACCCACTGGTTCCTGATGATCTCGTCGTCAATGGGAAAGAAGGAACCGGTGGATATGAACGCTTGTGCGGCGATGCCGAGTGTGGCGAACACGAGCCAGATGGCAAGCAGCATCAGTCCTCGGAAGGCGTTGAGGGCGGGCAGATCGGGGCGGCGGTACTTCGCGGCGGCGGCAGTAAGCCAGAAGACGGTGAGGAGCATGGCCACGAAGACCAATGCGCCCACCCCGCCAGCGCCGGTACCCGAACCGCTCGTGATGGTTGTGATCCCGCCAATGATCGCGTACGCACCGACCAGGAGCCCTACGCCGGGCAACGCAACGAGACCGATGTTGCCCACGGCGGCTATGCCGATTAGAGGTCCAGCGGGGCTGATGGGTTTGGCCGGTCGCATTCCCGCGAAGACGACAATCGCCCATAGCATAACGGCGCCCGCGAGGATAAGCAGGTTCCCCTGAAGCCATGCATTGAGTCCGCTCGTTGCCCAAACGGTCAGAACCACACCGAAGCCGATTACCATTATGTACACGACCATTGTTTGGAGCGTCGAGCCGAAGAGATAGCCCAAAGCCACGCTGATGTTGGACATGGGTGTCAAGCGATGCGACTCGATCATCTTGGTTTCGTAATCGCGCAAGGTGGCCCGGTGTACTGCGTTGCAGCCTCCGAAAACGGCCACGAGCATCTGCATGCCCGCCAGGAAGATGAGCGACCAATCGGCCACGCTGGCAAGAGGCTCGTCGTGAAACAGACGCCGAAACCCGAGGAACCCGAACGTCAGCAAGGCTGCGCAGACAATGGCCGTGACGAGCATGCGCGTATTCCCGCCCTGGAGCTGATACTGCACGCGACACATCGGGATGGGTAGTTGGAATCGCTCGCGCATCAATCTACCTGCCTCACGCCGGATTGGATATAGGCTTCCTCGAGGCTCCGGGTCACCATGGTGAAGGACAACACGCCGATGTCGTTGATAACAAACCGTTTCAGTAAGTCGGCGGCTGCCTTCTCGTCTGCGTGGTACTCGAATGTGTAGGTGCGATCCTCCCTGCGCACGTTGGCCACACCGTCGACGGACTCGAGACTCTTCGTGAAATCGGCCTGGTGATCGACGATCACAAGCCGATAGATACGCCGTTCCCGATGACCGTGGCGTAACGCCTCGGTTTCGCTCCATCGGATGATGCGCCCTTGCTCGATGATGGCGATATGCGTAGAGACCTCCTCGAGGTCCGCCAGGATATGCGACGAGACGATCATGGCGCAACCCTGCCGGCGTAGCATGTTCAGCACACCGCGAAGCTGGATCCGCCCGGCGGGGTCGAGCCCGGCCAATGGCTCATCAAGCAGGATCACGTGCGGGCGTGGAATGAACGTCCGCGCCAGCGTGAGACGCTGCCGCATTCCGCGTGAGAGGGTCTTGATCAGCGTGCCGCGCTTCTCGGTCAGCCACAGTTGTTCAAGCCAGAAGTCAATTCGCTCGCCGGCTTCTTGCTTGGGAATCCCATACGCGGACGTAATGAAACGGAGGAACTGGTCGATCGAAAGCTCCTCGTACGCCGGGGGTGAGTCGGGACCGAAGCCGACATGATGCCGGACGACCTCGTGCTCGCCCATGACCGGTTTGCCGAGTATGAAGGCACGCCCGCGCGTCGGCGCGTGCAGACCCGCCAGCGCGCGAAGCAATGTGGTCTTGCCCGCTCCGTTGGGCCCCACGAGCCCGACAAGCTGCCCGCCCGCCACGTCGAAGGAAACGTCGCGCACCGCCACCAGCGTGCCGAACTCGACGCGAACCGAATCGGCTGTCAACAGTACTGTCAACGCCGGTTACTCCGAGTCTGAACCCCGTTTCGTGAGGCGTGGTCAGCCGGCTGACCACCTTGCCTGCAAAGGGTTCTATCCCCGACAGGTGGCTCGGTCAATCCGGGCCCGCCGTCCGGCGTGCGCTGGAGGGATGGGAGGCGGGCAGCCGATAGTGAATACGAATCTAGATTCTTATACCGAACCGGAGAACCCGACCATGTCAACGGAAATCATTCACGCTTCAGCCAGGGAGATCTTGGATTCCAGGGGGCATCCCACTCTCGAGGCGACGGTCGTGCTCGAGGACGGGAGCGCCGGCGAGGCGGCGGTTCCATCCGGCGCCTCAACGGGCGAGCATGAGGCCGTTGAACTCCGCGACGGCGATCCCAAGCGGTATGGCGGGAAGGGCGTGCTCAACGCGGTTCAGTTCGTCAATACCGAGATCGCCGAGGCTGTGATGGGGCTCGATGCCACCGACCAGGAGGATGTCGATCAGATCATGATCGATCTGGATGGCACGGAGAACAAGGCGCGGCTTGGTGCCAACGCGATTCTGTCCGTCTCACTGGCGACAGCCAAGGCGGCGGCGCAGTCCTGCGGACTGCCGCTGTTCCGTTATCTCGGCGGCCCCAAGGCCCGGGTCCTACCGGTTCCCATGATGAACATCCTCAACGGCGGAAAACATGCCGACAACACCGTCGACTTTCAGGAGTTCATGATCCAACCGTGGGGGGCTGAGTCCTACCGTGAGGCCCTTCGCATGGGGGCCGAGTGCTTCCATGCGCTCAAGAAGGTCCTCACCAAACGCGGCTACAACACAAACGTGGGCGATGAGGGCGGCTTTGCCCCAAACCTCAAGTCGAATGAAGAGGCGCTCGAGGTTATCGCCGCCGCGGTGGAGACGGCCGGGTACAAGCTCGGTGAGGATATCTTCATCGCATTGGACCCCGCTTCGTCGGAAATGTTTGACAAGGACACCGGTCGCTACAAGTTTTTCAAGTCCGCCCCGGACAAGAGTGTGTCGTCCGACGAGATGGCTGCGTTTTGGGCCAACTGGTGTGAGAAATACCCGATCCGCAGTCTCGAGGACGGTCTGGCCGAGGACGATTGGGAGGGCTGGACGAAGCTCACGGAGAAGATCGGGCAGCGCGTGCAGGTCGTGGGGGATGACCTGTTCGTGACGAACACGAAACGGTTGGCGTATGGCCTCGAACACCGCTCGGCCAACTCGATTCTCATCAAGCTCAATCAGATCGGCACGCTGACCGAGACGTTCGCAGCCATCGAGATGGCCATGCGAAACGGATGGACGGCCGTGATCAGCCACCGCAGCGGTGAGACGGAGGATACAACGATCGCGGACCTTGTCGTGGCCACCAACGCCGGGCAGATCAAGACGGGCAGCTTGTGCCGCAGTGACCGGATCGCCAAATACAACCGCCTGCTTCGGATTGAGGAGCACCTGGGACCGGCTGCCGTCTTCGGTGGTGAGTTGTGGAATAAGTAGTCCACCGGGGAGTGCGTCGCAGGTGGCTTACGCTTCAAGAACCGGGTCTCGGAATCCGGGCGGTGGGTTTGTCTTCTGGATACTCATCGCGATGGGGCTTGGTACGTTCTTACCCTGCGTCATCCTCCCCGAATGGCGACACTATCAACTGCTCGATATGGCCTCCCAGATCGAGCAACACCGCTTGGACGTGTTGCAGCGGGAAGTCGACCATGAGCGGCGGTTGGTTGGCGCGCTTCGAGGTGACCCGGCTGTCGTCGCCAGAATCGCCCAGCGCGATCTGCACTTCGAGAGGCTTGGTTCCACGGCCGTTCCGGTCGGACCGTTGGGAACCGGGGAGCCCTCACAGGTCACGTTCACACCAACGCCGCCGAGCCCGCCGGCGGTCGCCGCTCGATTGGCTTCGTGGCTTCCCGACCGCGATTATCTGAACGTCTTCTGTGACGAGAAGTGCCGCCCCGTGGTGATGGCCTTGTCGGTGGCGTTGATCGGGCTGGCGTTCGTACTGTACGGGCGTCACACCGCCCGCGGCGCGCCGCCGGGGGACTCGGGATTCTCATCCAGACCTCGGTATCACTCCTCGGGCTCAGTGTAGGTATTGCGATACCAGACAATCCGGTCGTCACTGATGCCCGCGCCGCTACGCCGATCGAGCGTACCGACGATGTCGTTCTTGCCGTCGCCATCCAGGTCCACGACCAGCAGCGTGTTGATGCTCGTCGAGGTATCGACCTGCTCGACTCCGACGCCGCTCCCCGGGGCAGCCGAGGAACTTCCGCCGCCCGCGCTGGCATCCGTGTCGGATTCGTCCTGAATGATCGTGTTGGGTGCCCACGGATCGAACACGGTCTCCGCAGCCATACCGTCATACCAGAAGACCGCGCCTTCCGCTGCGACTATGACCTCGACATGACCATCTCCAGTGACGTCGCCGAGGGCGATGGCTTCCGGCTCCGCTCCGTTGAACTCGGTTAGCGTGAAGACGGGCCACGGGAAGTTGACACGGTCGGGCACGGGATCATTCGGCGGGAACTCCGGCTGGATCGTGAGTGCGTTGGGTTTGCGGAACCATTGCACGATCTGCCCGGGAGTCGAGCGCACCAGCACGTCGTCGAAACCGTCGCTGTCAATGTCTCCGATAGCAATCACGTTCGCGCTCGTGTCCACTTGCCCAATGGGTCGAAGCTCCCATCCGGTGGCGACATACCGCCACGTTCCGGCAATGCAGATTCCGTCAGGCGAGCCGAGGCAGTCGGTGTTGTCGTCACAGGCACGACCGTCGTTGTCGCCACCGATGCACGCTGCACCGACACAAACACCGTCGGCATTGCCAATGCAATCGATGTCTCCGTTCGGACAGGGCCCGTCATCGTTGGGGCCGCCGATACAGTAGTCTGCGCCGGGGGAGTACCCGGCTGTAACCTCGTTATACCCGCCCGGGCCATCGGGCTCGTGGGGGAAGAACGGGTTGCGTACCCAGCGAACGTTCAAGCTCAACGCGTTGTCGTAGGCGGCCACCACGTCGAGGTCGCCGTCACCCTCAACGTCGGAGAGCAGGATGTCCTTGACCATCGGGCCACTCCCGGCTGTGAGGCAGATGGGAACCCCTCGTGAGAGGGAAACGTCCGAAGGCACGCCCCATGCGTCGGAGGTCATGGCCCATCCGGCGCCCGGGTTGATCCACAGGTCAATCGTGTTGACCGGAGGCTTCTGGTCGAGTTCCGCGCACTCTCCCGGGTTGAGCGCCACGATGATCTCATCACCATCGTTGCCGTCAATATTGCCGACCGCCAGCGACGTGAACCCGCCATACTCCGGCTGTTGCTTGATCTCCTCGATCGTCACGTCCTCGATGCCGGGATACTGGTTGTGGACCCATCGGTCCGCGATGTACGGATTGACGAGGATCATCTCGGTCCACTCGTCACCGTCGGTGAGCAGCGTAGCGTCGCCGGGGCTGAACAGCACGACGATCTCTCCTTCGAGCTCGCTGATGACCTTGGGCGGGACGGACGGGCAGAGCCCCACATACCCCGTGGCCTTGGAGAGCACGACCACATCAAGCCAGTCGTCGGAATCGATGTCCCCGTCCCCGTTGTCGTCATTGATCTGCCCGCACTCGACGCCGGCCATGATGGCGATCGGCGTGGTACCGCCGAGGTTGATCGTGCGGAAGGAGATGTTGTCCTCTGCGTCGCGACGCTGAAGGTGCAACTGGACCGGTTGCGACTGATTCCATCCGGTCACCAGGTCGAGCAGACCGTCCTTATCCATGTCCTCTGAAACGATGAACACCGGTCCGGCGGTGTCCTCGGCCTCCGGATCGATCTGGAAGGCCGTGAAGAAGCTCCGCGTCTCCTCGCCGGGGGCCTCGACGTCGTCCTCGACAATCCCACCGGTTCCACCCGGTGATACGGGTGCGTCAGTGAAATCATTGTCCTCCGGCGCGAAACCGGGGAGGATTGGGGCGAAGGTGTTCTCACCTTGTGATGTGATGCCGCCGTCGCCGCCCTCGCCCTGATCGTAGACCGCCCGACAGCCAAGGATGATCACGAATACGCAAGCCGCAGCGCCAAGCCATTTCATTATCGACGTCTTCATGGTCTTCTCCCGTGCCGGCGGATCGTCGGCGCATAGGGGTACAAGCGTTTCTCTGCTGGGTTATCGGTGGACCGGTGGGCCGACTTGCGGGTCGACGACCGTTCCCACTGGTGCCAAGGGACATGGTCCGTGCGTTCCGCTCGACGCGGTCATCGTCCGATAGTCTCCGGGTCGTCAGGCGTGAGCTGGGGGCGTTCGGTTTGCCCACTTGGCGCCGTCCACGGTACGGACCTGGCATCCCCCCTTGCCAAGGGGGGAAAGAGGGGGGTCGCGCGATACACATGACCGTTAACTGCTATAGCCACTTGGCGCCGTCCCGGGTACGGGCCTACGATGCGCTTGATGGGATCATGTGAAGAGGTGGCATGTTGACGGATCATCCTGACAAAGGACGCGGCGAAACCTATCTGTCTCTTTCGGATGAGGCTCTGGTGGGGCAGTGCAACGTGGATCGGTACCGGGCCAGTGGTCCGGGCGGGCAGAAAGTGAACAAGACAAGCTCTGCCATCCGACTGCGGCACGGCCCGACCGGTCTTGTCGTGACAGCCCAGGACGACCGGTCGCAGCGGGTGAACAAGGTTCGCGCCGTCCGGCGGCTGCGCGAGGCCATCGCCCTGCACGTGCGAGCGGAGATCGATCCGGATACGTATGAGCCAAGCGAGCTGCTGTCGGGATGCATCACCGGCGCAGGGCAGATCCGGGTGAGTCATCGAAACGAACGATACCACCCCGCCGTGTCCGAACTGCTCGATATACTGTCAGCCTGTGGCACTCGAACGAGCGATGCCGCGAAGCGAATCGGGATATCGACAGCCCACCTCGTCCAGTTCCTCCGAAAAGACCCGAAACTCTGGGACCGCACCAACCAAATGCGCGCCGCCGCAGGCCTGAAACCACTGCGATGAATGGCTGCGAGCGCTCGTGTCGCACCGATGCTCCGCCGATCGAATTCGCGCCTGTCTGCATCCGAGCGCTGTGATCGTCGACGATCTCGCGTGAGAAACCCGCGCGACGGTCTCGGCGCGGAAACACGAGTGCGAATCCCGCCACAAGATTCCGGCTGCGAATCCGGTCTGTGCCTCGAAGTCCGTCGAGAAGCGCCACCAGTCGATCCGGTTGGAGATAACCTTGATTGCCTGTAGTGCAGGCGCAAGAACCGGATGCAGAGCTTCCCGAGGTCCCCTTGGTTCAGCCATCAATCGAATCCTTGACCGGTCGCAAATTTGAGGCTAAACTTATTGGGCGCACGGCGAGCCAATGCGCATTCCACCGAATCCTACCGTCCATCTGGGGAGACCTGGGGATGACCGGTCGAACTCCGCCACACCTTGCGGCTGCTCTATTGTGTCTTGGACTCTTGGCGTCACATGCCAGGGCGCAATGCCAAGCCGAGGAAACCAGCAGACTCTTTGCCTGCGGTCGCTCGAGTCTAAGTCACCTTCACGTGTCCGTAGCCCTGTCGCAAGGCACGGCAATTGTAGGAGTTAAAGGGGGCGAAGTGGACGGAGTGGACTGCGGTTCGGCGTACGTATTCCATCACGGTTCCAACGGGGCAAGTGGATGGACGGAGGGCGTCAGGATAGCGGCTTCTGACGGGAGCGCCTCGGACCTCTTCGGCGAATCTGTGGGCATTCACGGCAACCTTGCACTCGTGGGCGCCCCCTATGACGACGACAACAGTTCATCCTCTGGTTCGGCCTACGTGTTTCGGTTCGATGGCAAGATGTGGATTGAGGAGGCCAAGCTCACGGCATCGGACGGAACAGAGCATGACAATTTCGGGACCTCCGTACACGTGTTCGGTGATGTGGCCCTCGTGGGTGCGCCTTTGGATGCCCCACTGGCCCCGTACTCCGGATCGGCATACGTGTTTCGTCACGACGGTTCTTCGTGGGTTGAGCAGGCCAAGCTTGTACCTTCTGACGGAGAGATATTCGATCAGTTTGGTACATCGATGGCGGTGTCAGGAGACACCGCCATCGTGGCGGCCGCTCACCACGACGGCGAGGCGTACGACAGCGGCGCGGTATACGTGTTTCGGTTTGACGGAATGGCCTGGGTCCAAGAAGCCAAGCTCACACAGCCTGATGCGCCGAATGCCGCTTTCTTCGGGCAATCCGTGGCGATCTCGGGTGACACCGTACTCGCTGCAACAGCCAGGGACGCTGCCAACGGCTCATACTCCAGCGCCGTCTTCGTTTTTCGATTCAACGGAGTGGATTGGATCAACGAAGCCAGGCTCGTGCCTTCGGGCGGTACGAGCTGCGCCAGCTTTGGTTCGTCCGTGGGCGTATCTGATGGAATCGCCTTGGTCGGCGCGGCGGGCGATGACGACATTGCCGGCAATTCCGGAGCACTGTATGTGTTTCGGTTCGAGGGGGACACGTGGGTTGAGGTCGCCAAGCTAAAAGCGTCGAACGGTGAGGCGAATGACCACCTTGGTTCGAACGTGGCCATGGACGGTGATTCGGCAATCTCCGGAATGAAGTTCGGTTACAGCCGCAAAAGCACGGCTCGCATGTTTCACGGTCTCTCGGACTGCAATGAGAATGGCACGCTGGACATCTGCGATCTTGCTGACGGTGACAACGAGGACTGCAACGAAAACGGTATTCCGGATGAATGTGACATTGCTTCGGGCGTCAGTGAGGATGTGGACGGGAACGGTATGCCCGACGAATGCGCCTACTATTACACCGCTCAGGAGACCGCCATTCTCTTTGCCGCGGATGGAGAGGCGTCCGACAGCTTTGGCAGATCCCTGGATGTCTCCGGTGACAAGTTGCTTGTTGGAGCCCCCGCAGACAGCGAGAATGGTGTGAAATCTGGTTCGGCATACGTGTTCCATCGTGATCCAGACGTTCCTGCGGGATGGATAGAAGAGGAGAAGCTTTCCGCGTCTGATGGTTCCGCGGATGACTACTTCGGCGGTTCCGTCGCCATTGCCGGCGATATCGCGCTTGTCGGGGCGCTCAGGGACAGCGATAACGGGGACGAGTCGGGTTCCGCATACATCTTTCGGTTCGACGGGTCTTCTTGGACCGAGGAAGCCAAACTCTCACCACCATACGGGATTTCGGAAGCCTGGTTTGGCGCGTCCACAGCCCTATTGACCGGTCCGCCACTCCGAGCACTTGTTGGCGCACCAGGAGCCGGTTCCGTGCATGTGTTTCGCCAAGACGGGGTCAAGTGGGCAATGGAGGCCCAACTAACGGCTTCGGACGAAGCCGCTGGAAGCTGGTTTGGCATCTCGATGGCGGCCTCCGGGGAAAACGTGTTGATCGGAGCACGGAGGGGCGTTAGCAACGGCCACCACTCCGGGGTAGCCTACGTCTTTCACCTTGAAGGATCCGCTTGGGAAGAAGTGGCGAAGCTTGCGCCGTCCGACGGAGCGGCCAACGTTTGGCTTGTCCCCTCCGTGGCAATCTCGGGGAACACCGTGCTTGTTGGACCCGAACAAGGCCGCCACACCTGCTCTCGGCCCGATTCGGTTTGTCTGTTTCGCTTCGATCAGGACCAGTGGATTGAGGATCTCAAACTGACCGCTCGTGACATCGGGGCTGGGGGCCTTCTTTCCCCGTCTGTGGCCCTTTCCGGCGATACCAGCCTTGTCGGAGCCTGTTGGTGTAACGGGAACGAGAACAGGTCCGGTTCGGCGTACTTGTTCCCATCTTCCGGCGACGTGTCGAGAACCATTATTAAGCTCACCGCATCAAACGGGGCTGAAGACGACATGTTCGGATACGCCGTGGCAGCCACTGATGATGTTGCCTTCGTCGGGGCATTCAACCGCGACGATGGTGCCGGGGCTGTGTATGTCTTCCGCGGCCTGGCCACAGACTGCAACGAAAACGATACCCTGGACATCTGCGATGTCATGGATGGCGGAGACTTCGAGGCGGACGAGGATGTGGATCTGCTCGACTACACCGCCATGACCGATTGCCTCTCCGGACCGGGGACTGCTGTTGAACCCACCGCACCCGAATGCGATCACGCCTGCCTGGAGGCGTTCGACTTCGACAACGACGGCGATGTGGACCTGACAGACCTTGCCGCCTTCCAATGCGCATTTGCCGGGTCGGATTGAACCGCATCCACAACGCCGCCCTATCGGCGGGGCTCGACGAGAAAGACAAGCCCAGCGGCATCACGTTCAGCAGACTACCTGCCCGCTCAGCACCCCCAATCCGGCGCAGGCCGGCGGAAGTGATGAAAAGGCGGCGAAGGGATTCGAACCCTTGAATAACGGATTTGCAATCCGTCCCCTTAGTCCACTTGGGTACGCCGCCAAACTCAGCCGGACCGCCTACACCCTCCGGAGCGAACCAATCACTCCCTCGAGCCACCGCGACCGGCGCCCGCGCCTTCGCGCGTAGGCAAGCTTTATATCGACACAGTCGACCACACTATCGACACGGTCGACCGCGTGCAAGAACTCCGCCGACCGTTGCCCTGCCTCCTGATTGTAAACGATCGTTGCGAAAGGAAAAAGGCCAAGCCTCCACGATGACGATAAACCGGCGGCTGTGCGGCGTGGAGAGGCCTCGGTAAGACCGGTAATCTGGCCAATCTGCGGTCACGGCGTCCTAGTGCCGTTTCAACAAAGGTTGTTCCGCTTTCTTCCCCCCTTACCAAGGGG
>CBDUZO010000104.1:0-13911 GCA_965371725.1 uncultured Phycisphaerales bacterium
GGGACGCCGCCCACGGTAACCCCGACACCCGTTCCATTCGACCCTGTAGGGGTCGTATGAACGTCCCGTCGCACACGCCGCAGAGAATAGACGACCCCTTTCAGGGTCGGGCGGTTCGGTGGCGACGTCCTCCGGGGGCGACGCTACGCTTGCCCCCGGCTATTGCAGAGCAGGCTTTCAGCCTGCGATCCCCCCGTCTACTGCAGAGCAGGCTTTCAGCCTGCAACTCCCAGGTCTTTCAGCGTGCCACTTTCAGGCAGGCCTTCAGCCTGCGACCCCACCCGCCGATTCTGCCACGGACCCGGGGAATCCAGCCTGGTATGATCCGCGCGGACTCCCGAGAAGTCGGGATTTCATTCCGCCCGCGGCTCCCAGCCGATCCGGCCCTTGAAACCGTGGTGAACCTTGGCGTAACAAATCGGTATCGTGACCACGTTTCCTATTGCACCTGACCGCCGCGGAACCTAACTTGCTACACGTTTCCTGAATTGCGACCGCGTGATGCAGGCGCGGTGAAGATGAGTTCCGTTGTCCAGAACAACCAGTTGGAAGGCATAAGACCATGCAAACCAAACCCGCTTCCGGTGGAAAGGGCGGCGAATTGCCCCCTGGCCTGACCGGTGCACAGCTCCTACGTAATCCTTTGTACAACAAGGGCGCGGCCTTTACCCGCGAGGAGCGCCGCCGGTTCCATCTGGATGGGTTGTTACCTCCGCGCGTGTTTACGATCGAGGATCAGGTGGACCTTGTCATGGGACACCTCCGGGCCAAGAACACCGACCTCGAGAAGTTCATCGGCCTGGCCGGTCTCCAAGACCGGAATGAGACCCTGTTCTATCGGGTGTTGGTCGAGAACCTGGCCGAACTGATGCCGATCATCTATACGCCGGTGGTGGGGCAGGCGTGTCAGCTTTACAGCCGCATTTTTCGGCGGCCCAGAGGCCTTTGGATCACGCCCGACGACATCGATCGCATCCCGGACCTCCTGCACGACGCCGTGAATACCGATGTTCGTTTGATCGTCGCTACGGACAACGAACGCATCCTGGGGCTTGGCGACCAGGGAGCCGGTGGAATGGGCATCCCCGTCGGCAAGTTGGCTCTGTACTGCGCGGGCGCCGGGGTCAACCCGAAGAACATACTCCCGATCAGCCTCGACGTCGGGACAAACAATTCCGAGCTTCTGGAAGATCCGCTCTACATCGGCTGGCCGCATCGCCGTTTGCAGGGTGAACCGTACGATAAGTTCATCGAGGCCTTCATCAACGCGGTTACGACCGTCTTTCCCAAGGCCTTATTTCAGTGGGAGGATTTCTACAAGGACAACGCGTTCAGGCTCCTGGACCGATACCGCAAGCGCCTTCCGTGCTTCAACGACGATATCCAGGGTACTTCAGCCGTGATCACCGCCGGCATATTCGGGGCCCTTCGCATCACGGGCGTACCGCTGTCCGAGCAGCGGATCGTCTATCTGGGTTCCGGCGCCGCCGGTGTCGGGATCGCGCGCCTGGTTCGAAGCGCCATGATCGAGGAGGGCATGAACCCCGACAAGGTTGAGCGGGCGCAGGTCTTCCTTGACAGCCGTGGGCTGCTCTTCAAGGGACGAATCATCAAGGACGTCCACAAGCGCGAGTTCGCCATGTCCGAGGCGATCATGGCCGAGTACGGCTTTGCCGGATCGAAAACGTACGACCCGCTCGAGGTGGTCGCGAAGGTCAAGCCGACCGTTCTGATCGGAACGACAGCGCGGCCGGGCACGTTCACCGAAGAACTCATACGCGAGATGGCCAAGCACGTGGAAAGGCCGGTCATCATGCCGCTGAGCAACCCGACCTCCAAGGCCGAGTGTACACCGACCGAGGCGATCACATGGACCGATGGGCGAGCGATCCTTGCCACGGGCAGTCCGTTCAACCCGGTGGACTACAAGGGCAAGACCCACATCATCGGGCAGGGCAACAACGTCTTCATCTTCCCCGGAGTGGGCCTTGGCTGCATCCTGTCGAAGACCCGCGAGGTAACCGACCAAATGTTCCTCATCGCCGCCCGAACCCTGGCCGAGAGGGTCACGAAGGACCGGCTCGATGTCGGAGCGATCTACCCTGACCAGAGCGACCTGCGAGAGGTAAGCCGCGACATCGCCTGTGCCGTGATCCGCGAGGCCCGCCGCCAGAACCTCGGTCGGAGCATCCCGGACGATACCATCGAGGAGATGGTCGCCGACGCGATGTGGTATCCGGAGTATCCGAGCTACGTGTAAGACTGATTCACGACACCGAACGTTGCAGTGAGTGGAAGCATAACGGGTTCAAGCGGGGGTTGCCTCCCCAATTCCGCTTGAACCCGTTTTCTGCGCACACCGCTTGCGGTTGGAGCAAGCTCTTTCTTCGTGCAGCGGTTGTAATACAAGATCCAGTTCCAGAATGCCGATTCCCCATCACCGAGCCGCGGGCTGCCGCAAGGCGGCTTTGCCGCGCCCGCGCGGACCCGAAACTGCGGGAAGACGCCGGCAAACCTGATGCGACGAATCGGCACTATCAAACTGCCCTTGGTATAACAGCCCTTTTCTCCTGGGTTTCTCGCCCCGTGCCCGCTACACAAATTCGGAGAGTGCTATAAGATTCCTGAACCGTTTGTGTGATGTCCGCCGAACTGGAGGATCGTTCGATGCGTCCATTCGCCGACTTGATCGCCGACCGGCTGCCCGAACTGATCGAGTTCCGCCATGACCTTCATCGCCATCCCGAGCCCGGCTACGAGGAGTTCCGCACGGCTGAGAGGCTCCTCGACGCACTAAGCACGGTGGAAGGTCTGACCCTCCGAACGGGCGTGGCTGAAACCGGCATCGTCGCCACACTGAACGCCGACCGAGAGGGGCGTTGCGTCGCGTTGCGGGCAGACATGGACGCGCTTCCGATTCACGAAACCAACACCTTCGCGTACAGGTCAAGGCGGGACGGTTGGATGCACGCGTGCGGCCATGACGGCCACATGACCTGCCTGCTCGGGGCCGCTCGCGTTCTGGGAGCTTGTCGCGATGAGCTCCCCGGCAAGGTCAAGTTCATCTTCCAACCGGCGGAGGAGGGCGGTTCGGGAGGTCGCCGGATGGTCGAGGAGGGCGCGCTGCACGATCCGGAGGTCGACGCCGCTTTCGCCATGCACGGTTGGCCCGACGTACCGTTGGGCTCGATTCAGGTCGGCGTTGGGCCGGTCTTCGGGGCATCGAGCGAGTTTCACATCGAGCTTGTCGGGCGCGGGGCGCACGCCGCCTTCCCGCACCAGGGCACCGATGTCATCCTCGCCGCGTCCCACCTCGTGACGAAGCTTCAAAGCGTTGCCTCACGGCTTACCGATCCGGTGCAACCGGTAGTCGTCTCCGTCTGCGCCATTCACGCCGGAGACGCCTTCAACGTGCTTCCCGACCGGTGCACGCTCGTGGGAACGACACGAGGTCTGTCCCAGGAGGTTCACGACCGGGCGACCGGGCATATCCGTGATTTGACGGGGTCCACCGCGGCGGAATTCGGCCTGACGGCGGAGGTCAAGGTCGTCAAGCCCTACCCGTCTCTCGTCAATGACCCAGCGGCGGCGAAACTGGTTCGGGACGCGGGATGTGAGATGCTCGGACCGAAACGGGCAAACACGCCCCCCGCCCCCACATTGGGCGCGGAGGATTTCGCGTTCTTCGCTCGCGCCGTACCCTCCGCGTTCTGGCTGTTGGGGCTTGGCCCGCCCGAAGGTGGGGCCTTTCCCAGGCTCCATCAGCCGACCTACGACTTCCCTGACGCGGCGATTCCCATCGGCGTGGAGATGCACTGCCGGGTGACGCGGCGGTTCCTTGTTGACGGGCTGCCGACGGCGACCGGAACCTGACGCCGGGGGTGGAATCCAGCGTTCATCACGGGGAGGCGGGGGAAGAGGGGGCTATTTCGTGGCGGTCTCCGCCTCGCGGTTGGCCATTTTGCGGGTTGACCTGACATCTTGCCCAGGGATACTAAATACGTGGTAAGCCAAGCCATACAGCCCTTCGGGGTGTGCATGGGGGGCGATCAAGCAGACTACCGCAGTTGGGATTGTGAGGTTCGACCGGTGATGGGAAACCTGTTAAGGGCTGCCAGGCGAGTCGTGCGAAGCAGACGCTCGCGGATGCTCGCGCTGGTGGTTGGAACGTCGGTATTGGGATGTGGCGCTTTCAACCCGGCGTTCCTGAACCTGCTCGACACGGAGGGCACCGGAACGTTTGCTTCGCTCGACAACGCGCCGGGGCACGTCGTGATCTACTTCCTGAACAACGCCGAGGTGGACGAGCGTCTGCTCTCGTACCTCGAAAGTGCCGGGAACCTGATCCTGACCGATGCCGAGAAAAGGGATCTCAGGCCCCGGATCCGCATGCGCGTGCTGATCACGTTCACCAACGGCGTCACCCAGTCAATCGAGTTGATCGACGGCAGCTCCAACCTTGTCGATCAGCGTTTCGACGTGGAAGTCTTTCCCGATCTCAACCAGAACGATTTGAACAACATGGTCGTCCCTTGCGAGGTCGACCGTATCGAGATCGATCCGAATTCCGCGATCGAGGTGTTTATCCCTGTCGAGCTCGAGGAGTACAGCTTCCGGGAGATTCAGGACCCCGGAGAGGCGGGGGCCATCGGCACCTACGTACTCCAGCAGCGT
Source organism: uncultured Phycisphaerales bacterium (assembly GCA_965371725.1). Taxonomy (GTDB): domain Bacteria; phylum Planctomycetota; class Phycisphaerae; order UBA1845; family UBA1845; genus CBDUZO01. Next base: position 4,675 of record CBDUZO010000104.1, read on the forward strand.
ATCCCGCCGCAGTTCCGGGCGCTTCAGATGGACGGGCTCGACGCTGACGGCAACGTCACCGTGCGTCGAAACATCGGCGTGCGAGACGTACCGCCGCCCGTACCCAACCCGGTCTGCGGATCGGTGATTCCGATTTCCATGAACGGGGTGCTCACCGTCCCGTTCCTTGTTGAAGTGACCAATGTCCCCAGCTACGACGGCGGCGATCCCGCCACGGTGGGAGGCATTGGCGGGCGGTATGAATTCATCATTTCCGTCCAGTAGGACCGGCTCGCCGTGTACGGGCGCGCCGCGCCATGCGGAGGTTTGTAACTTGAAAGCCAAGGTCGTCATCCCCGGGATCATCCTGGCAACGATCAGCGCCACGGCGCTGTTCATGTTCGGTTGCGGAAGCAGCGCGAGCCTGTTCAACCCGGCGTTCGTGAACCGGTTTGCGGGCGGTTCGTTCCCGCTGACGCCGGGGCCGAACGCCGCCTTCGTTCTGGTTCGCGTCGTCAACGACACGGACCAGACGGCGGAGTTCATCGTCACCGTCGATCAACAAGTGATCGAGACTGACGATGAGGGCAACTACTTGTTCAACGAGGACACGGGCGAGCCGATCACCCGGGAAGTGCGGCAGACGAAGCGGTTGTTGACCCAGCCCAACGCTCCGGCGAACGATGTGGGTGTGCTGTTCGAGTGCGGAGAGTTCCCCGTCGTCCGCGTCGGTCTGGGCGAGGACCTGCTTCCCACGGACGCAGCCGTGTATGTCGGTGGAGGCGGGGTAGGCGGCGCGACGGGCTTCGGCATTCCCACCGGCGACCTCAACCCGCTCGAGCTGTTCGATTACGGCAATTTCAACTGCGGGGACACGATCATCTTCCGTGCTTTCCGAAGTGTCGGCGTCGCGGGCGGCGTTGGGTTGCAGGTTTTCCTCCTTCCGGGTTCGGAGCAACCGTCCGCGTACACGGGCCCTAACACGTTCGCAAACCTCGAGGCTTTTCTCGAGGCACAAAGTAGAGACTAAGGAGGGCGACCGCCGAGGTCGGGGCATGTGGAAGCGGCCACCCCGTGCCCGGTCGGCAATCCCCAGCTCTCCAATGGCGTGGTCGACAGCAGGTGGACGAACGTATGAAGCTAAGTCGCGTAACACACTCGAGGATGGCCGGAGCCCTGGCTGCCCTCCTGGCCGGCGGTAGTCTCTTGGGAACATGCCAGACGCGCCTCAAGGAGGGGCTCGTGGCCGGGACCGAGAGCTTCCTCTACGGCACGTTTCTGGACCCCGCGTTCATCGCAGAACTGGTCCTCGGGGAAGAGGCCGCGGACACGACCGAATAGCACGGTCGGATCGCGGCTTGGGGATTCACAAGTCTTTGCCCAAGGGTTTCGGGCTACGCCGTAGCGACCAATCCGTGGGAAACCGCGTCTTCGCGCAGCGACGCGCCCCGGCTGCGTCTTGACGGGGAGTGGCTGGGGAAGGTTCTTCTCCGTCTACATGAACCCCCCTCTTTCCACCCCTTGGTAAGGGGGGATGGTAGGGACGTAGCCGCTACAGGTGATCGTTATACGCGCCAGGTCACCACAACGCCCGCATTATGGCACTCTCCGGATTTGTGTAGCGTGCACCGGGCGAAAAACCCAGGAGAAAAAAGCTGTTTCACCGCTACACGAAAAAAGAGCTTGCTCTAGTCCGATAACTCGGCGGCGGGGCTTCGGTATTCTACACCTGGGCTGCGGTTGGCGTAGTTCGGAGTCTCGGAAGACATCTTAATTGAGATTTCCTCTCAATTATCTTGATTTCACACTAGACCTGGTCCGATGTTTTCGTATAGTTGGACGGGTAGTCTCCAGCAGGCGTTTGGTTCCGAGATCCGCTGATATTGCTGTTTGGAGCCTTTTTTCGGCGGATTCTTGCTCCCGCTTTGCCTTTGATCGTGGGATTGTGGGGGCCGGCTCATTGGGCCGTGTTCTTTGAGTCTTGCGCTTTAGTGGAGACCCAGTCTCATTTGTGCATACGTCCTCCGGCGCATCGTTTGAGACGACTTACGCCGGATAGCCAGGGAGGCCATCGACGATGTCGGACGCCACACTGCCAATGCTTGATGCGGGTGAGGAGGCCACCATTGCCGGAATCATCGGATCGGGCGTTGGCACGAAGCGGTTAGCCGACCTGGGGTTTGTGCGCGGAACCCAGATCAGGATGGTCCGTCCCGGCACTCCGTGTATTGTCCGAATCGAGGGTGCGTGCATGGGACTCGGCGCGGCCCACCAGGAGAGCATTCGGCTTCGGCGCATCTGACCGGTCGCTGCGCCGGCGGATCCGACCTCGCCCGGCTCACGTGGCCATCTCACACCGAGCGTCACCCGCGCCTGATCGCACCCGCCCAAACCCGTGATGGCCAACTCCGCCACCAAGCAGGTTACCAGCTCCCGACAACTCATCGCCCTCGTGGGGAACCCGAACACCGGGAAGACGACGCTGTTCAATGCGCTCACGGGCTATCGCCAGCGCGTAGCGAACTACCCCGGCGTCACGGTCGAACGAAAGACTGGTGTTATCCGTGACACAGTCAAAGGTGGGCGGCTCGAGGTGATCGACTTGCCCGGGGCGTACAGCCTGATGGCCCGATCCGCGGACGAGGCTGTGGTGCTCGATGTGCTACTCGGGCGGCAGAAGGGGACTCCTCGGCCTGGGCTTATCGTTTGCGTGGTCGATGCCGCCAACCTCTCCCGAAATCTGTTCCTCGTCTCACAAATCCTCGAGATCGGGGTGCCGGTCGTGATCGCGCTGAACATGATCGACCTGGCTGAGGCGGCGGGTGTTCGGATTGATGCCGACCTGCTCGCGCGGGAGTTGGGCGTGCCCGTCGTACCGGTTGTAGCCACCAGGCGAAGTGGCATCAAACAGCTCAAACGCGCCATCCTCGGCGCGGCACCGGTCGATCATGGGCCCGACTTTCCGGAATGTGTGCGTAACGAGCTGGACGGGTTAAGACGTTCGGTTCGTGCTCTTGGGCATGAGCGCGACGAGCGGAGTCTCCGTGTCGAGCTGCTGCAGGCTTTGCTTGATCCAGGCGGGTATCACGAGCAGAAGCTTCTGGGGATTTGCGGAAGCGGATTGGCCAAGGAACTCGCCGAGCGACGGGAACGCATCGCCGCTTCCGGCGAATCCATCGTTGAGCTGGAAGGGCGCGTTCGCTATGGATGGATCGAGCAGGTCGTTGACGGGGCTGTAACGCACGCCCGGTCCGCACGACCGTCGCGATCGGAGCGAGCGGACCGAGTATTGACGCATCCGGTGTTCGGGCTGTTGCTTCTGTTGGCGATCATGGCTGTCTGCTTTCAGGCGATCTACACCTGGGCCGGTCCGCTGACGGACGCGATCGACGGCGTGCTCGGCGCCTTGGGCGGTTGGTTGGCGGAGGTGGTCCCGGCCGGCGCCGTGCAAAGCCTCCTGATCAACGGCGTCGTCGCGGGCGTCTGCGCCGTGCTGGTCTTCCTTCCACAGATTCTGGTTCTGTTTCTGTTCCTGGCGATCCTGGAGGAATGCGGATACATGGCCCGAGCGGCGTTTCTGCTCGACAAATGGATGGGCTTGATCGGTCTCAGCGGCAAGTCATTCATTCCGCTCCTCTCGTCGTTCGCATGCGCCGTGCCGGGGATGATGGCGGCGCGGACGATCGAGGATCGCCGCAGCCGCTTCGTAACGATTCTCATAGCTCCGCTGATGAGCTGTAGCGCGCGTCTGCCCATCTACACCCTGTTCATCGCCGCGTTCATTCCATCCGTACCGCTGTTGGGCGGATTGATCGGGTTGCAGGCGGTCGTGATGCTGGGCATGTACATGGTAGGGCTGATCGTGGGTATCCTCGTGTCACTGATCCTCAAGCGAACCGTCCTGAAAGGAACGCCGGAAGCGTTCCTGATGGAGCTTCCCACGTACAAATGGCCGAAGGTCAGTACCGTCTTCTATCGCGTCTACGACCGCGGGAAGGCCTTCTGCATACAGGCGGGTACGATCATCTTCGCGATGACCGTGGTGGTCTGGGCGCTGGGTTACTATCCGCGGCCCGGCTCGATTGGTGCCGATCATCAGACGTTGTGCAGCGCCGCTCAGTTAGAACATGACACGGCCGTGGCAGCGATCGAATCCGAGGCCGGTGACGATGCGGACCGCGCCCTACGGAGACGCGCGTCCGAGCGAGCGTTGCACGATCGGCTGAGCGAAATCGACCGGCACGAGGCGGGTGTCCGCCTTCGTCAAAGCTTCCTCGGGCGGATGGGGCGATGGATCGAACCCGCTGTCAAACCGCTCGGATGGGACTGGCGGATCGGGACAGCCGTGATCGCTTCCTTTCCCGCCCGCGAGGTGGTCGTCGCCACGATGGGGACGATCTACAACCTCGGTGGTGCGCAGGACGAGGGCTCGATGAGCCTGCGTGAGAAGCTCCGAGCCTCCACGTGGCCCGATGGGACGAAGGTCTTCAACGTGCCCGTAGCGCTGTCGATCATGATCTTCTTCGCGCTGTGCTGCCAGTGCACAGCCACCCTGGCTGTGATCAAACGGGAGCTGAACTCCTGGGTCTGGCCGGTGTTCACCTTCGGCTACATGACGGCGATCGCCTACCTCGCCGCCCTGGCGACCTATCAGATTGCAATGCTGTTGGTGTAGGTGGAACGTCCCTGGGCATGACGGGCGCGCCGTGGAGACCCCGAGCGTGGTCTCCAACCTACTCCACCACATACCCCTCAATCGCAGGACGCCCACGACCCCACTCCGCCGAGATGCGCGCAATCCGCGCCCGCGTCGATCTTCTCAGAACCGCGCCCGTGAGGAAACGGACCCTCGCACACATTTCCTGATTCGAGTAGGCTGGCGCCGTCACGTGTACCCATGGGGCACGATCATGACGCAGGCACAACCAGGGACTACACGTCCGCCGCCCGATCGCTGGTGGCGCGTCGCAACCAGCGCCGCCGTCGCGGGTATGGTTGAGGTTGCCCTTCTATGGTTTTTCCCGACCCACTGGGTGACGGCCGTGCTGGGTGTGGGCCTAGCCGTCTTCGCGATCGTCATGGCCCTCAACCCCGCCCGCTTCTTCCGCAGGATGGCCGGGGCCTGCTTGAGCCTCGCCGGGCTGGCCGGTGCGGCACCCGGCATCTTCGCCTGGGTTGACATCCCCGGCATCGCGAAAGGCTCGCTCCTTCTCGATAACTCCCCCTGGATTGCCCTTACCGCATTGGTCTGCGGCTGTTTCTTCGGCTTCCTGGAGTACCGCACGCGCGTCGGCCAAACGGTTGCCGGGCATACCATCACGAACAAGAGCAAGACCGTCGTCATCACCCACGGCGACGACAGTCCCGCCGCCGGTCGTGACCAGGTCTTTGCCAAGGGAGACGCAGCCGGACGCGATCTCAGGAAGGCTGGCGTCAGCATCGAACATGTCAAGCATCTTCACTTTGATGGAGCGAGCCCGGGAGGCGCGCAGGTCGATCCTACTCGATCAACTGCTACACCCGTAGGTCACGACACCGTGAACGCCATCCTCGACTTCCAACTCAAGACTCTTGGCGAAAAAGATGAGCAGGTCGCTTCGCTGAAAAGAGAGCTTGCTAAGAAGGACAGGTTGATGGCGCAGTTTCTTGAGGATCTACCGCGCGTCCGGTCCGAGCCTCATAAGGACCAGAGACACGGACGCGACGGCGCCGAACCACTAGACGCAATCGCTGGCGTGACCAGTTTGCACGAGGTTGCCAACGTCAGGCGCAGCCAGACCGCTCAAGTATACGATGCAAACGTTGGTCCCGTTCAGTTGCCGGCTCCGGTGAGCGATTTCACCGGGCGTGACGACGAGCTTGCCGAGTTGTTGGCGAGCCTGGACAGCGGTGGCGCCACGATCTCCGGCGTGGCCGGTATGGCAGGCGTGGGCAAAACGCAACTCGCGCTGGAGTTGGCCCGGCGGCTGACCGCCGACTACCCCGACGGCCAGCTGTACCTCGACCTACGCGGGGCCGACCCGAACCAGCAGGCGCCGCTTACCCCGGCCGAGGCCATGCGCCACGTGCTGGTCAGCTTCGATCGGGACCGGAAGCTGCCCGAGACCGAGGCCGAGCTGCACGGTGCCTACCAGCATGAGTTGCACGGACGCCACGTGTTGCTGCTGATGGACAACGCCGCGGACAGGGACCAGGTTGAACCTATGATTCCGCCGGACGGCTGCCTGCTGCTGGTCACCTCGCGGCAGCACTTTGTCCTTCCCGGTCTTACGCCGCTGAACCTCGACACGCTTGAGGAAGGGCCCGCACGCGACCTGTTGCTTAAAATCTGTGAGCGCACCGGCGAGCACGCGGGCAGGATCGCGGAACTCTGCGGCCGCCTTCCGCTGGCCCTACGCATGGCAGCCTCGACGCTGGCCGAGCGGCCGGAGATGACGCCCGAGGCACTCATCGAACGACTCGCGGCGAAACTCCTGGAACAGTTGAGCGAGGTCGACCGTGCCATCGCAGTGAGCGAGGCGATGTTGGAAGAAGACCTGCGAGGCCATTTCCACGCGCTGTCCGTCTTTCCGGGGAGTTTCGAGCGTGAGGCCGCGGCGAAGGTGTTGGAACTCGAAGCGAGCGCTGCCGACGATACGCTGGATGAACTCGTGCGGCGCAGCCTGCTCCAGTGGGATGACGAGGCCAAGCGCTATGGGATGCGCGACCTGGTTCGCCTCTTCGCCGACGCCCGGTTGTCGGACGATCGGCGAAACGCGCTGGAAATGCGCCATGCCCGCGTCTATTGCGATATCCTCGCCGCCGCAGACAAACTCTATCGCCAGCACGGCGAGAAGACGTTCGAGGGGTTGGCGCTGTTCGACTGGGAATGGGGCAACATCCAGGCCGGCTTTACGGCCGTGTCCGCGCGCGTCGATTCGGATGAAGACGCCGCCCGCCTGTGCTCCGGTTATCTCAACGCCGGTGCCTATTGCCTCCCGCTTCGCCAGGCGCCGGATGAGCGAATCACCTGGCTCGAGGTCGCTGTCGCCGCCGCGCGACGCCTTGCTGACGCGGGCATGGAAGCCAACCACCTCGGCAACCTCGGGAACATCTTCGAGATGCGCGGTGACCTGGACGAAGCCGAGAAGATGCACCGCAAGTCGCTGGAGATTGAGAAGAAGCTCGGGCGGCTCGAAGGCATGGCGTCTGACTACGGCAACCTCGGGAACATCTTCTGGCGGCGCGGCGACCTGGACGAGGCGGAGAAGATGCACCGCAAATCCCTGGCGATCGACGAGAAGCTCGGGCGGCTCGAAGGCATGGCCAGTCAGTACGGCAACCTCGGGATCATCTTCAAAACGCGCGGCGACCTGGACGAGGCGGAGACGATGTACCGCAAGGCCCTGGCGATCGACGAGAAGCTCGGGCGACTTGAGGGCATGGCCGCTGACTACGCCAACCTCGGGATCATCTTTCGGAGGCGCGGCGACCCGGACGAGGCTCGCCGCCTCTGGACGAAGGCCCGCGATTTGTTCGAACAGATCGGCATGCCGCACATGGTCGAGAAGGTGCAGGGGTGGTTGGATCAAAACGCGTAGTTGTCAGTAATCAGTAATCAGTTCTCAGTTGTCAGTCATCCTACGATACCCTACAGGCTCGCCGGGTCCCCCACCCAGCGGTCCGGCAGTTCTCGGGGCGGGGAAGGGTGTTATCTCGCGTGAAGTGGTTCGGCGTCCAGACCGTAGCGTTTCATTTTCTTGTAGAGAGTCGTGCGGTTGATGCCGAGCTGTTCGGCGGTGAGCTGTCGGTTCCAGCCGTTGGCGCGGAGGGCGGCTTCGATGATGCGCTTCTCGGGTCCCTCGAGCGCTTCTTTGAGCGGTCTGGCTTCCCACATGGCGGGCGGTTCGGCGATGGTCGCCTGCTCGATCAGCTTGGGCGGTAAGTCGTCCACGGTGATGTAGGTTCCCTTGCTCAAGACGACGGCGCGCTCGACGGCGTTCTCGAGCTCGCGGACGTTTCCCGGCCAGGCGTATCGCTGGAGCATCTCCAGGGCTTCATCATCGAACCCGAGAATCTCATGCTTGTGTTTCGCCTGGATGGAGAAACGCTTGAGGAAGTGCTTAGCCAGAATCGGAACATCGCCGAGGCGCTCCGCCAGGGTGGGAATGTCGACCGTCACGACGTTGACGCGATAGTAGAGGTCCTCGCGGAATCGTCCGGCGCGCATCTCCTCTTGCAGATCGGTGTTCGTGGCGACAATGACGCGGGCGTCGACGGTTTCGGTCTGGTTGCTGCCCACCGGTTCGAACTGCCGCGACTGGAGCACGCGAAGCAGTTTGATCTGCAAGGCCGGCGAAGCCGTCGATATCTCGTCGAGGAACATGGTCCCGCCGTGGGCGGCTTTGAACTTGCCCGCCTTGTTCGAGACGGCACCGGTAAACGCGCCGCGGACGTGGCCGAACAGCTCGCTCTCCAACAGCGTTTCAGGGATCGCCCCACAGCTCACCTCGACAAACGGTTCGCTGCGGCGGTCGCTTCGCTGATGGATCACACCGGCGAGCACCGACTTGCCCGTGCCCGATGCACCCTGAATGAGGACGGTCACGTCGGATTGTGCGACCGACTCGATCAGGTCAAACACCTTGCGCATCCGGTAGTCCTGACCAATCAGGTTGTCAAAGCCGAAACGCAGGTCGAGGCGTTCCTTCAGGATGCGGTTCTCCCGCAGAATGGACTGCTGTGCGAGCCCCCTCTCGACACACAACTTGAGTTCGTCGTCAATGATCGGCTTGGTGAGATAGTCGTAGGCTCCCATCTTGATGGCCTCGACGGCGCTTTCGATGGTGCCATAGCCTGTCATCATGATAACGGCGGTCTCGGGCGCCTTTTTGCGCACGACGTGCAACAGCTCGAACCCATTGCCGCCGGGCATGTTCACATCGGAGATAATCAGTTCGATGATCCGCCGATCGATCACCTGCATGGCCTCGGCGAACGATGCGGCGGTGTCGACCTCGTACCCCTCGAGGCGAAGGAACTCCGCGAGCGAATCAAGGATGATCCGGTCATCATCGACGACAAGCAGATGGGCTTTGGGCTTTGGTTCCGTCATGTTCACATCGACATCATGTAACGTCAGCCTTTTGGAGGGTGCCCCGTCCTTTTCGTTAGAAAAGGGTGGGGGACGGATTGCGCAAGTAGGGTGGGCACCGCCCACCAAAAACATCGCCGCCGATGGTGGGCCATGCCCACCCTACAATCCTCGAACAACCGTTC
>CBDUZO010000105.1:0-13806 GCA_965371725.1 uncultured Phycisphaerales bacterium
GGCAGGTAGTACAATCCTCCCCCTCGTTCGGCTCACAGATGTCGTTGGGACAATGGTCGTCGCCTACGGCCACCGTCCTGGTCTGACCCCAGTTGTTTCCCTCGTTGCTTTCAGCGACTTGCCCGTAGTCGTCCGCCATCACGTTGAGATAATACGTCCCCGGGCTGTTCAATTCCGTTGGCCAAGGAGCCGTCCCGGCTCCGCTAGCCGTGTCCCCAGGACCAAGGCAGCACGGGACTTCATAGAATGCCCACTCATAGTCCGATGTGTCAACGGTACTATCAGTCGATATATACCAGCTGACATAGAACGATGAGTCAGAAGCACCCGCTCCCTGGTTCTTGGCCACGGCCTCCAAGTCTAAGCTGCCTCCAGGCGGAATCTCTGCCGGGTTGCGGTCCCAACTCTGAATGATCAAGTCCGCTAATTCCCCGCCCCCGCCTACGACCACCGTCCTGGTCTGACCCCAGTTGTTTCCCTCGTTGCTTTCAGCGACTTGCCCGTAGTCGTCCGCCATCACGTTGAGATAATACGTCCCCGGGCTGTTCAATTCCGTTGGCCAAGGAGCCGTCCCGGCTCCGCTAGCCGTGTCCCCAGGACCAAGGCAGCACGGGACTTCATAGAATGCCCACTCATAGTCCGATGTGTCAACGGTACTATCAGTCGATATATACCAGCTGACATAGAACGATGAGTCAGAAGCACCCGCTCCCTGGTTCTTGGCCACGGCCTCCAAGTCTAAGCTGCCTCCAGGCGGAATCTCTGCCGGGTTGCGGTCCCAACTCTGAATGATCAAGTCCGCTAATTCCCCGCCCCCGCAGTCGGGATCGACGAATTGACAGCCGCAGTCGCATCCGTCGTTTGTCCCGTTCCAGGCGTCTGGGCATTGGTCCTCGGCGATCGTGTCGTTCCAGCACCAATCGCACTCCGGCGCGCACCGAGCCTCGCAGTCGGCTGACCCGCAGCTCACACTCGCCGAGAACGCGCCCACGTAGTAGTAGATACAATCCAACTCCGACGTGAAGACGCATGTACCATTTGCCAGACAGCAGGCACCCTTAGGACAATCACCCTCATCGCTATTGAAAGCATCACAGTTGAAATATGCACCGTCGGTTCCGTCATCACAGTAACCGTCGCCCAGCCATGACTCCGGCGAGCAGTTCCCAAAGCAGTCTGGGATTTGTCCTTCCGGGCAGCAACCCGTGCAATCGCCCTCATCACAGTCAAAGTCAGCGCAGTTGAAGTAGATCAAGGTACCGCTCCCCTCCGGCCAGTCGTACGCGCCGTCGTCACAATACCCATCCCCTACCCAAGATACCGGCGCGCAATTGCCGTTACAATCAGGGATCTCCCCAGGATCAGGATCGAAGAAGCAGTCGACCACACACGATACTACTCCATCAACGTTACATTCGTGGGCCAAATCGCCGAACACCAACGCTATGCATGCGACGCACCAAGGCCACGGCCCCGCTGCACACGACGCCCCACAGACAACGGCCCCGCCAATGAGCAGGGCGGCGTCAACCGGGTCGATATCGCACCCGAACTGATCAAAGCAACCTTGGTAGCAGTTGCCACAGGCATCGCGCGGACCGCCCTGTAAAAACGCGAGCTGGTTGATGGCTTCGCCCAATGATATCCGACCGGGTGCACATGTAATGGTCCGCCCCTGTCGATCGGTGACTTGCTGCCATTGGCCGAAACCGGTAAGAGAAGGCAAATCTGCGAGATGTGTCAAGTCGCCCGGCCGTAGCGATGCGTCTCCACTCGTAATGATTTCGAGGAAAGCGCTCAGGTCGTCAAGAGTAAGAACAACGGTGTGCTCTATGAGCATTCCGCTGAGACCGCTGGGCACGTCGCCCATGTCGTTGATCGTTTCGTCGAATTGTAGTGCAATCCTGTAGGTGACCTCGTTTCCGTCCCGAGAGAATAAATGATCTATTGTCGCGACAATGCGGGGGCCGAGGCTCAGGTCGCCCACGAATAGCACCTCTCGCTGCTGCAAAAACCGCCCGGAGAAATCTGCGTTGAGGGGGGCAAACGCGCTAAGTGAGGCCTTCTTGACTCTCTCGTTAAGGCAACTGATTTCAGCATCACCGAGCACTTGGAGGCCTAGTGCCTCAACTTGTTCTGAGAATTCGGCGTGAAGGGCGGCCGTGTCGACCTCGATCTGCTCCGATGGGATGAATCCCGGAAGTGGGGGGCGAACACGGACTTTGCGCAGCCCTTCCGCACCCGCCGGAGAAGTCAAGGCGGTCCAGCGTTCGTACTTCGCTGATCGTTCATCCTGTCTCCGCGAGGTGAAATTCTTGGCGCGGAACGTATGGAAGCCCGTCTCCTTGTCGATCGCCAAAGACTCTATCGGGGAGACCTTCTGGGTACCCTGAGTGCCTGTGACGCCAGGCTCCGTGTTAGCTTTGAAGCGTATTTGCCCGTCCGTGACCACTGCGACCTCGCCCTGCGGTGAATCCAAATCAAGCCGCGGCGCGTCCTGAGGCTTCGAAGATCGGTCGGAGGCCTGCGAGGGTGAGCTCGCTCTGCCAGAGGTAACAATGCCGCTGCCAGTGATCGCCATTGCCACGATGCCCAATGCCACAATACTCTTCATGATCGTTTCTCCTGTGCAACTAGTCCGTCGTGACCCTCGATACGACCGCGCAACCCGTAAGCCCGGGGGCCGTGCCCCGCAGGTTGCGCCAACCCAGCCCGCCGCTCCATATTCCCCTCTGTACGCGCCCGATGGGACGGATGCATAAGCCTGTGCGTTCGCACGGCACATCGGAAAGCGACAGTAATGGCGAAGCTTCCGAGCAGACGATCATCCATATGCCACGATCCTCGCTGTCTTGGTTTTACCTGGATGCCGGTACACCTCTCACCCGTGTTGTCAGACCAGCGATCGAACGCCGGTACGCGAAAGCGGGGAACCGTTGGGGACAAGCAAGCGCAGGGCGTTCGGCCGCCCTCGGTCAGTCCCGGGGGGATCGACCGCCAGGAACCGGTATGACCCTTGACGTTCTGGACGGTATAGGCCTAGAATATGAGCGTCGCGCGGCGGGCGTAGACTACACCCGCCTTCAGCGGCACTCGGGGGCGGGCCGGTGTGACGTTACCCACGGAGCACCAGCCCGTCCTCTCCCTATCCACCTTCGCCCTCGTGACTCTCCTTTGCCTCCTCCGATTTCACCAACGAAGAACAACCGCGATTCTCTCGCAGCCATGACATTCGCGTCGATAGCAATCCAAACCGCACCGCGACGCCTCGCAAACATTGCGAGCGTTGCGCCGATTCGTACGGGACGACTTAACACATGGAAGGGCGACTGCCGAGGCGAATCGTTGCCAGAGGCGTGTTAGACCGACCATGCTCAATTCGCGCGAACCAGCCTAGCAGTGTCACGCATCCTTGTCAAGTACAAATGGGACTCGGCAACACTTCTCCAATCTCCGTTCACCAATTCTACACCATTCGTCACGAAGGAATTGCGGCGTGCATGCTGACCGGCTTTGAGGTCGTTGCCTATGAACATCCTAAGTGCTTCGGTGAAAAGAGGTTAGGAAGTCGTGGGTACTGCTAGGGGTGGTGTGATGTGCGCGCCTGTTTCTGCGGCGCGAGGAGTGTTAGGAATTAGGCCCATGCAATCATCGGGATGGAGTCTGAGATAAACACCTCGCAGCTGGAATAGCACGGTTGGGTAGCCTGCCCAACAGACTTCCGCGGCGGCACGGGGGAGGGCCGCGCCTGCCACCCAGCAAGCCGCTTTGCGAAACCCAGGAGCATCTCATAGTCCCCAGCGCGCGTTGGGTCTCTGTTTCGCTCTTTTGCAGGTTTGACGACCGCCGTCTTTTCGCCATAGCGGCCGGGAAGTAGCCTCGACGCAAGTCGCCGTGCCTCATGCACCCATATAAAGCACGGCTTCGCGCAAGGGCGGCTGCGTGGGACCAGGCCACCGTGCCGTAAGCCATTGGCGGTGGCTCTCAGGCAACGCGGCGCTCCAAAAGCGGACGCATGCATCCTGGCCGGGATCCGCATGCTCTTCGATTGGCTCACGACGCACCACGTCGTCGAGGTCAACCCGGCCCGCTCCGTCCGCGGGCCGAAGCACGGTGTCGTCGAGGGCACTACGCCGGCGTTCGAGCCGAAGCAGGCCGCCAGCTTCTCGACTCGATCGATGCGACGACCAACCGTGGCCCTGAACTCCGGCCCCTTGTCACTACGAATGTGCTCGGGAACACCGCGCGTTCCAAGCAGCCACGAAACGATGCCAGATGACCGACCCCGTGATGCCAGCCGAGCCACAGCGTCACGCACGACCGTGGCGGGATCCGGCGCAGCGAGGCCCAACGCTAATCAGACTCGTCACCGTTCGTCGATGTGCTGCTTTCGCCTGTCTGTTCGAAGAAAGGCTCGTCAACTTCGTACAGCCGGGCTGGCCATTCCTGGATTCCGATCCGATGCTCGAACAAGAGGTCAAGCAGATGCTCGCCATCGATTAGGCCAATGGGGGCTGCACCCGGATACAATGCGGCATCCTTGCAGCCGCCGGAGAACCCACCCGTTGTGATGATCGTCCCACGGAGGGCGTTGTGATAAGGAAGCGCGCCGCGCAGCTGATCAAGTATCTGCCGGTTGATGTTTCCCTGGTAGCGCTTAACCTGCACGACCTCAGTGACCGTTGTTATGCCGAACTGCACCGTCGCAACGACATCCACACCCTTGTCTCCGGCCTCCTTCGTGACCTGGACATCCTCGTAGCCCATCGCGGACAGCAACTCGCCGACGAGTTCCTCGAATCGGGTTGGGTCCATCGCAGCCAGCCGTTCGCGCAGTATGTCTCGCTGACCGTCGTTGAACGCCTTCACCGCTCGCAGCGCCGCCTGCTTTGGATCGGGCCTCGGGCCGCCTCCGAGATAGTCCAGGCCGGCCTGAGTGATCGAGTACGTGTGCCCATCGCGAGCGATCAGCTTGCGGTCTTTCAAATCAGCCAGCCGACGCCGCAAGCTGTCATAGACCAAACTCTCGGCCCGGAACCCGGAATTGGCGCGAACATACTCAGTCCACTCGTCGAGCATGCCGCTGAGCTTTGATTTCGACTTGGCCGAGAGGATCGAAAGGATCGTGAGCATCCCTTCACCTTCATCAATGTGCCGTACCGCTTCCGGATCCTCGGCAAGGAATGCACGTCCCAGATCGGTCAGGCGGCAGAGACCATGCTCGTCTACACTTGAAAGCTTGTAGACCCTGATGAGGAAGTTAGGCCCATCCACCCAGCGTGGGTTGACGACGTGGCCGCTCTCTTTCCAGAACCGCCACGCGAGCGCCGCAAGGTCGCCTGTCAGCCGCTCGTCGATCCATGCATCCGGATCGGTCCAGTCCATCTGGTTCTTCACCGTGCCACTTTGGGCGTTGAGGGTCTTATTCATCGTGTCGATTAGGTTCTTGGCGACACCGTCATAGACCTTCAGGGCGCCCCGTACGACCGAGAGCGGTTGGAACCACGGGACGCGGACTTTTTTCCTCGCTTGATCTGCCATGAGACTACCTTGTCAATTGAAGGGGGTCCGTTCGTGTCATGGTTGACCTTCATCCAGGCCTAGTTCGCGAAGCGCAGCACGGGCTTCCTGTTCGCGGGTCGCGACCTCATCGTCGCTGACGGCAACCTCGAACGAGACAGTCAGGCGAAGCTCGGGGTTCGCGGCATGTTTGCTCACGACCTTCGTGTAGAAGTTCATCCATTTTTGAGGGGGCACCGTGCCGGACCATCGAATGATCGACTTCCCCGGAGGTGTGGGGCCTGGACCTGGGCCAGGCTCGCTTTCCTTTGCGACGCGGACCTGCACGGAGCTGTCGATCCCATCCGCCCTGGCTGTGACGACAAAGGCGCCAGGGTCTTCGCCAGCCGTGAACTCACCCCCCTCGCTGACCTCGCCTCCGGTAGCTGACCACGTGACGGAGCCTGATTCAAGAGGCTGGTCGTATTGGTCAATCCCCGTTGCCGTGAATGTCGCCTTTTCGCCGATCTTGATCGTCACGTACTCCGGCGCCATCTTCAGTCTGGCGAGCTTCGGCGGTTCCAGCAGCCGGCGGGCGTCGTCGGCCTTCAGGATGAACACGTCGTCGGCGATTTCGACATCTTCCTCGGACATGCTCTTGCCAAACTTCTCTAGCGTTATGGCACCACCTGAGGTTTCCCGGGCGTATCCGATGAGGCTCTGCGTGACGCCATCTGCGATGGTTCGCTTAACGGAGTCCGCCTTGAGGAGCCGCGGGAGTGCCGGCGAAGAGTAAAACGCGTTCCGTACACCCTTAGTCGACCACTTGTCCAGTGCAGGCGGCCAGTACTTCAACAGCCGATTGGCCCCAACGCCGTCCGTGATTTCATCGTCCCTCACCAGGCGATTGATGATCAGCTCCACGAGCGACGACGCCATGCTTGACGTGATTTGGCCGAGATCCGTCTCCTTCAGCGCATTGCTCTTGTCCAGGAAGTAAAGTCGGCGATAGGTGCGCCATATCTTCTCCTTGAGGTCTGCCTTCGCCGTTCCGACACCCCGGATGAGGTGCTCTTTCTGAGTGTCATCGAGCCGCTTCTTGGTTTCATCGTCGTCCTCGATCTCTTCCCACGCGAGAACGTCGCGCACAGCGGCGGTGATGGCATCAGCGCCTTCAGGGACGGCGAACAAGAGCGCTGACTTCATCGTGCGTCCTGACGTCCCGCACTCGCGGACGATCCGTTCCATCCAGACCTTCGTTGCCTTCTTGTCCGCCGGATGCTCGGGCCCGAGGACCACGAGCGTAAGCTCCGGGCGATCCGGCACATCCTTGGTCTTGGCCGGCCAGGGACGATAATCAAGGTCAACATCCTTCGGTCGGGTCTTGAAAACTGTCTCGATTTCCTTCTTAAGGCGTTGGTCTATCGCCGCCTCTTGCACGCCGGCGCGCCGGTCCGTCAGGATCTTGTTCAGATTGGGGTTAAGGCTGAACTTGTAGTAGTTGCCGTCCTGCGACAGGTAGTAGCAGGACCGTACCATCTCCTCCAGCACCGTGTCCACGTTGGGCAGAAGCAAATCCGGCGCGCCAACAGCCGCCTTGATCTCGGGGACCGATGCGCGATGCTTCGACTGCCCGCCGTTGGACTCGAACAGAATTGTCGTCGCGACCTTCTGATGCAGCCGGTTCTTCTTGATGTCATCCGACGCCTCGCGGTCCAGCCGGATAGCCCACGCATCGGACTTCCCGGCGATGTCGGTCGTCACCGGCCCTTCGAGGTCGTTCGATCCGAGTTGCTCAAACATCGCCGCGCGGAACATGGGGTCTTCAACCGGAGCCGACCCGAGTCCTATGAGTTGATCGCCCTTGCTGCCCGCGCGCTGATGCTCCTTCTGAAACGCATGCCCGACCCAGATAGCTAGCAATCGCAGGATGCCCCGCGTTCTCTGAAACCTGGGCAGCGACTGCCATTTTCGCTCGAACACCGACAGGACCGCCGGATGAAACGGGTATGACGCCAGGAACAGCTCCCGCGCGCTGCCTGCATTCACACCACTGAGTTCGGCGGCATGGTCGACGGCCCAGTCGGCGTACTCCGTCGCCACCTTCCGCCCGTCCTCGGGCAGCCCGTACCATTCAAACAGCCGCCGCCGGATGATTTCCGCAGTCTCAGTTTCGGCGGACATCATGATCGCGCGACCCACCCGGTCGAGCAGCTTCTTCAAGGCTTCATGGTCGCGCTGGTCATCCGGGTTCATCTCAAGCTCGGACGCCGGAATCGACGCACAGAGGACGAGGTTATCGCGCGCCCGGACCTCCTCAGATAGATTGTGAATGAAGTTGAACAGGGCGTCGCGCAGCCCGAGCTTGCGTCCGCGGCTGATGTAGTTGAGTAGCTCATCCATAAGGATAAGTGTCGGACCGTCGGGCAGCATCTTGCGGATCACATCACCACCGGGGGCGATCTTCTTCTCATCATGTTCGGCTACCACCTTGAACAGGTCCTCGCCGCCCAACTGCCACGCGATGTCTCCCCACGGTGTCTTCCGCACCGGCTCACCGTTGCCACCACGCCCGTCAATGACGTCGAACTCGGTGCCCACGAAAACGGCCACGTCGGCCTGCTCGATGGTCGGAATCTGCGCCTTCTTCAAAACCGCGTCGATGCCTTTCCACGCTTTCGCGACGTCCCCGCCCTTGGCCAGGTGATACAGCGCCGTCAGCGCGTGCGTCTTCCCACCGCCGAACTGTGTGGCCATGTTGAACACGGCCGATGTCTCAACCTTGATGCCCGAAAGCCGCCGGACTACCTGCGAGCACAGATCCAGCAACGCCTTGGTCATGAACGTCCGGTCGAAGAACCGCTCCGGCTTCGTGTAGTCCTCATGCGCCCGGCCATGTCGGACGTGGTCCAGGTGAACGGCGAACTCCGAGGCGTCCAGCGGACGGTTCTCGCGGAGATCTTCCCGGGGGGTTACCACGTGATACCAGGGCTTCAACTTTGCCATAGGTCCGTTCCTCTACATGCGTTTAGACTCGACCGGGCGATCGTCTAGCCCCAGTCGGTGAATCGCTCAAAGGCCCCGATGTTCGGGTTCAATCGCCAAACCTTGAAATACCCATACGGAAACGTCTCGCCTTCGCCGCGGCTGCCGGTCACGACGAGAATCCGATCGTCGAGCGTCATTCGCTCCTCAATCGTGAACCCGTCGATGACGTCGTGTTTGAGCGATCGGACCAGCTCCTTGACCTGGTCCCAGTCGTTTCGGTACGCAAACACAACCCGCAGCTTAGCTCGGACGCAGATCACCTTCCACAGTGAGTAGGCGGCCCGCTCCTTGACGTTCTCAAGCTCGAACACCGCCAGCGGGAACGGCCAACGCGGCTCTGCGCCTTCGTTGCCCGACGACGGTGGAAACGCCATCACGTCGATCCCGAGATACTCCTGTCCCGGCTGCGGCAGCAGCTTAAGCCTGTACCCCTTGGCGGCGGCCGGCCAACCGAGGTCCGCGCAGGTCGCGACGACCACGTCCGTCAGCAGGCGGGTCCACTCGGCCAGGTTTCCGGTGAGCGACGCTTCCTTGAGCGGTTCCGATACATCCCGTGGCTGGAGCCCCTTTCTCAGGCTACCGATCCATTTGCCTGCAAGGTCGTCTCGCCAGGCGCTCTTCAAGTCTGGATTCTCCGTTTCCGTTGGGGGCGCAGCCTATCGCGAACAGCGCGTCCTCTGTCAAAGAAAACACAGAAATACGGGACTTTTGTGGTAATCCTGCCCCAAAAATGCCGTATACTGATATCGATGCTCCTTCGTGGAGCAGTTGGCCCCAGCCTCATGGCTTGGGACTTGGCCTCTGATCCCGTGAGCCGAATAATCACGGGATATTTTTATGCGCCCAAGCTTTGCGACCTGTTTGGCACCAACGGCGAACGTCGCCAAACCCAGCAACGTAGGCTGTGGAGAACCACCAGCCGTCCCCTCTTGACGACGGTTCCAACCACACAACATATCGCTCTGGCCGAACGAGATACAGGCGTTGATTCAGGATTCGCCCCTCCTTATCGCGGCGCTCGTCCTTCGGAGGTATGACCCAACACTCGGTTCCGTCGATTCGGCCGGCCACAACCGGGGCGATCCATGCCACGCGCTCACCCCGCAATTGGTCAAACTTGTCTTTGGCATACCGCCGGCTCGTCTTCTCGCGAGAGGTGCCGAAAGCGTGGTCATAGCGTGACTCAGTGAAGAGGATTTCTTGACCATCGTGGGCCTGTCGGACGCCGATCCTGCGCGGCTCTTGACGCTGGTCGAGGTATAGTTCGACATATTTCTCAAAGACAAACTGATCCGCCTCTTCGTCCGACATTTCTGACAGATCGATCAGGAGTGATGCCAGCTTGTCATTCAATTGTTCACTCCAGATCGATCTTGAAGATGTTGAACTTCCGGGCGGTCAACCCCGTGCTCGTTCGCAGAGTGGGAAACTCGGCTTTACTGGCAATGTACTGACTCAACGCCTCCTTCGGACCGCCCGCCCTCGTACCGTTGTACGCCGCCGCAACCGCGCCCGTGAGCAGATCGCATAGCTGGGCGAGCGGTGACTCCCACGAGTCGATGACCGTCAAGTCGGCGATCCAGGCGCTGCCGCGAAGGTGCCGATCCAAATACATCCGCAACGTCGTGTAGCGATCGGACCCACGGTTCTGCTTGTAATCCAGCAGGATCAGGTACTCGCCTCGTTCTTCGAGCCATTTCTCCAGCATCTCGTAGTAGAACTTGTAGAACGCCAGCTCTCGGTCTTTGCCGTGGAACTCCGCGATCCGAACCTTGGTCTGCTCAACCACGATTGTGCGAAAACGCAAGTCCGCTTCATCGAAGAAGAAGTCGACCAGGGCCTTGTAATCGTCCAGACGCTTGGCACTGGTCTTGGTCCACTTCACCTCGCCATGCAGGCCGCGCTGCTCGCAGAGCCGCCGGAACGCCTTCGTCAGGTCGGGCTTCTTCTCCCGGGGCATTCGCAAGCCGCCGATCGACATCCAGGCGTGATGGCCACTCAGATCGTGGCAGCTCTCATCGCAGTAGACCACGACTTTCGGAATAAGCGTCGAAGATGACGGGGAAATCTGCGTCATAGCCGGAGTCCCTTCGCCAGCGCCGGCCAATTGAGCTGCTCGCAACTGGCCACGACTGCTTCGGTCAAGAGACGAGTCCACTCGCCCAGATTACCCGAGAGCGAAGCCTCCTTCAGCGGCTCGGATACGCACCTTGGCTGCAGAGCTGCAACGAATGCGGATGTCCAGGAAATCACATGATTCGGATTCACGCCCAATCGCTCCGAAAACTTCACATTATTTGCATCGCGGCAGGAACGAACACTTGGGTGGGGCGCCGGTGCGACCACGGGTGTCCCACGTCACGATCTTCTTGTTGGCTTCCATGACTTCCTCAAAAGTCGCCACGGTTAGCCTGATTTTCGGGTTGGCTCCTCGCACGGTCTTACCGAAGTGGCGAATCAGCCTCAAGATCTCCTTTCGACAATCCTCGGCGAACTGTCTATCCTTGCTCCGAACAACCAAGTAGGCAGAGGCATCTTTGTAATTCGAAAGATAGTCGAGCAGGCTGACGAGGGACTTGAAGATCGTGTTGTTCGTCACCGTTGCTTCAACTTCCATGCAACGGCGCTCCTTGCCCTTGAAAGGAACCGCGATAATGTCTGGCAAGAACTTCTTCTGGCCCGCAGGGCGCTTTGGGTCCTTCCCTCTTGCTTGCACTTTGTATCCGTAGTTCTCGCCGATCACTTTTAGCGCCTTGATTACGCTGGGCTGCTTCACCGGTGCGCCTCTCTTGGCCATTCTGTTTCTCCTGTGTCAAAGCTTATGTCAAAGCCCCAAGCCTTTCTTCCGCCCCAACACGCCGTCAACCCAGCGTTTTTCGTCGGTGCCGGTCGGATACAGCGCCGATAGCGACTGGGCGAGCTTCCAGAAGCGGGCGTCGGTGCCCGCGCCGTCTTCGACGAGGAAACGCTTCAGGGCTTCGCCGCGGCCGGCGGCGAAAAGGATCATCGCCTGGTGAATACGGTCGAGCACGGTCGTTCCCGGTGCCGGTCCTTGCACGTTACCCCAGCCACCGCCTACCGCCGCCTCGGCCACGTCGAGTTCCTCGAACAAGCTGAGCTGGTTGGTCTTCTTCTTTCGCCCGCGGGGTTTGGACTGATCGGGTTCGGTGTCCTTGCCAAACAGGTGCTTGGTCCGTTCGGCTACCGACAACAGTCGGGCTTTGTCGCCCTTGACCTCCACGACGTTCGGCAATTTGTCGAGGTGTGCACCAAGCCCCTGGGCGATCTTCCGGGCCGCGTCGAATTCCAGTGCGTACCCGCTCACTTTGGTCTTGCCGCCCGCCGATTCTTCGTCGCCCTCCGTGTCGTCCTTTTTCGAGGAGGCCTTTCCGTTGCCGTTCGCGACGGGGCCCGCCCCAAGCGTCCAGAGCCACATGGCCGTCAGGCGGGCGTCGGGCTCCAGGCCGCTCGCGTCGGCATCATCGAACAGCAGCGAAAGCGCCTCCTTCGACACCGCCGCCCAGACCTGTTCCAAGTACTCGCCGAGCGTAACCACCTCGCCGCTGGCTTTTTCGACCCGGCTGTACCGACTGAAGACCTCCAACGCGGGTCCGATGCAGGCGAAAATCGCGTCGGCGCCAACCACGCCCTCCGCTGCAAGCCGCGGCATCCAGGCGTGGATGCGTTGGGGAAGCTCGACGAGAACTTCGCGCCATTCGCCGATCTCTTCTCGCAGAGAACCGTCAGGGTTCTCGCGCGGCCGACAGGCGATGTGGACACTGGAGCCCAGCCGCGCTTGTCCCTGGGCGGCCACGCGGGTCTCCATCTCGGTGTCGATGGGCCACGAGCCGGTGACCACGAAGCCGGCGTCGATGACCGCCTTGAGGATCGCTTCCCAACTCGCGGTGGCCTTACTGGCGAAGACGATCGTCCCAACCCCGCTCGGCGCCAGCACGCGCCGGCCCTCAGCGAAGGCCTTGGTCAGTTCGCGTTCATAGAACGTGATGTCCTTGGTGGACCGGCTCAACTTGTGCGGGCGATCGACGACGATCTCGGCATCCTTGGGGACGCCCGCATCACCAAAGAGCGCCGGATGAACGTCGCCGAGCGTGCGACGCATCCAGACGTAGAAGAAATCAGAAAGATAGGCGTACGGCACGGCGTCATAATACGGCGGATCGGTTACGATCGCATTCGCGGCATCGTCGGGCAGCGGGTGCGCCGTCGCAGTTGCGGCCTCCGCATGCCCCGCCGTTGCGGTCTTGCAGTCCTGCGATTCGAGCACGGAAGCCATCAGGCCAAGGGAGGTCTCCCAAGCACCTGTGGACCCCGACAGTGGCGATGTTTCACCAAAATCCCATACCATGCCGAGCGCTTGGCGCCCGAACGTCCCAGCGGAGCCTTCACGGTGATTGGCCCAACGTGCGAGCGACGAGTTGAAGTCAGCCAATCTGTCCATCGCCAGCGCTAGGCACGTCTGCACTGCCTCGGGTAAGCCGCTTAGTTCCCCTGCAATCTTCCCACCCGCCTCGCACACCAGCCGCGCCAGTGTGTTCAGGGCCAGTGCCTGCCGCGGCGAGAACAGGTCGCCCCAACGCTCCATGCCGTAGATCGGGACGCTGATGCGCCGGAGTTCGTTCAGCGAGATAACTTCGTCTGGGACCAGACTCCGTCGAATCGCCGCCCCCTCCGCTCCTGCAGCTGCGCTCCGCCGACCCGCCGCTCGGCCCGTACGCGAGCGCTCAGTGCCGTCGGCACGTTCGCGCCGCTCCAGCTCTGTCGCCGCCGCGTCGAACACCGCGTGATCGGCCTTCGTCGGCAGGCGATAGAAACGCCCTTGCACCTTGTCGCGGGTCGTCACAACGCAGAACAACCGGGCATCGGCCGCACCGCCGCGGCGCTGCTTGAGTTGCGCCCGCACGGAGTCCACCTTGGTCGTAAAACCGGTGACCGGGCACGTCGCACTGCCACGGGCGACGGTGCCGCCTTCGACCTCGCTGTCTTTGGCGGGCTCGAAGATCTCGAGTAACGGGCGTTTCACCCGTTTGGCAACCGGCTGGCCGTCCTCGACGTGTGTAATCTCGATCGTCTTCGTTTTGACTTTTCCTTGCGCGTCGCGCACCCATCGCAGAGCCCGCTTTCGGCTGGCCTTCTTCGCCAGCCACAGCGAACGCATCAGCGGAACCTCGACGGGGATTTCACCCGCACTAGTGCTTTGTCACAGCTTAATGTTCGGGTACACGGACTTCAGTTTGCACC